>NZ_JAMGBC010000001.1:602000-903000 GCF_023516495.1 Sphingomonas anseongensis
TGGTGCGCGACAGGTCCAGCCTGGCCTTGTCGACCGCCGCCTGCGCCTGCGCGATCGCAGGCTGCTGGCCCGGAGCGATCGCGGCGTGCGCATTGGCAGCACGAGCTCTCGCGTCTGCAAGGTCGGTCTCGGCGGTGCGCACCTCGTTGAGCGCATCCTCATAGTCCGCCCGCGTGGTGAAGCCCTGTTTCAGCAGAGTGCTCTGGCGGTTCAGCGCGTTGCGCTTGATCGCGAGGTTCGCCTGGGCACCGGTGATGTCGGCGCCGGTGCCGGCAGCCTGGGTGCGAAGCTCGTTGGTCTGCAGCTTCGCAGCCGCAAGTTGTGCCTGCGCCTGCTCGAGCGCGACCTGGAACGGGGCCGGATCGATCCGGAACAGCACGTCGCCCCGCTTCACCTGGTCGCCGTTCTTAACTTTGACCTCTACGACGGGTCCTGTGACCTGCGCCGTGACAGAGACGATGTCCGTCTTCACCTGCGCGTTGTCGGTGGACTCTGACCCGCCGCTGGCCAGCCACAGATACGCGAGGCCAAGCAGGAGCAGCAGCGGAACGACCAGCATGAGGATCGTCCGAGTGCGCGATCCCTTGAGCGCCTTGCGCTTGCGGGTAACCTTCACAACCTCCGTGGCGTCTTCCGGAGCCTCGCTCGTCGCTGCCGCGCGTTCAGCGACTTCTTTCTTCATTTCGTTCATGCTCGAATTGCCTTGGCGCGTTGCTCTCCGGCGCGGGCGACGTTGGCCCGTATAGCCGCAAGCTGGAATTGAAGGTCCTTGAGGTCCGTCTCCTCGATTCCGCCCATCGCCTCTTCCGCGAGATCATGTGCGAGGCCGCGAAGCTTCTTCACCAGCGGTTCCGCCTTTTGCGTCACCTCGACGCGCCAAGCCCGGCGGTCCGACGGATCCGGCTTGCGCTCGACGAGCCCCGCTTCTTCCAGCCTGTCGATAATCCGGCACAGGGTGATCGGCTCCATGTCCAGTCGCTCCGCAAGCTCGACCTGCCGCAGTCCCGGCTCGCGCTTCAGTCGGACCAGCACTCGCCACTGGGCGCGAGTGACTCCGAAGACGGCGGCGCGCTGGTCGATCGCTCGGCGAATGGCTCGAGCGGTCTCGTTGATGTCGAACAACAGATCTTCCATGGGCCGCCCATATAATAAGGGTGCTTACTAAATCAACAACACTCCGGGAGGTTCCGGCAGCGGCTTTGGCAATGGAGCTTAGCGAAAGCGGGCGGCGAGCATCTCGAAGACGGCTTGATGGAGCGGACGCGCGAACTCGACTCCGACGCACATGTCATCGACCCAGCACACGGTCGCCTCGAGCAGCTCGAGCTGGTCGAATTTTACCCACACCGTTTCGTCGAGCTGCGGGCGCTCCCGGAACTCGAGCTTGCAGCCCTCACGCGAGAAGTCGAACGCCTTGGCGCCGAAATTGTCATGGCCGCGCCGGCGCAGCTTGACCATCGCCGTAACGGGGACCCGCGCGCTCTTGCGCGTGGCCTGCGCGCCAGCCTTTTTAAAGCCGCTGTCGAGATCACTCTTGCTCATACGTCCGACACCAAATGAGTTGCGCGCAAGGATTGGAGCAAAGCCTGCGAAAGCTCAATCGCATGGCCTCACGCATCCGCGAAATGAATGAGAAGGCCGCGCGTTATTTGCCTTGGTTGAGCCCGTTTAGCCAGGCATCGAAACCGGGATCGACCTCAACCTCGGGGGCTGCATCGAACGCCGCGGACTGCTGCTTCATCCGGTTCAACATCTCGTCCCAGCCTTCCGGTCGCGGCATGTTCGCTGGCGGGCTCGGCTGCGGCAGGCTGACCCGGAACGGGGCGTCGGTCGTCAGGCCAAAAGCATCCGCGGCCATGCCGCGAAGGTACAGGCTGATCGAGCCGAGGCGAACAAAGGTCATTGGATTGAACGCCTCGACGGGCCCTCGCGGCTTCCCATCCGGGCCGAGCCTCAATGAATCCAGCCAACTGCGTACCTGTCCCATCCGCCCAGCGAGTGCGTTGAGGTCGGCCACAGTCTCGGCGAGATCCTGCAGCTTTTGCGTGATGTGGTTGCGCCGCTCGTCCATCTGCGCCTTGTGCTGCTGCTTCCACTGGTCGCTTCCGGAATCGTAGGCTTTCTGCAGTTCGTCGAGAGCCTGTCGAAGCTCGGCCGGCCCGCGCCCCGTCAAATAGCTGTTGGCTCCGCTCAGCCCGGCTCTCTGGAGCGTGTTCTGCAAATCCGCGAGCGCCCGTGATGCGGAGTCGAGGCTGGTTCCGAGCTCGACGAGCGGTTTCCGCTCGTTTTGCAGGAGGTTCAGCAACTCGTTCTGCGCTTCCAGGGTGTAGTAGAAGCTGGCCGTGGTCGCCGACGGCGAGGTGATGAACTCCCACAGTTCGCCCATGACCGCTCGGCCGTAACCCTGACCCGCCGTGAAGCGGTCCGTCACTCCGAACTGGTCGACGGCATTGCCCAGCCCCACCTGGCCGAGATCTCCCAGCCCGTTGAGTACATTCGAGAGTTGGGCGTCCGTCGGCTTGCCGCCGGGGGCGGTCGTTCCCTGCCCGGCCTGGGTCAGGCCCACACCGGCATCTAGCGCGCCGCATCCGCCCTGGCCGGCTTGGCCAGGACTGCCTGATCCTCCGTGACCAAGCGTGCCGGCTGTGCCTAAACCCGCCTGGGCAAGGCCGTTCAGCGAGGCCTGGGTTACGGGGCTTACGACGTTCCGCAAGGCGGCCGCGTCGCCGCCCGTATCGAGCACTTTCAGCAGCAGGTTAATGTCGGCATCGTCATAATATTTGATGATTTCGGTGATGGGTTTCGATTCCCCCGCCACGATTCCACCCGCAACTTCCCCGGCGGCCGTACGGAGATATTCCGCAAAGTTCAGGCCGCGGCCTTCGACATAGGTTTTCAGCGATTTGAGGAGCTCCAAGTCCTGCGGGCTGATTTTCGCATCCTTCACGCCGCCCAGGATCTTGCGCGCCTGGAGTAGGGTGTTCGTAATCGGAGTGTTTGCCCAGCGGGGAATATCGTGCCAGCCGCGCGCCTCCGCGATGGCCTTCATCAGCGCCCATTCCCGCTCAGCGACATTGGCTCCGACCGCGGCCTTTTCGACGTTGACCCCGGCCTGCTGGGCGGCCTTGACCAGTCCCGTGTCGAGCTCAGCGAACTTCGCCGCGGTTCTCGCCGCCTGCTGGGCCTCATAACCCGCAGGACCCATTTTGATCAGATTGTCGATTTCCGTTCGGGCGATCAGCTGTTCGAAACCGGTTTTGGCGGTCGCCAGCTTCTGCTTCGCCCCTTCGAGTGCGACCGTATATTGGGATCCGGTCTCAGCCACCCTGCCCGCGACTGACGAAGCGCCGGTATAGCCCTTCATGCCAAGGATGTTCGGCTGCTGTCCCGGCGGGATGAGAGTCTTGTTGAATGCCTGCGTCTCGCCGAGCGCAGCGGCAGTCGCTTCCGTCGCCTTGCCGGCGGCCCCGGCCACTTGCGTCGTTTCAGCGGCCGCTGCGGCGGCACGCCGCGCCGCGAGGAACTTGTACGCCTTGAAACCGAGCTTCCCGACGCCGACACCCAGGTTCATCAGCGCGAAGGCCAGGTCCGCCTTTTCGTAGATCGCGCGCGACTCATACCAATTGGTCAGAAGGCCCTGGAGGCCGGTCGTCGATGAAGCGATGTAAACGTAGCGTTCCTGCCAGGTCGAAGTGGCGGCCAGATAGGCGTTGATATTCTTTGCAACGTCACCCTGCACCCGGGCGAGCTCGCCGATCATCCGGTCTTGGATCTGGTTCTCGTGCTGGAGCGCACGGTCCCATTTGATCTCAGTGTCGCGGTCGCGCGGATCGAGCGCGCCTTCCGTATAGCCAGCCTTGACCATGCCCTGGAGGATCAGGTCCATCAGGTCGTCGGGCTGAGTGACCTCGCAGCGCGGCTGCGCCTGGGGTTGAGGCGCCTGCTGGACCGGATTGTTGATGTTGATGACGGGCGGCCCGCCCTGCGCGATCTGCAGCGGGAATCCGACCTGCTTGCCGTCCCTGTTGCCGCCGGGATTGTACCTGCAAACGAGCCAGGAGGAGCCGCCGCCGACGGTGCGTGCGCAGCCGAAGGTGGTCGTCGTCGGCCAAAGGACCTGGCTGATATGGCCGACCTTGTACCAATCGCCGGTGGTGCTGATGTTCGGGAATGTTCCGGGAGTGAAATAGGGCCGCTCGTCTAGCCAGCTTTGGAATAGCCTCCCCGAATTCCAGTTCGGAAGGCCCTGGCTGATGTTCTCACGGATCGTTCCGCGCCCCTCGCGCGATGCATGGACGAGCTTTCCCGTTTGGGCGAGCGTAGTGGCGTAGGATAGCGCGGATCGCTCGAGCGCCGGATCCCATGCCATCGCCGGCGCACCATACAGGGAACGGATGCTGTTATGCCCCTTGAAGACGTCGATCATCTCGATGTCCGCCGGCCGCGTGCAGTTAAGGTCGATCGCGGGCCGACCGTCCGTCGGCACGCCTGGCTGCCTCGCCACCGTGGGAATCGTCTGCGACGGGCAGGTTCGGATCAGATCCTCGAGCCGACGTCCGGTCGGTAGCTTCTGCAGGTCCTCGCGGGTGACTGCCTGGACCGCGGAAGGCACGTCCTGCAGCACCGCTTCCGGTGCAGCCAGCGCCGGGGCCGGCACCAATATGGAGATGATGGAGATCGCCGAAACGCCGTTGCGAAGACCGGCCACTGTAGGTGACGGTGGATTGCGCATGCCTGCCCCCTGCCGCATGAACGGCACCTGCCCCACCGAAGCCGCAGCTTAGCACGAGCGACGCTCGCGGAAGAGTCCCTCAGACCTGCGTGGTGAAGGGCGAGAAGTCCGTGTGCTCGTCGTAAACGTCGACGCCTTCGCGGCGCTTCAGCCATCCCACCACCGCATAGGTGACCGGGGTGAGGATCACTTCCCAGCTGACCTTCAGGATGAACTGGCTGAGCATGACTTCTCCGAGGACGCTCAGCGGCCAGTCCATCATTCCGTAGAATGCCAGCGGGTAGAAAATCAGGCTATCGGCACCCTCGCCGATGATCGTGCTGCCGATGGTCCGGGTCCACAAATGCTTTCCCTTGGTCCACACTTTCATCTTCGCGAGCACGACTGAGTTCAGGAAATCGCCGACGAAGAATGCCGTCAGCGATGCAAGGATGATCCGCCAGCCCGATCCGAACACGCGTTCGTAAGCGCCCTGCCCCGTCCAACCCTCGGCGACGGGCAGATGGACGACGGTCCATTCCATCACGCCCATGAACAACAGCGCCGCGAAGCCGGCCCAGATTGCTCGCCTGGCGCGGGCGAAGCCGTACACCTCGGTCAGGATATCATCGATTACGTAGGAGATCGGGAAGAACAGGATTCCTGCGCCGAACGGCCATGGGCCGACCAGCGGAAGGTCGACCACCGACCTCTTTTCGGCACCGATGACGTTGGACAGCAGCAGGACGACAACAAAGGCCACCATCACGAAGTCGAAATAGCGGAATTGACGGCCCTTAAGGTCCGCCGCGTCGACATGTTTCGGCTTTCGCGTGAACGCCCCCACGGACGTTTCTTAGCCGCGTTGACGCCGCTTAGGCGAGCACCTAATTCCAGCGCCGGCGCGGGCGTAGCTCAATGGCAGAGCAGAAGCTTCCCAAGCTTACGACGAGGGTTCGATTCCCTTCGCCCGCTCCAGAACCGGCCGGTGACTAGCCGCTTACCACCTCAAAATCCGCGGCCTTCAATCGATCCCGGAGCACCCGCGCGCACCCCTCGGCTAGGTCCGCGTCTTCCGAGCGGACGACGAAATCGGCGCCGAACTTGCCGCCGCCGTAGAATGGATAACTCCCGATCGACACTCCCGGATGCTCGTCCTGCACCTCTTTCAGCAGTAGCGCGACGTCGCTTTCCGCCACATGGGCCCGGACGGTGACGGACACGATCGGCGAGCCGCCTTCCAGCTTTCCTTCCAGTCCCTCGAGCATCGAGCGTGCGATGTTGGGCACTCCGGCAAGGATATAAACGTTGCCCATCCTCACACCCGGAGCGCCCGACGTGGGATTGGGGATCAGCTCGGCGCCTTCGGGCACCCGGGCCATCCTGAGCCGGGCCTCGGTCAGCCCGCCGGGGCGACCGCGATAATAATCCTCCAGCACCAGCCGCGCCTGCGGGTGGACGACGACGGGAACGCCGAAGGCGGCGGCGATGGAGTCCACGGTGATGTCGTCATGAGTCGGGCCGATTCCGCCGGTTGTGAAGACATAGTCATGGACTGGGCGGAGAGCGTTCACCGCATCGACGATCGCTTCCAGCACATCAGGCACCACTCTCGCCTCAGCTAGGCGGACTCCCTGGCGGTTCAGCCAGTTCGCCACCTGCGCGATGTTCTTTTCCTCGGTCCGGCCGGAAAGGATCTCGTCGCCGATGACGACCAGCGCCGCGGTCCACACCCGATTCATCCAAGCGCCTCCTTCGTCCCTTCTACAGCCGCGCCGAGGGGTCGCAATCGCGAACGTCCCGGCCTATTTAGGTCCGATGACCCAGTATATTACCGTCGCCGGAGACGACCGCGTCGAAGCACGCAATGGAGTGATCAAGCTCCACGGGCCCGAGGCCTTCGAAGGCATGCGCCGGGCCGGGCGCCTGGCGGCGGAAATCCTCGACGCCCTGGTGCCGCATGTCGTTCCCGGAGTGACCACGGACGAGCTGGATTCGATCGTCCACCGGATGACGACCGAGGGCGGCGGGGTGCCTGCAACCCTTGGCTACCGCGGTTTCACGAAGAGCTGCTGCACGTCGATCAACCACGTCGTGTGCCACGGAATTCCCGGCGAGAAGGTTCTGAAGGACGGCGACATCGTCAATATCGACGTGACTCCGATCGTCGATGGCTGGCACGGCGACACGAGCCGGATGTTCCTGGTCGGCGACGTTCCGTTGAAGGCCCGCAAGCTGGTCGACACCACCTACGAATGCCTGATGCTCGGTCTCCAGCAGGCCAGGCCCGGCAACCGGCTCGGGGACGTCGCCCATGCAATCCAGCGCCACGCCGAGGCTAACCGCTACAGCGTCGTCCGCGATTTTTGCGGCCATGGAGTCGGGCGCCTGTTTCACGACAGCCCCGAGGTGATTCACGCGGGGCGGCCCGGGACAGGGCCAGAGCTGAAGCCGGGAATGATCTTCACCGTCGAGCCGATGATCAACATTGGGCGGCCGGACGTGAAGCTTCTCGACGACGGCTGGACCGCGGTGACCCGCGATCGCTCGCTCTCCGCACAGTTCGAGCATTCGATCGGGATTACCGACACCGGCTGTGAGATTTTCACGAAGAGCCCGAAGGACTTCGACAAGCCACCTTATCTGTAGTCGTTAAAGCCCGCCGGCACGCGCTGGCGTGCATCTGGGGGAGATCCCAGCGGCGCCGACGGGCGGTGCCGATCAGATCGACACCAACAGGAACAGGAGCAGGAAGGCCGTCAGCGCGACGATCGAGCCGACCACGGCCACGGTCGCCAACGGAAAGTCGCCCGCGCTGAGCTTGGCGGATCCGTCGATTTCGATCCGTGAATAATCCTTTGTCAAAGTATCCTCTCCACTATTCAGCGCCACGGCATTCCGGGCAGCGGTGACTCGTCGAAGAAGCAGCTCCGAAGCAGCGATCATCGTTGACGTCCTTCACGCGCGCACTTGCGACCCGAGCCGGCGGACGGCGCGTCAGAAATTCCGGGACTCGTGAAATGATGCGGCCACTGCCGCGACATCGCGCCCTGCCCCGCCCGTCAGGGGCGGAGCGTCAGGCGCTCAGGCTCGTGCGGTGCTGCTTCCGCCGTGGACTTGAGGACGACCAAGGATGGTGTTCTTAAACATCTGATCATCCATATGGACCCCCTTGGCGCGGTTTCAAGGCGGCCGCCGAAATGGTTCAGGCGGCCGCGCTGTCGCCTTTCGAATCCCACCTGGCGACCAGCTCCCGCGCGCGCTCGACGTCCTGTGGGAAGTCAACTTCTCCCCATTCCTCGCCGGCGATGTCGAAAGTCCACACGTCCGACTGTTGGGCGAGGTGGTGGATCACTCGCAGGTACCAGATGGTCGTGCCCTCGGGCGTGCGGATGTCGCGCTCGATCGCCTCGAGGAAGCGTTCCGCTCCGCCGGAGCGGAAAGCCAGCAGGCCGATCGACTCGCCGTTGACGCCGGCACTGATCCGCTTGCCGATCGACCGCAACCGGCCGTCATCATCGACGACCACTTTCATATCGTCGGAATCGTAGCTGTCCTTGCGGTCGATGGTCACACAGATGCCCTGACGCTGGTTGGCGATCACTCGGGCCATCAGCGGGTCGGAGACGAGCGTGTCGCCGTTCCAGACGAGGCAGTCTCCGGAGAGTTCGTCTCGGGCCATGAACAGCGACCCCAGGTTGTCCGCTACCTTGTAGAACGGATTGTAGACGGCGCGGACGTTGGGGCCCGCAGTTCTGTTCGAGAGCGCCTCGTTGACGAGTTCGTCATGGAAGCCGGTGACCACCACGGCTTCGCGCACTCCGTTTGCATCCAGGCAGTCGAGCTGGCGGTCAAGCAAGGTTCGGCCGCCAAAGTCGATCAGGCACTTAGGCCGGTTGTCGACCATGTGGCCGAGGCGCGAGCCCTGGCCTGCCGAAAGGATGATCGCCCTATCCATTTGGCGCCACTGCCTTTCAAATGCGGCGGCGATTGGGCATTAGCTCTGTCATCACCTGACAAGGGGCTTTCGGCGTGAAAAAGATCGAAGCGGTGATCAAGCCATTCAAGCTCGATGACGTGAAGGACGCGCTGCACGATGTTGGAGTGTCTGGAATCACCGTCACCGAGGTCAAGGGCTTCGGTCGGCAGAAGGGCCATACGGAGCTTTACCGCGGCGCCGAATATGTGATCGACTTCCTACCCAAGGTGAAGGTGGAGGTCGTGGTCGAGGACGTGCTCGTTGAAAACGTCATCGAGGCGATCAGCCAGGCAGCGCGGACGGGGCGAATCGGCGACGGCAAGATTTTCGTTCTTCCGATCGACGACGCGGTTCGGATCAGGACCGGCGACCGCGGAGCCGACGCGATCTAGATGGACGACCCACGCCTCGCCTCCATGTCGCCGGACGAGCTGAAGGCAGCGATGCGGACGCTCGGCTATCGCACGCAGGCCGACCTGGCGACCGCGATCGGGGTGTCACGCTCGGCGGTGAGCCTGTGGCTGGAAGGCAAGGTCGGAGTGCCTCGGCCGGTTGCGATGCTCCTTCGGATGCTCGTCGCCGCGCAACGCCGGATTTACTGATCCCAGGCAACAAACCGCTGCAACTACTCCCCCGCCGGCACGTTACGCTTGGCAATCAATTAGTGGGAGGAACGGCCATGCTTTGGACCATTCTCGTCATCTTGCTAATCCTGCTGCTGGTCGGAGCGCTTCCGCGCTGGGGCTATAGCAGCGGCTGGGGCTACGGCCCGTCGGGCCTGCTTGGGCTCATCCTCATTATCGTGGTCATCCTTCTCCTCACCGGGAATCTCTGACCGATCAACTTTTCTAGAAACGGGCTAACTACAGGGGTCCCAGTATGCGTACCGACGTCGCTTTTTTCACGCTTCTTTCGATTGCCGCCATCGCCGGGTGCAAGACGGCGAACACCGCTGCGGACGCAGTCAAGAGCGCCGGAGAAACGGTCGCAAGCGGAGCCGGCGATCTTGCCGGCGGTGCGGTTTCGCTGGTCAACGTCGACCTGTCGAACGTCCTCAACAATCTCGCGCTCGACCTGCACATCGACAAGGCGAACATCCCGATCAACGCGCAGATCCCGATAACCATCGCGGCGAACGTTTGTGGCGTGAACATCAACATCCTGTCGATGTCTGGCGGCGGAAGCTCCACCTGCACCGCCAACAGCATATCTCCGGAGCTAAAGCAGTACATTCAGCAGCAGCTCGCCGCCAACGGGTCGGTCGGAGGTGGCGACCAGTCGCAGATTCCGACGAACACGCAAACGCCGGTCACCACCAACACGACGACGAACACGACCCAGCGACCCCAGTAAATTTGTACAAGGAGAAGTAAGTATGGCTAGCAAGCCGATGAATCTGCTGGCTATTGCCGCCGCGGTTGCCACGTTAGGCGCGTGCAAGACGGAGGCGCCGCAAAGCAGTGGGACCACGGCGGCCACGGAAGGCTCGGCTGGAACAACGGGAACAAACGGCGCCACGGGATCGGGATCGAGCATCCCGACGCTGGTCAACGTCAGCCTGGAAAATGTGCTCAACGACCTGTCGGTATCGCTGCAGGTCAACCGCGATAGCATCCCCGTGACGGCGCAGGTACCGGTCGACGTCGCAGCCGCCGTTTGCGGCGTGTCCGTGGACGCCCTCGCCGCTTCGCTGGCGAGCGGCAACGGAAGCTGCAAGGCGACAACCACCAGCCCTCAATTGGTGCAGGTGGTCCAACAGCAGATCTCGACCGGCGGAAGCGTGACTGGCGGCGATCAGACGACCACCGTTCCGACCGTCAACGATATGATGTGAGTTAGCCGGGACTTTGCCGCGCTAGAACGAGGCGCGGCAACGGTCCCAGCTTCTCGTTTGCTTCCTGGATCGCGGCGGCAAGCTGTGAATAGCGCTCGGCCATCTCGAAATGCGCCGCGCGCGAGTGATCGCACGAAGCTGTGCCCGCAGCTGCGAGTTCCTCTTCCGCCCTCCGGCGGAAATAGCAAACGTCTGTTTCCATTAGGAAAACTTAAACCGCGCGTCCGAGTTTCAAGTTAACTCCGGTTACATCCTCTCGGGAAATCTCACCAACCTAGATTAGTCCTGTGAGCAGGTTGCTCAGACTCAGCGCTCCTGGGGTGAAAAGTTAACGGCGATCTGGATTTGCACCCGCACCGGCCCGACAAGCCTGTTCCAAGCTTCGGATTCGCGAACCTTCCCCGTGTTGCTCCAGCAGCAGCGCGGGCCGCCTTGGTTTTGAGTCCGCTAGCGCCAGGAAACGAGCAAACCGGGAGCGGCAAATGGCCAACGACGCGAGCAAGATCCTTTCGAAGATCAAGGATGAGGAGATCGAGTGGGTCGACCTCCGCTTCACCGATCCCAAGGGCAAGTGGCAGCACCTGACCATGGCGTCGGTCGTCATCGACGAGGACATGTTGACCGACGGCTTCATGTTCGACGGATCGTCCATCGCCGGTTGGAAGGCGATCAACGAGTCCGACATGATCCTGAAGCCTGACCTCGAGACGACTTACGTGGATCCCTTCAGCGCCACCCCGATGCTGATCCTGTTCTGCAACGTCGTCGAGCCTTCGACCGGAGAGCTCTACGGCCGCGACCCCCGCTCCACCGCGACTCGCGCGGAAGCCTATCTGAAGGCGAGCGGCGTCGGCGACACCGTCTTCGTCGGCCCCGAAGCCGAATTCTTCATGTTCGACGATGTCCGGTTCGAGGATGGCTATAGCGCCAGCGGCTACAGGATCGACGACATCGAGCTTCCGACCAACACCGGCCGCGAATATGAAGGCGGAAACCTGGCTCACCGCCCGCGCGAGAAAGGCGGCTATTTTCCGGTCGCTCCGGTCGACAGCGCGATGGACATCCGCGGGGAGATGGTTTCGACGATGCTCGAGATGGGCCTCCCCATGGACAAGCACCATCACGAGGTCGCGGCCTCCCAGCACGAGCTCGGCCTCACCTACGGAAGCCTGGTCCAGACCGCCGACCGGATGCAGATCTACAAATATGTCGTCCACATGGTCGCCCATGCCTACGGCAAGACCGCGACCTTCATGCCAAAGCCGATCGCCAAGGATAACGGCAGCGGCATGCACACGCACATGTCGATCTGGAAGGCGGGCAAGCCGCTGTTCGCGGGTAATGGCTATGCCGGGTTGAGCGAGACCGCGCTCTACTTCATCGGCGGGGTCATCAAGCACGCCCGGGCGCTCAACGCGTTCACCAACCCGACGACCAACAGCTACAAGCGCCTGGTTCCGGGTTTCGAGGCGCCGGTCCTGCTCGCTTATTCCAGCCGCAACCGTTCGGCCTCCTGCCGGATCCCGTACGGCGCTGGGGAGAAGGCCAAGCGGGTCGAGTTCCGCTTCCCCGACGCCCTGGCCAATCCCTATCTCGCTTATTCAGCGTTGCTGATGGCGGGCCTCGACGGCATCCAGAACCGAATCCATCCGGGCGATCCGATGGACAAGAATCTTTATGACCTGCCGCCGCAGGAGCTGGTCAACGTTCCCACGGTCTGCGGAAGCCTTCGCGAGGCGCTGGTGAACCTGCAGGAAGATCGCGCCTTCCTGACCAAGGGCGACGTGTTCAGCGACGACCAGATCGACGCCTATATCGAGCTCAAGTGGGACGAGGTGATGCGCTGGGAGACCACGCCCAGCCCCGTCGAGTTCGACATGTATTACAGCAGTTGATCAGCTGGCGGCTTTCCCTCGGGTCCGCTCCGCGTTGCCCGAGGCAAAGACGAAATAGATGACCAACCCGACCGCGTTCCAGATCAGGAACCATTCCTGGGTGTACCTCGGCAGGCTGTAGAAAAGATAAGCGCAGCCGAGGATGCCGATGAGCCCGGTCACCCACGGCAAGGGCGTCCGGAACAGACGCTTTGCATCGGGGTCACGCCGTCTGAGTGTCAGCATTGCTGCGCACACCGCGATGAAGGCGGTCAGCGTTCCGGCATTTGCCAGCGCGACTAGGTCGTTCAGCGGAACGAGGCCGGCCAGTGCTCCGACCACGACGGCCGTGAAGAGCGTGATTCGGACCGGATTACGCCGGCCCGAGAGCCGTGCAAGCGGCGCCGGAAGGAGCCCGTCTCGCGACATCGCGAGGAAGATTCGGCTTTGTCCGTAGAAGAAGGCGAGGATCACCGTCGGGAGGCCCACCGAAGCCGACAGAGCGAGCAGCTTCGCCGCAACCGGCTGGCCAATGTCCCGAAGGATCAGAGCAAGCGGTTCTGGGGAATCCACGAAACGCTGATAGGGCTCCGCACCGATCGCCGCTGCAGCGACCGCCATGTAAATGAGCACGCACAGAACCATCGAACCGACGATTCCGATCGCGAGGTCGCGGCCGGGGTTCTTCGTTTCCTCCGCTGCCGTGGCGATGGCGTCGAAGCCGTAGAAAGCGAAGAAGATGATTGCGGCGGCCGCCATCACCCCAACCTCCTGCCCCGAAGGCCCGCTCTTGACGAAGCCGTAGGGCATGAACGGCGTGAAATTGTCGGCTTGAAAGACTCTCAGCGCCACGACGATGAACATCGCCAGCGCAAGCATTTTGATTGCAACCAGGATCGAGTTGAGAGTCGCGCTCTCGCGCATTCCGTAGATGAGCATCCCGGCGATTACCGCGATGATGAACACGGCGGGAAAGTTAAACACTCCGCCGAGAAGAGGCGCCGTCGCAAGTTCCTGCGGAATACCGATCAACGGCGAGAAATAGCCCGACCAGCCGACTGAGACGGCGCTGACCACCAGGCTGTATTCTAGGATGAGCGACCAGCCGACGAACCAGGCGATCAGCTCGCCGAATACGACATAGCTGTAGGTGTAGGCAGATCCCGAAGCAGGTATCATCGTCGCGACCTCAGCATAAGCGAGGGCCGCGGCCGCGCAGATCACGCCGGCGATCACGAAGCTCAGCATCATCGCAGGGCCGGCCTTGTCGGCTGCAGTGCCGATCAGAACGAGTATTCCCGTACCGACGATCGCCCCGACGCCGAGGAAAATGAGATGGTGCCAGGACAGAGTCTTCTTGAGCCGGTGCTCCTCGGGCATCGCTTCAGGCGGCACGACGATTTTGCGGACGTTCCAGTTTCTCATGCGGTGCTTACCCCCGTTCGCGCCACTGCTCGCAACCGCGGCGGCTCGCGTCAATAATCCTTGCTGACACGAACGCTCGCCTGCGCTCGTCCGATGGTGGAAACGGTGGACAAAACGGAAAGCCAGCGCGTGATCTCATATTCGACGCGAGTGGCGGAATATTCGTGCCCGTCGGTGATCACTTCGACGTAGAGCTTTCGGCCGATATACTTGCCGCCGGCGATCGCAGTCTTCTGTCCGGTGGCGATGTCCGCAGGAAGGATTCTCAAGCGGTCGAGGCCCACCGCTCGGCGCAGTGCGTTGATCGGATCGAGGCTCCCGGTGCCGCTGTTGAGCGCGGCGACTGCCGAAGCGAGCTGGAAGGCTTCCGGCGCCGACAGGTTGGTGATCGAGGTTCCGAACAGGATCCGCGACAGCAGCTCGTCCTGCGGAAGCTGCGGATTCGACGCGAAGCTGATTTCCGGCTTCAGCCCGGTCCCCTGCACGAGGACCGTCGCGTCAAGCCCCTGCACCTGCGCGAGCGCGCGGATATCGAGAAGCGGATCGGGTGGGCTTTCGCCGCGGAAGCGGATGACTCCGCGGTCGAGCCGGAAGGTCCGGCCGGCGAAGTCGTAATTGCCGCGGACCAAGTCGGCGCGACCGGTGAACGCCGGAGAATCGGCGGCTCCGCCGACGTGGATGTCGGTCGTCCAGGTGCTTCGGATTCCAAGGCCGCGAACCTGCAACCCGCCGCCCGCAAGTTCGATGTCCAGCTTCCACGGGTGAAGCTGCTCGGTTTCGATCACGTCCGCGGGATCGAGGCCCGTATGCTTGACGTCGAGCTGCGGCACCGCGGCGGCGCTGCTCGCCTGGCCCAGGGTGAAGCGGCCGCCGTTGAGGTGGAGATTGCCGGAAATGGTGCCCCCGGCGCCGTTAGACTTCACCCTGAGCGGGCCGGTTACGCGCGCCGCGATATCGTCTCGGTTGAGCAGCTGCGCCTCGGACGCATTGAAGGCCAGGTCGAGCAAGGTCCGGCCTTCCGAGAAGGTCACGGCTCCCGATCCGGCGATCGTGCCGCCGCCCGATGTTTGGCCAGATAGCCTGCTGAACACCAGCTTCGGCCCGGCAAACACACCCTGCGCGACCAGATGGTCGATCACGGTTCCGGTGACGGGGCTTTCCAACTTCGCATTGTCGGTCCGAAGCGCTCCGCGGATCGTCGGATTGGCGAGGGTCCCGCGGATGTCGGCACCGATCGCGGCTGGCCCGGTAAGGTCGAAAATCTCCACGCCCGACAGCCGCCACAATGTGTCCGCCGGGCCCTGGTATCGAAGCTGCGCGAACAGCGGCGCGTTCATCAGCGCCGTCATCACCGATCCCGCGCCGAGCGGGGCGAAGCGCGCCTGCGCCCGCCCGATGGTCTGCCCCTTGCTCACCGCGACCGCGCGCAGGCCCGCCTTGTCGCCGGTCAGGATCGCGGCGACTCCAAGGTCGATCGGCTGCGACGCCAGCACGAGCCCGGAGCGGCTGAGGCCGCGGACGGTCAGGTTCAGCCGGCCCGAGCGCGTCCCCTTCCACGCATAGTCGAGGCTTCCGCTCGCCAGGCCGCCCATATCCAGGTTGGGCCAGGCAATGTTGAGGACGCTGAGCGGGACCGACGCGAGCTGGGCGTGAACGTTGGGGCTGGATCCGCTGTTGCCGGAGACGACGGCATGGCCGCCGCCGAACGCGACGCGCGTCGGCGACAGCGCCCAGCCGTCGCCGGAACGGGTCAGAACCGCCGGCTGCTCGAGCACCAGTGCTTTTCGCTCAACCGACCCGCGCCCGCTGAGCCGTATCCGGTCGGGAGAGACGTCGGCGACGGTCGTGAACTCGAATTCGGCACCACGGCGACCGGCAAAGGCGGCGCGGACCTGGCCCGTGCCGTTGACCAGGTTGGCGTTGGCGGTGAGCCGCGCAATCGTCACGCCATTCATCTCGAGGCCGCGAGCGGTCACTACGCCTGACATCGTCGTTCGCTCGTCGGCGAGCACGACCGTCCCGTCCAGACGTCCGCTCCTCACGGCAAGCGCGCCGGGGAAGCTTGCGCCGTTGGCGATGAGGTGCGCCTCGATCTTCTGCGCGTTACCGACGGGCGCGAAGGCCAGATTGCCGGTCAGGCCGCCGCCAGCGACATCGAGGCCGCCCGTGAAGCCCCCCGGATCGGCGCGAAGGCGGCCGCTTGCATGTGCTCCGTTCACGTCGAGCGATGCCACATCGATGACGGTGCGCCCGCCGCGCGGCAGCAGTATCTGGCCCTTGCTTGTGAAGGGTCCGAGCCGCGATCCGCCGTTCGCGCGATAATCATAGCCCGCCGCGATTGGATTAAGGAAAATTCGAACGTCCTTCAGGCCCAGTGTGTCGTTGGGACGGTCGAGAACCAGGTCGACTTTCGGCCGCGCGATATTGCCGTCGAGAGTCATCCGGACCGGCCCGTATTTCGCCTGCCGCCCACGAGCGATGACGTGGAAGGTGCCGTCACGAAAGCGCACCCCTTCCCCCGATAGCCGCAGCTTGGGCGAATAGAGTTGGAGGTTCGAAAGGTGCAGGATCCCGTCAGGCGTTCGGGTAAGGTTGGTTTCAAGCCGCGGAAGGCCTCCGGTCAGGCTCATGAAGAAACTGTTGTCGAGCCGCCTCACCCATGCCTTGGCGGTGCCAGTGACGAGGGACCCGTGGCCGCCCGGCGCCGGCACGACCCGAAGGTCACTGAGCACATCGACGATGCCCAGGCCCTCGATAAAGTAGCGGTGCATTCCGCCCGACAGCAGCACCTGGAACTGGCCGGTGACGAGGTCGATCAGCAGCGATAACTTGCCGTTCAGCTGGGCGCTCCGGAGCTGCAGATTTTCACCGCGAACGAGCTTGGGCGTAATGGTCAGCATTCCATCGAGGCTGGCGTTGGCGAGGATTGCGCTGGCGACATCGCCGACCCCGGTGATGGCTCGAGCCTTCAGGTGCAGCGGGACCTGCATCGGCCACTGCGAAAGCTGAGTCCGTCCTTCCGCGCGCACGTCGACGAAGCCCGTATTGTCGAACTTCACTGCGGGCGAAGTGAGCCGGTAGGCCAGGGTCGCGGTGCTGAACGGACCGTTTAGCGTGACCAGCATCCGCACCTGCCGCCCGGTCATGTTGGTGAACAGCGCCTGCGGGCGAAGCAGGTCGAACCCGATGCGCACGGAGCGGAAGCTGTTCTGGGCGAGGTCGAGGGCGCCGGTCGTGGCAATCCGGAGCGAACCCGAGCCGAGGATCAGCCGGCCGTCGAGGATACGGTCCTTCAGCTGGGCGCTGCCGGTCACGCGGACAATCGGCGACGTCAGCCGCAGCTGGCGCCCGCGAAGGAATTGCGATGGCTTCAGGGCGCCGGAGAGGCCGAAGGTACCGTCGGACGCAGTGAGGGTGAACCTGGCGGTCGGGCGGCCGGAAAGGTTGAGCGCCGCTGCGCCCCGCCAGCGCTTCCAGGTTCCGTCGCCGGTGATCACAGCGTCCATCGAACGCTTCGATCCGAACAGCGCCGGAAGCACTCCATTCGCGGCCGAGCGGGCGCGAACTTCGAGGTCGAATCGGTCGCCGTCCGGCTCTGCGTCCAAATTGAGCAGGAGCCGGTCGGAGCGGTCGATCGCGGCGCCCATCCTGATCACGGCCCGGCCGGAACGGACATCGGCGCTCCCCTTCAGGCGGCCAACGCGGGGCGTTCCGGAGACAGCCTTGCCGACGTCGAGCCGGTCGATCGACAATTCGCCGATGTGGATGTCGAAGCCGGGGAGGATCGGGCCCTTCTTCGCGCTCGGCTTGAGCTTGGGCAGCCGGACCAGGGTGGCTCGGTCAGCGTGAAGCCGGTCGATCGACAGCTTGTTGTACAGCCATGCGCCTGGGGCCCAGTCGAGTCGAATGTCGGGCGACGTGAAGAACACGCCCTTCTGGTCGAGGATCTCGACATTCTTGAGCCTTGATTCGCCGAAGATAGAGCCTTCGATTCGCCCAATTCGGAACCTGAGGCCCGATGAGGTCTCGACCTGGGCGAGCCGGTCGACGACCCAGCGGTGCCCTGGCGCGGTGTCGAGCACGAACAGGCCGATGGCGAGGAGCAGAGCGAGGCCGAGCAAAAGCGCGACAAGCTCCTGAAGGAGCCTTCGTGCCCAATTGCGTTTCAGCCGATAGGGCGGCCGCCCACCGCCGCCTTCGACGAGCGCAGCCTCGGCCATTAAAAGGCCTGGCCGAGCGAGACCGCCACCGCGATCGGGCTGTCGCCGTGGCGCGGATTGAGCGGGGTCCCGACGTCGATCCGGATGGGGCCGAAGCTGGAATAATAACGGAGACCGACGCCGGCGCCGAACTGCCAGCGGCTTGCACCGGGCAAGATATTGTTGGTCAGCGACCCTCCGTCGAGGAAAGGCACGAGCCCGAAGTTGCCGCCGAACGCCTTGAGCCGGAACCGGGCCTCGAGCGCGAACTCGGTGAGGGTCTTCCCTCCCACCGGATCGTTTTCGAAGTCGACCGGCCCGACGCGCTGGTAGCCATATCCGCGAACCGATCCGCCGCCGCCCGAATAGAATCGCCTCGACGGCGCAATCGACGGCGCGTCCGCGCCGAGGATGCTTCCCAGGCGCACCCGCCCGGCGAGAACAGCTGTCCCGGCAACAGGAAGGTAGGCGCTCGCGTCGATTTGCGCGCGGGCGTAGGCGAAGGACCCGGACTTGGCCGAGATTTCCGGGCTGAGCCGGCCGGACATCCTGAACCCGCGAGTCGGATCCAGGAGATCGTCGCTGCCGTCATAGGCAAGGCTGACCGGAAGTGCAGTGATCAGGAAGGTCTTGGTTTCCTTCACGTTGGGATCGCTGAACACCCCGCGCTCGTCGGTGGCCAGGAGTTCGGTGCCCACGCCCCAGGTCCAGCGCTTGCGCCAGATGATGTTGCTCTGCCGCTCGATGCTCCCAAGGAAGCGAATGGTGCGCGCCTCGTATGCGTCGAACTTGGTGTGGCTGGCGGTCAGCTGAAGGTCGAGAACGCGGTCGCGCCTCATGAAATTGTTGCGCCTGAACTGTACGCCCGCCAGCTGCTCGCGAGTGCCCAGAATTCCGCGCAGCGAGAGCGCTCCTTCCGGGTTGAAGAAGTTTCGGTCCTGCCAGCTGACGTCGAGCCGGGCGCCCTCGCCCGTCCCATAGCCAAGCTCCCCAGCTATGGTGTGGCGCGGAGCCGGAGTCAGGGTGACGTCGAGGTCGACCCTGCCCTGGTCGGTCACCGGCACGACCTTAACCTCCGCGGAGGCGACAAGGCCGGTGGCGATCAGCGCGCGGCGGAGATCGTCGACCCTGTCGCGCTCGAACCTCTGGCCCGGCTTGAACCTCGCCATCTCGGCGACGTGGCGGGCGCTGAACGGCGGCTTCCCGCTGACCCGGATCGCCCCGAAATGAGCAACCGGCCCCGGGTTTACCGGAAGCACGAGGGTCGCGAGGTGGGTCTGGTGATCGACGACGATTTGCTGCTCGCCAATGTTGGCGAGAGCGAAACCCTCCTCGCCCAGCGCAACCTTGAGCGCAAGGTTGGCCGAGATCACCTCCTGCGCATTCACGGGATCGCCGAATTTGACGGCAAAGGACTGGCGAAGTTTCTCGGCGTCCGGGCCGGCTGCCTCGAGCCCAGGAAGCTCGACAGACCGGAATCGATATTGCTGGCCCGGCTGCGCCTCCAGGGTCACCCGGAGAACGGAGCCTTCGGGTTCGATGGCGGGCTCGACGAGCGCGTCATAATAGCCTTGGGATCGCAGAAGCTCGGCAAGCAGCTCCGAATCGTCTTCGGCGCGGCGCTGGATTTGGGCGGCGTTGGCTTCCTCCCTTCGCCGTTCGTACAGCGCGGACTGCTTCTCGAACGCGTCCACCAATTCCTGCCGATTTCCCAGCCGCTCGAGCCCGTCGATCACGATCGCATAGGCATGCTCGGAGTCGGTCTCGGTAATTGCAGCCGCTGGAGCGTCGGGCGCCTGTTGCTGAGAGGCGTCGGGCAGGTCCTTGCCGATCTCCGGCCACGGCACGCCGAGGTCCGGCATGGGGTCAAGCGGCGCGGATGGGTCGATGTAGGTGGAATCGGGTTGCGGCTCAGGTGGGGGTGACGGGTTTGCTTGCTGGGCGACAGCAGGGGCGCAGGCAAATGCCGCCGTTGCGGCCGCACAAAGCAGCCGCGCGATGACCCCCACCCCAGCCCGCTCGTCCATTGGTGCAGACTAGAGGGCGGACATGAACCGCGCCAGACCGGCCAGACGATTTAGTGAACGCTTCCGCGCACTTCCTCGCTGCTCAGCGTGACGATGACCCGCTCGATCTGCCGCCAGTGACAGAAGCGGACCAGGTTGCCCGCGTCGCGGCTCTCCTCCGCACGGACGGCTGCCTCGAGACCGGCATTGTCGCCGAAGCGCTCGATCAGCTCCGCTGCATCGGCAAGCGCCGGGCGGCCCGAAATGAAGGGAGAGTCCATTGAAGCGCCTTAGCCCCGGAGCCGTTTCGGGACTGCGGATGAACATCGTCAACGGAGCGTTGACCATCTGCTCTCCGCCGATTGCGAAGGCCTGTCATCGGACCTAAGCTGCCTCCGAGAGCGGGGGCTCACCAATGAGCGATGTATTCGTCTCGTATAAGGCAGAAGACCGGCGGCGGGTTAAGCCGCTGGTCGATGCGCTCGAGGCCGAGGGCTATTCGGTCTGGTGGGACGAGCAGATCGGCGGCGGCGCGCAATGGCGCCACATGATCGAATCCGAGCTCAACGCAGCCAAATGCGTCATCGTTGTCTGGAGCAAGCGCTCGGTCGGGCCGGAAGGCACGTTCGTGCAGGACGAAGCGACGCGGGCGCAAGAGCGCCGCGTCTATGTGCCGGTGCTTCTCGATAACGTCCATCTACCGCTGGGCTTTGGGGAGATGCAGGCGCTTCCACTGAGTGGATGGAAGGGCGGCCGTTCCGAGCCGCGTTTCCAAGCCATCCTTTCTGCGGTCGCCAGGCTCGCCGGCGAGTCGAGCGGTGAGGCGATCTCCGCTTCTGGCGGCACTGGGCTGAGCCGGCGAAACGTCATTGCCGGAGGCAGCATTGCCGCAGTCGCCGTCGCTGCCGTTGGCGGCTACGCGCTCTTCAAGCCGACGTCCGCTTCCGCTGCTGGAAGCATCGCCGTCCTGCCGTTCGCCAATTTGAGCGGCGATCCCTCCCAGGCCTATTTTTCAGATGGAATTGCCGAAGAACTTCGGAGCGCCCTGGCCCGCCTTGCCGGCCTGAAAGTCGTAGGCCGAACCTCCTCGGAAGCGGTTCGCAACGACGATGCGGAGACCGCTGCGAAAAAGCTCGGCGTCGGCAACATCCTCACCGGAAGCGTCCGGCAGTCCCCCTCGACCATTCGCGTCAGCGCGCAGCTCATCGACGGCCAGAGCGGGATCGAACGCTGGTCGCAAAACTACGATCGCAAACCGGGCGATGCGATCGTCATCCAGACGGATATAGCCGAGAATGTGGCCCGGGCGCTCAGCATCACGCTCGGCGGGTTCGAGCATGAAGCGATCACCGCCGGAGGCACAAAGAACCCTGAGGCCCAAAAGCTTCTGCTTCAGGCGCTCGAAGCGACCCGGCGCGGCGATAAGGATGCGTTGCAGGAGGGCATTTCCCTCGCCGACGCGGCGATCAAGCTCGATCCGAAATATGCCGATGCTTATGCGAACAAGGCGCTGTTCACCAATTGGTATGCAAGCACCTATTCCGATGGTCTTCCGGAACTTGTGCGGCTTCGTTCAGATGCGATGGAAACCGCCAAGGTCGCGCTTCGGCTCGCTCCGAAGCTCGCCAACGCTCACCATGCCTTGGCGGAGATTTACCGCGTCGTCTTGGACGTTGGGCCCGCAATCCGCGAGTATAAGATTGCGCTTCAGCTCGCGCCCGCCAGCCCTGCCGTGTTGTCGGATTATGCCTTCATCCTCGGAGCGCTCGGAAACAGCACGGAGTCGATCAGGCTTTCCGATCAGGCGATCAACCTCGATCCGTTGAGCGTCAACGCCTACTTCGTTCATTTTTCCGCCCTGCTCGCCGCCCACCGGTTCAACGAAGCGGTCGAGTTTTCACAGAAGCTCGAACGGACGCGACCGTATCTGTTCAACTGGCCCGAGATCGTCGCGACTGCGCTCGTTGCCCAAGGCAAGCTCGCCGAGGCCCAGGCCTATCTGAAGCGAGCACCAACGGACAATTACAACCGTCTCGTCAACGAAGCGGTGATCCTCGCCCAGACAGGGAAGAGCAAGGAGGTGCCGGCGGTGATCGAGAAGATGCGCCAATCCTATGGCGACGCCGCAAGCTACCAATATGCCGAGGTCTATGCGCAGCTCGGCGATAAGGATCGAGCCTTCGCGGCGCTCGATCGGGCATGGGTAATCCGCGATTCGGGATTGCTCCGAGTGGAGCGCGACACGTACATCGACCCGCTTCGGAGCGATCCCCGCTATGCGGCACTGCTCCGGAAGATGAACTTCCCCGCCTGACGCTGGCGCTTGCAGCCGCGGTCTGCCAAGGCGCGGCAATGGACGGACAAAACAAGCGCGCTGGCGGCTGCTTCATCATGGCGGCAGTCCTGCTGGGGTTCCTCGCCGGCCTCGTAACCGGCAACGCGCTTCGCGGCGTCTGGATCGGCCTTGGCGCGGGAATTGCCGTGGCGGTCGCCGTATGGCTGCTCGACCGGCGCCGAAGCTAGAGTCTCAACCCAGCTTGCGCCCGGCCCAGATCACCCGGCCGATGCAGTGGATCGCGTCGATGTCGCAATCGGGCCAGTCCGGGTAGGCAGGATTGTCCGACTGGACGGTTACCCGTCGTCCGGTGGGATGGATCGCGAGCCTTTTCACGACCAGGACATCGTCCGCGCGAAGGACGTAGATCCCGTCCCGGAGCCGCTCCATACAGTCGCCGAGGTCGACCAGGATGTCGTCGCCGGCATTCAGCGTCGGCGCCATCGAATCCCCCTCGACACGAATGATCGACAGCTTCGATGAAGCCGACGGAGTGAGCGTCCGGAGCCAGCGCTCGTCGAACGCGAAATAGGGTCCTCCCCTTTCCTCCCCGGCAAATGCGCCCGGCCCGGCCGAGGCATGCACGAGCGTCCGCTTCACGGGAATGAGCCCTGGCGGAGGCTTGTCCGCATCGGGCGGGCCGCCGAGCAAGGATTCGGGAACGCCGAAGAAGCGAGCCAGCTTCTTTCGCTCTTCCTCCTTCAGCTTCCTCGGAACACCACGGCGTACGAATTGCTGGATGTAGGCCGAGTTGCGGCCGAGCATTCGCGACAATCCGGCGAAATCTTCGCCGCGCTCGGCGCAGAGGCGCTCCAACACGGCACGGGGATTGGACTCCATGGTTGGTCTCATAAGTGTAGGCATGTGCCTAGACAAGTAGGAATTGCGTTGGGAATGGATGGGCAGCCGAGTCGTCAGACGAAGTGGGGAATAAGCGTGTATCTGCTAAGAGAAGTCGAGAAATTTCTACGCCACCAGGAGGTCGCACCAACCCGATTCGGCCGGGATGCTGTCGGCGATCCGCGGTTTGTTTTCGATCTGCGCAAGGGGAGAGAGCCGCGCCCGCGAACTATACAGCGGGTTCTCGCCTATCTGGAGACGCCGCAATGATGCGGCTGGCCATGTCCCCCGCCGCCGCGGGGTTGCTGCGTTCCCTGCTTCGGCGTGGCGGCGTAAACCGCGATAGGATTTTGCTTACCGAGTTCCGTTCAACGGATTGGCAATCATTAACCTTTACAGGCGAGCAACACAAAATTCGCCTTCGTGTCCCAGCGCCGGATGCGGGGGCGATAGTGGCAAGGCTGGTTAACGGACTTGAAGATTCCGAGTTCTCCATCCCCGGCCATGTGGTTGCCGACATCGCGCTTGCAGGCGAGCCCGATCAACAACCGGACGGCTCGCTGGTGCTCACCATCGAGGCGTTGACGGTCGAGGACTAGTTTAAGCGAGCGACTGGCGAAGCTCGGCGAGCGCAAGTTTCAGTTCGTCGGCCGGACTGAGGCGCTCGCCAGCGCCGGCGCCACTTGCCTTGTTGCGCAGGTGGCGCTCGATCGAATCGCGCAATTCGCCGGCGGTGGGCATGGGCCGCGGCATCGCAACGACGTTGGTGGCGCTCACCGCCATGGGCTTGTCGAGCAGCAATTCGGCAAGCTCCTCCGCCGCCTCGCTCTCGAACTCGAGCGGGCGGAGCTCGAACTCGGGAAGCTCGAAGCATCGGCGTGCGAGGAGTCGGGCGAGAAGGGCCATTCACGCTTCCTACCCTGCCAAAGGTTGCCGGCTGGTTAGGCAGACGCCGAGGATTCGATCAGCTCAACGAGCGCTTCCGTAAAGGGCTTCACGTCGTCGGGGTTGCGGCTGGTCAGGATGTTCCCATCGATCGTCGCCGGTTCGTCCACGACCTTCGCCCCGGCATTGGAGAGATCTGTGCGGATCGAAGGCCATCCCGTAACTTTTCTGCCCCGCACGAGATCGGCTTCCACGAGCAGCCAAGGGCCATGGCAGATCGCGGCAACCGGCTTGCCCGCCTGCGCAAACTCCCTGATCAGCGCAATCGCCGGCTTGTTCATTCGCAGGGCATCCGGGTTTCGGACCCCGCCGGGCAGGACCAACGCGTCGAAATCGGCCGAGCGAGCGTCCTCGATCCTCACGTCGGGCCGGATCGTCCTGCCCGGATCGTCGTGCACCGTCGCCTGGATCGGCCTCAAGTCCGGCGAGGCGAGCATTACCTGCGCGCCCATCGCCATCAGCATTTCGCGCGGGCCGAACAGCTCCGACTCCTCGAACCCGTCGGTGGCGACGATGAGCACCCTTGAATCGCGGATTTTCGGCACTTGGTGACTCCGTTCGGCGAACAGCAGGAACCGCCCTGCCCCGCCGGTCGCTTAGGCGATCATGCCGGAACAGAAGCAAAGGTTGCGCCACAGCAGCGATAGCGAGCCAGGGTACTCGCGCAAGCGGATGGGCCGCTACTGGGCCTATTTCGACGAGGCGGGTGAACGCGTGACCGACCGCGACACGATCGACCGGCTCAATTCGCTGGGCCTTCCCCCGGCCTATACCGACGCCTGGTTCTGCAAGGATTCCAACGGGCATCTGCAGGCGACCGGGATCGATGCGCGGGGCCGCAAGCAATATCGCTACCATCCTGACTTCCGCGCCCGGGCCGACAAGAAGAAATTCTCCGGCCTCCTCCAGTTCGGCGAGGCGCTACCGAAGATCAGGACGCGGGTGGAGGAGGATCTTGGCAGCACGGGAATGAGCCGGGAGAAGGTGCTCGCTGCCGTCGTCCGGCTCCTCGACACCGAATATCTGCGCATTGGGAACGAACGCTACGCACAGGACAACAAGAGCTTTGGTGCGACGACGCTTCTCTGCCGCCATGTGAACACCGACGGCGGCAAGGTGAAGATGCGCTTCAACGGCAAGCACGGGAAGCTCCACGAGCTGGTCATCACCGATCGGCGGCTTGGCCGGATCGTCCGCCAGTGCAAGGAGCTGCCCGGCCAGGCGCTGTTCCAGTACATCAACGGCGAAGGGGTGCCGCACCCGATCACGTCCGATGACGTCAACGCCTACATTCGCGAAGCGAGCGGAGGCGAGTTCACAGCCAAGCATTTCCGCACCTGGTGGGCGAGCGTCATCGCCTACGGCGAGATTCTGGAAGCGGACGAAGCGAGCCGGGTCAGCGTCCAGACCGTCGTCGAGCCCGTGGCGGAAGCGCTTGGGAACACGCCGGCGATCAGCCGCAAGTCTTATGTCCACCCGGCGCTGATCGAGGCGATAAAGGACAATCCGCGCGACCCGCTTGGCGGCATCGAGCCGCAGCGCAAGCGCAAGTGGTTGTCGTCTCCGGAAGTCGGCTTCCTCAAATTCCTGGAGCGAAAGCAAGGCACGCAGCGCAAGCGCGCTGCTTGATTTCCACGGCCCGAACCGGCCATGACCGCCGGCGATGGACGAGCGCATCATGTGGCCCTCGCGCGCCGCCGCCTGGCTGGCGCAGAACCGGCACGAGCTGATGATCGGCGCCGCCGCGGCCGTCGCTGCGGTCGCGCTGATGCTCGTCCTTCGCGAAATCGGCCGCCAGATCGCCGCCAGGGACCCACATTGCCGCACCTGGCGCTCGGTGATCGGGCGCGTGTTCGCCAGGACCAGCATCGTATTCATGGTCGTCGCCGCGCTCGACGTGCTCGCCAGCTACTCAGAGCCGCCGGAGCGGATCGCTCGCCTGATCGATGTCGCGTTCATCATCGTCGCGGCGTTGCAGGCGGCGGTGTGGGCGCGCGAGCTGGTAATGGGAATTCTCGCTCAGAAGGCGGGCGACGAACCGGGGGAGACCTCTCTCGACAACGCCCGAGCGGTGATCCGCGTGCTCGTCAGCGTCGCATTGTTCGCGATCGCGGTGATTGTCATCCTCGACAATCTGGGCGTGAACGTCACCGCGCTTGTCGCCGGGCTCGGCATCGGCGGAATCGCAATCGGCCTCGCGGCGCAGGGAATCTTCTCCGACCTGTTCGCCGCGCTTTCGATCCTCTTCGACAAGCCATTCCGTCGCGGCGACACCATCAGCTTCGGTAACAGCGTCGGAACCGTCGAAAGGATCGGGCTGAAGACGACGAGGCTTCGCGCCCTGAGCGGTGAACAGCTGGTGATGGCCAACACCAAGCTTCTCGATCAGGAAATCCGCAACCTGGCCGAGGGGCAGAGCCGCCGCACCAGCCTCAATTTCGGAATCACTTACCAGACGCCGACCGAGAAGCTGGAGGCGATTCCGGACCTCGCGCGCCAGGCGGTGGAGAGCCGCCGGGGCTGTGCCTTCGTCCGCTGCGCGATGACGGGCTTCGGGCCGTCCAGCCTCGACCACGAGCTGCTGTTCGATGTCACGACGGTGGACCCCAACGTCCTCGCAGCTGATCGAACCGCGATCATGATGCACATCCTTCGCGAGTTTGCGGAGCGAAAGATCGACTTCGCCTATCCGACGCAGACGACCTTCACGGCCGCGCCCGACGGGAAGATGATCATGCCCTATGCGGCCGCTCCGGCGCGCCGCTGATGCCCGTCGCAACGATTGACGAAATTCGCGGCCGCACCGGGCAGGAGATTGGCGTTTCGTCCTGGCTGACGATCGACCAGGAGCGGATCTCCGCCTTCGCCGACGCGACCGAGGACCGGCAGTTCATCCACGTCGATCCGCAGGCTGCCGCGCAGACACCGTTCGGCGGCACCATCGCGCACGGCTTCCTCAGCCTGTCGCTGCTATCGCGAATGGCTGCCGAGGTGATCCTGGTCCCGGACAGCACGCGAATGATCGTAAACTACGGACTCGACCGGGTTCGGTTCTTGGCGCCGGTCCGATCCCGCAAGCGGGTCCGGGGCCGCTTCACCCTGG
Organism: Sphingomonas anseongensis; assembly: GCF_023516495.1. Lineage (NCBI taxonomy): Bacteria > Pseudomonadati > Pseudomonadota > Alphaproteobacteria > Sphingomonadales > Sphingomonadaceae > Sphingomonas > Sphingomonas anseongensis. Next base: position 629,252 of record NZ_JAMGBC010000001.1, read on the forward strand.
ACTGCGTAGAGGACAAAGCGGCGGGACAAATTCTTTTACGCCACCTCGTGACTGTCGAGATAGAAGATGAGGACAAGCCAGCACTATCGGCCGTGTGGCTGACCTTGCTGTTCACCTGAAGGAGAGCCGAATGGCCCGCGACGCAGTCATCGTTTCCACCGCCCGGACTCCGATCGGAAAGGCGTATCGCGGCGCGTTCAACGCCACCCCTTCCCCAACGCTCGCAGCGCACCCGATCCGAGCCGCGGTTGAACGTGCGAAGATCGACCCGGCGGAGGTCGACGACTGCATCATGGGCGCGGCGCTCCAGCAGGGCGTCCAGACTACCATCGGACGGACTGCGGGGCTTCGCGCCGGACTACCCGTCACGGTCGCCGGAATGTCGATAGACCGCCAGTGCTCGTCCGGACTGATGGCGATAGCCACCGGCGCCAAGCAGATCATCGTCGACCGGATGGACGTGATCGTCACCGGCGGAGTCGAATCCATCTCCCTCGTCCAGACGGGCGAGTTGCGCGTCGGCCCCGATCCCGAGCTGCTGGCAATGCACAACGGCGTCTACATGCCGATGATCGACACCGCCGAAGTGGTCGGCGAACGCTATTCGATCAGCCGTGAGCGGTGCGACGAATATGCCCTTCGCTCGCAGCAGCGGACCGCCAAGGCGCAAGCCGAGGGCAGGTTCGACGACGAGATCATATCCGTCAGCGCAAGGATGGGCGTCAAGGACAAGGAGACCGGCGAGGTCTCGATGCGCGACATCACAATCGACAAGGACGAGGGCAACCGTCCCGAGACGACGCTGGAGGGGCTTCAGCAGCTCGAGCCCGTGCGCGGGCCAGGCAAGCAGATCACCGCCGGAAACGCGAGCCAGCTTTCGGACGGTGCGTCCGCGTGCGTCCTTATGGAAGCCGAGCTCGCGGCGAAACGCGGGCTCGAACCGCTGGGCCGCTATGTCGGCATGGCGGTCGCCGGCACAGAACCGGACGAGATGGGTATCGGCCCGGTCTTCGCCGTTCCCAAGCTGCTCGGCCGCTTCGGCCTGAGCGTCGACGACATCGGGCTCTGGGAGCTCAACGAGGCCTTCGCCGTCCAGGTGCTCTATTGCCAGGAGAAGCTTGGAATCCCCGATGACCGGCTGAACGTGGACGGCGGCGCCATCTCGATCGGACATCCCTACGGAATGTCGGGCGCGAGGATGGCCGGCCACGCGCTGATCGAGGGCAAGCGCCGCGGAGTGAAGCACGTCGTCGTCACGATGTGCGTTGGCGGCGGGATGGGCGCCGCCGGCCTGTTCGAGATCTTGTAGTGGGCTTCAGTTAGCGGAGACGATCCGCCCGCTTCCGAAGTGCGAGCTGCGCATGCTCTTCGGATTGCCCACGTAACGCAGGCTCCCCGAACCGAACATCTGGGCGTCGAGCTTGCCCGTCGCGCGGACGATGGCGTCGCCGCTTCCGAACACACCTGCGGAAACGTCGGTTGCAAGGAGGTCGGCGAGACGCGCCCGGCCCGAGCCCATCAGCGCCAGATCGAGCTGCTGCGTGCGGCCGTTTGCCTGGATGTCGCCGGAGCCGTGCAGGCTGAGCTTCAGGCTGGAGCTGTTGACGTCGTGGATGACGACGTTCCCGCTGCCCACCGTCTTGAACTCGTCGAGCCTGGGCGTGGTGATCCAGACGCGGATCGGGCCGCGCATCCGGTAGGAACCACGGCTTTCAAACTTGAGCGTCCCGCCCACCACCCGGCTGCTGAGAAGCGGCAGGATGTTGTCGTCGGCGGCAATGACGACCGAGCGAGTCGGGCCGAAACGGACGTCCACGTCTTCCGACCCAAGCGTTTCCACGCGGCGGAAGTCTCCGACGTCCCGCCTCTGCTGGACCACGTGTCCGCTGCCCTGGACAATCGGCCGGTGATCGACGGTGACGGTCGTCCAGCTCTCGGCAAGCACCCCCGACGTGGGAACGATCAGTGCCGTCGAAACAAGAGCGGCGGCGGCGATAATGAGGACGGTTTGGTGACGCGACATGGTTGCCTCCTTCAGTCGCTACATTTGTAGCGCTACATTTGTAGAGTACAAGCCCTTTTTCGACGAACGGCGGAAATGCTATTCGCCGGGAATGCCCGCGGTCGAACTGATTGCCCTGGCGTCAACGGTCAGCCTCCTGGCCGGCTGGCGGCTGTATCTGGTCACATTCGCGACGGGGTTGGCGATGAAGCTGGGCTGGATCGCCCTGCCCGACCAGCTCAGCGCTCTCGACGTTCTCGCGAACAACTGGATCATCGGAGTCGCGGCTGTTGGTGCGCTGGCCGAGTTCTTCGCCGACAAGATCGCCTGGGTCGACAGTGCCTGGGACGCCGTCCACAGCGTCGTCCGCCCCATCGGCGGCGCATTGCTGTCGATGGCGATCATTGATGGCGCCGACCCTGCCTGGCAGCTGGGAAGCCTGCTCCTGGGCGGCGGCGCGGCCTTCCTTGCCCATGCCGGCAAGGCCGGCGCCCGCACCCTGGTCAATGCGAGCCCGGAGCCCTTCTCCAATGTCGCGGTGTCCACCGCCGAAGATGTCGCCACCGGCGGGCTGCTTGCCCTGGCGATTGCCAACCCTGTCGCCGCGGTTCTGATTGCCGCGATCTTGGTGCTGCTGTCGCTGTGGCTCGTGTGGAAGGCCCGCGCCTTCCTCAAGCGGATTCTGCCCCCTCCCCCACGGCGCAAGTCCGCCCGTTGAACCGCACGCCCTCCGGCGTGTTGTCACTGAAAAGGAGGAGAGCGGACAATGCCGGTTTCGGAAAAGCCGTTGGTCGAAAGAGTGGCGCGGGTTCTCGCGGGCGCTGCGCTCAGCAGCAATGCGGAAGGCAGCGACCCGTCGGCCGGGGACAAGATCGACCTCGCCTGGCGCGAGCATGTGAACCAGGCAGAGGCAGTGCTCCACACGATGCGTGAGCCCGACGAAGCCATGGCTGCCGCCGGGGACGTGGAGACGTGGCGAGCGATGGTCGCCGCCGCGATCGCGCAAAAGGTCGATTGATGCGCTAAGGCCGTCGGATGCGGCGCCCTTCCCCGACATGGACGCTCGTCATGTCGGTCTGTGCGTCCTCACTGTCCTTCATCGACGGCTCGGTCCTCAATGTCGCCCTCCCCGCGATGCGGGAAAGCCTTGATGCGAGCGCCGCCCAGATCCAATGGGTGGTGAACGGCTTCACGCTCCCACTCGCAGCCCTGATCCTCCTCGGCGGAGCGCTCGGCGATCACCAGGGTCGCAGGCGCTGGCTGGTCATCGGCACCATCCTGTTCGGCCTGGCATCCGTCCTTTGCGCTGTCAGCCGCTCGCTCGAGCTTCTCCTCGTCGGCCGGGCGCTCCAGGGAGTCGCTGCCGCGCTGCTGCTTCCCAACAGCCTCGCCTTGCTCAACAGCGCCTATGAAGGCGAAGCGCGCGGCCGTGCGGTCGGCATCTGGGCCGCCGCCGGCGCAATCAGCGCTGCGATAGCTCCGCTGATCGGCGGCTGGCTGGTGGACCATGTCGGCTGGCCGAGCATTTTCTACATCAACATTCCGTTCGCGGCGGCTTCGGTCGCCGTGGCGCTCTGGAAAGTGCCGGAATCGAAAGACCGGCAGAAGGTGCCGATCGATTTCCCCGGGGCCGTGCTTGCCACTCTCGGTTTGGGCGCCCTCGCCTACGGCCTCACCTTATGGTCTTCGCATCGCAGCTTCTCGCCGCTTGTGGGCGCGTCGATCGCGGCCGGCATCGTCATTCTGGTCGTCTTCATGCTCATCGAGCGCCGGGCGGGTGAGAAGGCCATGATCCCGCTCCGCTATTTCGGCGACTGGTGCTTCTCGTCGCTCAACCTCACCACCTTCCTTCTCTACGGCACCTTCGGATCCTGCCTGCTTCTCCTGCCCTACGTGCTGATCTCCGCAGGCGGCTATTCGCCCGTCGCCGCCGGAATGTCGTTGCTGCCCTTGTCGATCCTAATGGGGCTCGGCTCGCCCCTGATGGGCAAGCTCGCCACGCGCTTTGGCCCGCGCGTGCCACTGACGGTCGGCCCGCTGGTGGTCGCGGCCGGATTCCTGCTCGCGACGCGGGTCGCTTCGGACCAGGTTTATTGGACGAACGTCTTCCCTGCTGTCACGCTAATCGCCCTGGGAATGTCGATTCTCGTTGCCCCGCTGACGAGCACCGTCCTCGTTTCCGTCGATCCGAAGCACACCGGGATGGTTTCCGGTTTCAACAGCGCCTTGTCGCGCGCCGGCGGCCTGTTCGGAGTGTCGCTGCTCGGTGCCGTGCTCGCGGAAAACGGCAAGGCGCTCCTGGCCCCTTATTCGGTGGCAATGATCATCGGGGCGGTGATCGCAGCCCTGTCGGGCCTCGTATCCTTCATAGGGCTTCGCCACACTTCGACCAGCAAGCAACGCAAGGCGGCGCCCACCTAATCGCTGGCGGCGATCCAGTCCTCGACGACGGGGGCGATGATCTCGCGCCACTTGCCGCCGTTGAAGATTCCGTAATGGCCGACATTCGGCGCGAGGAAGTATTTCTTCGCCGACGCCTTGAGCTTGGTCGCGAGGCCCAGCGCCGCCTTGGTCTGGCCGATTCCGGAAATATCGTCGCGCTCGCCTTCGATGGCGAGAAGCGCGGTGTCGGTAATCGCCGCCGGATCGACCTTGCGGCCGCGGTGAGTCATCTTGCCGCGCGGAAGCAGGTGCCGCTTGAAGACAACGTCGACCGTCTGCAGGTAGAATTCCTCGGTCATGTCGCAGACCGACCGGTATTCGTCATAGAAGGCGCGGGTCGCGTCGGCATGCTCGTCGTCGCCGACCACCAGATGCTTGAACATCTCCCAGTGGCTGACGAGATGGTCGCCAAGGTTCATCGCCATGAAGCCGGCGAGCTGAAGGAAGCCCGGATAGACCTTTCGGCCGGTACCAGGATAGATCGCAGGGACCGTGGCTATCACGTTGTTCTGGAACCAGTTCAGCGGCCGCTGGATCGCTAGCGTGTTGACCGGCGTCGGAGCTTTGCGCGTGTCGACCGGCCCACCCATCATTGTGAGCGTCTTGGGCCGCCACGGGTTCTTGTCGGCGTTCATCAGCGCGGTTGCGGCAAATGCGGGCACAGAGGGCTGGCAGACGGCGATCACATGCGGCCGCTCGCCGGTCGCCTCGCCGATCGTCTCCAGGAACTCGATCAGGTAGTCGACATAATCGTCGAGGTCGAAGCTGCCTTCACTGAGCGGCACCATCTTCGCGTCGCGCCAGTCGGTCACGTAGACGTCGTGCCCGGGAAGCATCCGCTCGACGGTGCCGCGAAGCAGCGTCGCATAATGGCCCGACATCGGGGCGACGATGAGGAGCCTCGGGCCGGTGTCGACGCCTTCCCGGACGAAGCGCTTGAGCTGCCCGAAAGGCTTGCGCAGAACGATCTCTTCGCGAACCGCGACCTGTTTCTTGCCGATCTTGACCGCCTTCAGCCCGAACTCAGGCTTGCCGTGCGGTGCGGTCGCGTTGGCGAAGACCTCGAGGCTCGCAGCAATCAGCGGGCTGGCGCTTGCGTAGGCCATGGGATTTGCCGGATTGGTGAGCCACCCGGCCCCAAAGCCCGCAAGCTTGCTTGCGCCCGCGAGGAAGGAGCGCTGCACTTCATAAGCATCATAGAGCATTGGCTCTGATGTGGCCCCTCTTTCGCACCTGCGCAAGGAATTGGTGCGCTGCGGCGAAGTTATCCCCAGTCGATGTCTCACCCCGCGTCAGCAGGGCGCGAAGCCTCCAGCACTAACTTACGTTAGGTATGCACCGATGCCATTGAGAAATAAACCTCTTCAACTGGAAGGTGGGGCCGCTCGGGGCGAACCGCCGGCCGACTTGGAGATGAGCCTCCGTGTCGTTCGAGAGCCTGCCGCGTCAGCGCGAGCAGAACCACTTCAACTTGATACGGATGATTGCGGCAAGCTCGGTGATCATATCTCATTCGGGGAACCTGTCTCTGTCCTGGGACACCCCCGACCCGCTTTACAGCCTGATCGGCATCGATCTTGGAGCGACGGCCGTCCTCGCCTTCTTCGCGATCTCCGGATATTTCATTTCGCTCAGTTTCGAACGCCGTACGTCCAATTCCGCTTTCCTGCTCGCGAGGGTGACGCGGATTATTCCGGCCCTTCTTGTGGTCTCGCTCGCCTGCGCATTCCTTATCGGACCGCTGTTCACCGACCACCCGCTCGGTGCCTATTTCTCCGACGAAAGCGTGTGGCTGTACCCCCTCAAGAACATCTCGCTTGTCGGCATCTTGTACGCAATCGGACTGCCCGGCGTGTTCATGCACAACCCCACTCCCAACATCGTCAACGGGCCGCTGTGGACGCTGCTCTTCGAAGGTGCGTGCTACGCGGGCCTGTTCTTGATCGGCGTGCTGGGATTGCTTCGGCGCGAACGGTTCGCCGTAATCGTCCTCGCCTGGGCTCCGGCCTATCTCATCATCCGTTATGGGCCGTGGCCGCAGTTCAGGTATTTTGCCGTTTTCAGCCTGCCGTTCGTCGTCGGTGTAGCTTTCTACCTGTTCCGTGCCTCGGGTATCCGCAACGGTCGTGTCGCGCTGGTCCTGTTCGCTACTGCGTTCGCATTGATCGTGACCGGCCATGGCGTTCAGGAACTGTGGTCGGTTGCGGTTGCCTATTGCGTTCTCTGGCTTGGCTTTGCCCGCGCGCCCGCTCTCCTCGCTTACAACAAGCTCGGGGACTATTCATACGGCACCTACATCTGGGGTTTTCCCGTCGGCCAGGTCCTCGCCGCGCTCATCCCGGGAATCGGCGTCGCCGCGATGATCGCGCTTTCGCTTCCACTGGGCGTGCTGTGTGGCGCACTTTCATGGTTCTGCGTGGAGCGCCCGGCTCTCAAGCTGAGAAACCTCGGCGACTCGCCTCACCGGCAAGCAGCTACCACGGCCTGACTGCGTGACGCCCGTCCCCGAATCGACCCACTCCCTCGCGCAAATCTTCATCCGGCGAACGGCTCGTTGAGAGCTTGGAGCGCGGCTGCTAGGCGGTAGCGAATGGCGGCCAGTACCGAAAAACCCCGAGGCAGGCTCGGCAACCTTTGGGTCGTGTGGCGCGCCGCGGGCAAATATCCGGCGCAGATCTTCGCCGCCCTCTTCTTCCTCGTGATGTCGTCCGCGGCGACTCTGGCAATTCCCTACGGATTCAAACGCGTCATCGACCAGGGTTTCGGCTCCCAGGGCGGCAGTGAACATGCGGTCGCCACCGCGTTTCATTATCTGCTGATGATTGTGGCCGTACTGGCGCTCGCCACCGCGCTGCGCTTCTACTTCGTGTCATGGATCGGCGAGCGGACTGTCGCCGACCTGCGGGTCGCCGTTCAGCGAAACCTGTTGTCCTTGCCTCCGCGCTTCTTCGAGGAGAATCGACCGTCGGAGATCGCATCGCGGCTCACCGCCGACACCGCGATCCTGGACCAGGTAATCGGCTCGAGCGTCTCGATTGCGCTCAGGAACATGGCAACCGGCATTGGCGGCATCATCTACCTGTTCGTCCTTGCGCCCAAGCTTGCCGCGATGTTGGTCATCGGGATCCCGGTGATCGTCATCCCGCTTGTACTGTTCGGTCGCCAGGTCCGCTCGCTAAGCCGCTCGTCGCAGGACAGGATCGCCGACGTGGGTACGACTGTGTCCGAGACGCTCGGCGCGATGAAGGTCGTCCAGGCCTTCGGTCAGGAGGAGCGCGAGCTCGGCCGCTTCTCGACTGCCGTAGAGCAGGCGTTCCGCGTCGCGCGTCGGCGCTTCACGCTTCGCGCTGTCATGACCTTCAGCGTCATCCTGATGATGTTCGGAGCGATCGTCATGATCCTCTGGGAGGGCGCCAGCGACGTCGCCGAGGGCAGGATGACCGGCGGGACCATCGCCGCCTTCGTCTTTACCGGCGTGCTCGTCGGAGGCGCGTTCGGGGCGTTGACCGAAACCTATGGCGACCTTCTTCGCGGCTCGGGCGCTGCCGGGCGAATCCACGAGCTGCTGATCGCCAGGCCTGAAATCCATGCGCCGGCGGAGCCGGTTGCGCTCCCCGAGCCGCCGGTCGGAAGCCTCGAGTTCGACAATATCACCTTCCGCTACCCGACGCGGCCCGAGGAGAAGGCGGTCCACGATCTGTCGCTGAACATTGCGCGCGGGGAGACGGTGGCGGTGGTCGGCCCGTCGGGTGCAGGCAAGTCGACGCTGCTGCAGCTGGCGCTTCGATTCTACGACCCGCAGGAAGGGCGAGTGCTGATCGACGGCATCGACGTTCGCGACGTCGACCCAGCCGAGATGCGGAAACGGATCGCGCTGGTGCCTCAGGAAACGGTGATCTTCGCCGCCTCGGCCAAGGACAACATCCGCTACGGCCGCTGGGACTCGACCGACGAGGAAATCGTCGAGGCGGCGAAGGCCGCCAACGCCCATGAATTTCTCGACACTTTGCCCGAGCGCTACGACACGTTCCTTGGCGAAGGCGGGGCACGCCTTTCCGGCGGGCAGCGTCAGCGCATCGTCATCGCCCGCGCACTGCTTCGCGATGCGCCCCTGCTCCTGCTTGACGAGGCGACGTCAGCGCTCGACGCGCATAGCGAGCAGTTGGTCCAAGAAGCCCTGGAGCGACTGATGAAGACTCGCACCACCGTCGTCATCGCGCACCGGCTCGCAACGACCCGCGCTGCCGACCGCATCATCGTGATGGAGCACGGCCGGATCGTCGAGGAAGGAACTCACGATTCGCTGACGAAGGCGAAGGGACTCTACGCGAGCCTCGCCCGCCTTCAGTTCGCCGGGCAGGCCGCCTAGCTAGGCTTCGTTCCGCCCGACGGCTTGCGTGCGCCGCGCCGCGCAGTCGTCGACTTGCGAGCGGTGCTTCGCTTTGCGACACCCGACTTTGCGGGCGCCTTGCGGGTCGCGGTGCCGCTGGTTTTGGCTGCGGTGGAGGTCTTCTTCTTCGCCGTGCTTCGGCGGGTCGTCGACCGTTTGGCCGCCGGCTTCGCAGTGGTCGCTCGAGGTGAGCTCGAGGTCGAGCTCCGCGCCGAGCTTGCCCCGCGCGTGCCGGACGAGTTGCTGTCGTCCATCGGCCACTTGCCGGACATGATCCGCTGAGCCGCGTCGGCGACGGCCTCGGCAATCAGCGAGCCGAGCCTGGTGGCGCTGGACATCATTGACTTGGCCGCCTTGTCGGCCGTGTCCGCTGCATCCATCCCCGCGTCCTTGATTGCCTTGCGGGCCTTCGGGCTGGCGGCAATCGCGGCCGCGGCAGCGGTCAGGCCTGCAGCGAGCATTTCCTTGCTCATCGCGGCCTTTGCGATCTTATCACTGGTGCTTTGGTTCGAGCTCTTGGAGCGCGACGAAGACTTTGATGATGTTGACTTACGAGTGCTGGACTTTGCCATCGCAAAACCTCCTTTGCGGTCGCCGCATTAGACACTTCAACCCTACAACAGTTCCGTTGCGGCGGCGAAAAAGCAAAGGAAAACGGCGAAGTCCGGCGAGTTGCAAGAGGCTAGATACGTTAAAGGGGACCGCTGCTGTGCAGCGATCCCCTCGAACATGGTCAGCGGCCGGAAGTGACGGCCGTCCGTTCAGCGATTACCGACGGACACCCCTTTCCGACCTCTGTGCTGAACCATGAGACATCGGATCACCTCCTTTCGCTGCGTTGAAGCTAGAGCGAACATCGGCCGCCATCGGCTTCAGCACAAGTCTTGTATTGAAGCTTTGTTTGGGCGATCTTGTTTGACTTCGCGAAACGACTCGCCCGCGATCAGCTTCGGCAATCCTCCACCACCCGACTGAGCTCCGCCCAGACCGGCACCGCGACCATCGGCGCTCCGGCTGCACCGGTTGCGAAACGGCCGCGGCTGAAGGCGATGGCGTCAAGCAAGGGATCCGTCGCAGCCAGAGTCGCCGTCAGCTCTTTCGTCGACTGGAAGCTCGACGGGAGGCTGCGCGAGGCCGAGGTTGTCCAAACGCTCAAGGTCGGGGCGGCGGCCGCTACCCCGGTTCGGATCAGCGAGACGGTCCGCCCGGCGCGGTTGCACCGAATCATCAGCCGGACTGTTCCAGCAGCGTCGACGAAGTCCGCCTCGGTAGCGGCGGGCAAAGAGCGATAAACCCACTGCCCTGCAATCGGCTGAACGGACTCGAGGTCAATCGGCGCCGGGGCCTGAGCGGACGAAGAGGTGGACAGCGGCAGAAGCAATGCTGCCGCGAACGCAAACAAGGCTGTCTTCATTTGCTAAGGCGTTCGACTTTTTCCTGGAGCTTCGCAAGCTCTGCGCGAAGCTCGTCGAGCTCTTTTTCGGATGCCGGCGCGGCTTTCTTCACCGTCTCGGTGAATGCCCTGCTCGCGCCCTCGAACATTGACATGTTTTGCTTTGCCAGGTCGGCGAAGCTGCTTCCGCTGAACGCCTGCCCAAGCGCCTGCTGGTTGCGCTTGAACGCGTCCATGGCCGCCTCGAGATATTGCGGCACCACGCCCTGCATCGAATTGCCATAGAGGCCGATGATCTGCTTGAGGAAGTTCACCGGAAGCATCGTCGATCCGGCGCGCGATTCCTCATCCACGATGATCTGGGTCAGCACCTGGCGGGTGATGTCCTCGCCGGACTTCGCATCGATGACCTCGAACTCGCGGCCCTCGCGGACCATCTCCGCCAGTCGGTCGAGGGTGATGTAGGCCGAGCTTTCGGTGTCATAAAGCCGCCGGTTCGCGTACTTCTTGATCGTCACCTTGCCGCCAGATTTGCCCATGAACCGCTCCGATGATCGAACCGACAGAGTAACAGACGCCGAGTGTGCGGTGCAACAAAAGCGCGCGCCCCGCCCTTTGCCGCTGTTCCTCGAGCTTGTTCGGATGGTGTCGCAGGACAATCCGGAGCTGGCGGGGAAAGCGCTCGACGGGCTGGCCAAGTACGAACAGGCACCCCGGTTGTTGAAGCGCGATCCGAGGCCGGCTGTCGCAACGGCGGGCGCCGTAACGCTTCGCGATTATGGCGGGTCCGGACGGCCGCTGGTGCTCGTGCCGTCGCTGATCAACCCGCCCAGCATCCTCGACCTCGACGAGCATGTGTCACTCGCCGGCGCCCTCAGCACAATGGGCCGCCGAGTGCTTCTGGTCGATTGGGGGGAGGCGGCCAGGCGGCCCGGAATGAGCGTAAGCAACCATGTCGAGAAAAGTCTGACGACGCTGATCGGGGAGTTGGGCGAGCCCCCGGCGCTGCTCGGCTATTGCCTCGGCGGGACTATGGCGATCGCCGCCGCCAACCTGGTAGCGGTGGAGCGCGTCGTCACCCTGGCCGCGCCCTGGCGCTTCGGCGGATACCCTCTCGAAGCGCGCGAGCCGCTCCAGCAGCTTTGGGAAAGCGCGAAGCCTCCAGCGCAGCAGTTGCACGTGCTTCCCATGGAAGTGCTTCAAAGCGCCTTTTGGTCGCTCGATCCCAAGCGAACGGTCACGAAGTTCGCGCGCTTTGCCGAGCTTCCGCCCGATGGCGAGGAAGCGCAACGTTTCGTCGCACTCGAGGATTGGGCGAACGAAGGCGAGCCTCTGCCCTATCCTGCCGCCCGGGAACTGATGGAAGACCTGTTCGGCAGCGACCTGCCCGGTCGCAACCAGTGGCGCGTGGCCGGCAAGGCAATGAGCGATCGCCTCACCTGCCCGCTTCTCAACATTACCGCGTCAAACGACCGGATCACGCCCGCCGCGACGGCTCCGGCAGGTCGAGCGATCCCAATCGATTCCGGCCATGTGGGCATGATCGTCGGCTCCGCGCGAGCAAAGCTGCACGAGGCGCTGGCGGATTTTCTTGGCAAGTGAAGTGGCGCACCCGACAGGATTCGAACCTGTGACCTCTGCCTTCGGAGGGCAGCGCTCTATCCAGCTGAGCTACGGGTGCTTGGAGGCGCGACTTAGCGATGGCGGTTGCGCCCGACAAGGTCGCGCGCGATGACTGCACAATGCGCAGCCTGCTCCTTCTTGCCGCTATCCTCGTGACTGGCGCCGCCTCTGCCGCGGATCATCGGCCGCGTGCGCGCGAGGCGGGTATCACGTTCGGCATCCTTTCCACGGGGCCGCTGAACGCCATAACGGACGTCGCCGGAGTGAAGGTCGGCCAGGTTACGATCGTCGAAGGAACGTCCATCCGAACTGGCGTGACGGCAATCCTGCCGCATGGCGGAAATCTGTACCAGGACAAGGTCCCCGCCGGCTTCGCGGTCGGCAATGCCTACGGCAAGTTCATGGGATCGACGCAGGTGAAGGAGCTCGGGGAGATCGAAACGCCGATCCTGCTTACGAACACGCTCAACGTGCCCGAAGCAGCGGCGGGGACCGTTGAGTGGACGCTTAGGCAGCCGGGAAACGAGCAGGTTCGCTCGGTCAACGCGGTCGTAGGCGAGACCAACGACGGCTACCTCAACGACATACGCGCCCGGCGCGTGAAGCCCTCCGACACGATTGCGGCGATCGAGGGAGCGAGAACTGGCCCGGTCCAGGAAGGCTCGGTCGGCGCCGGCACGGGCACCATCGCGTTCGGCTGGAAAGGCGGGATCGGGACAAGCTCCCGCAAGCTTCCGGCCAGTTTGGGTGGCTGGACCGTCGGAGTGCTGGTCCAGACCAATTACGGGGGCGTGCTTCAGGTGGCGGGAACTCCGGTCGGGCAGAAACTCGGCAAATACTTTCTCAAGGACGAGCTATCGAAGGCTAGCGGAGACGGATCCTGCATCGTCGTCATCGCGACCGATGCCCCACTTTCCGACCGCAATCTGGAGCGGCTCGCCCATCGCGGACTCCTCGGTATCGCCCGGACGGGCTCGCCCATGACCAATGGCTCGGGCGAGTATGCGATCGCCTTTTCGACAAATGCGGATGTGCGGCGGACGGCAGAGCGGCGGGCAAAGCCGAGTGCGATCGTCGACCTGCCCAACGACCAGGTTTCACCTCTCTTCGAAGCCGCGGTCGAGGCTGCCGAGGAGGCCGCGATCAACTCCATGTTCGCGGCGACCTCGATGGATGGGGACCAGGGCCATCACATCGACGCCCTGCCCGTCGACGACGTCCTGAAGCTCTACCGCAGCACTCGCCGCTAATATTGGCCGTAGCGGCCCTTCACTGAATCCAGCAGCTTGGCGCTGTCGTAGCCGACGCCGTCCTTGAAGACGGTGTCCACCTTCTCGATGTCGGTGATTGCCGCCACTGGATTGCCATCGATCAGCACCAGGTCGGCGATCTTGCCCGCCTGGATCGAGCCGATGTGATCCTGGAGCCCCATGAAGATCGCGCCGTTCAGGGTGGCGATTCGGATTGCTTCGACCGGACTGAACCCGGCGTCCTGAACCAAAAGCTCGATCTCACGCTGGTCGCCGAAGCCGGGGATCACGCCGCCATTTCCGGTCGGGTCGGGCCCGGCAATGAGAAGACCGCCGGACATCGCGAACTGACGCTCCAGGCCCGCATTGTTATTGTAAGCCTCCCGGAACGCCTCGCCTCGAGCGCTGCCGCCGCGGGTCGCGGCGAGATTGCGAAGGTAGAGATAGTCGTTGCGCGCTTCCGGAGTCAGCACGGCCATCGCCCTTGGGTTCAGCGGCGCGTGAAGCGGCAGGCTCTGCTCGAACACCGGCAAAGTCGAGGTCACGGCGACCCGATGGTCGACGAGCAGCTTGATCAGCGCGTTGGCCTCAGAACTTCCGGGCTTCATCGCGATCAGTGTCGGTGTTCCGCCCGTGTCGGGACACACGTCAGGCGTCTTTCCCGGATCGAGCTGGGTGTTGACGAAGAAGCCGTGCTCCAGGTCGTCGATGCCGAGCGCGGCAGCTTCGGGATAGGTGACCGAGCAGAGGTGTCCGGTGACCTTAAGCCCTCGCCGATGCGCCTCCTTGACCGCTGCACCAAGCTCCGCGCGGGTGATGTTCATATAAGCCTTGAAGGAATTGACGCCCTGCTCGGCCCAGAACGCGACCGTCTGGCGGGCATCGTCGGCATCGCGCAGCTGGTGCATCTGGATGAAGGGGCTGTTTGCGCCTTCCAGATACGGGCCGGTGACGTTCATGTGCGGCCCGGGCATCGCCCCGGCGTCGATCTGCGCCTTGACGTTGAGGTCGGCGTACGGCTCGACGCTCCCGGTCGTCCGCATCGTCGTCACGCCGTTCGCCAGGTAGAGGCGCGGCGCGGTGAACGTCATTTGCGGGACGACAAGTGGATCGTCGGCCCGGCCCTCGGGCGTGAGGTTCGGCCGCGCGATGTAGAACATGTGGTTGTGCATCGCGACGATGCCGGGGATCAGAGTCTTCCCCGTCGCGTCGATGGCCCGGTAACCGTCCGGCACGGCATCGCTCGCCGCCTGAACTCCAGCAATTCGGGCTCCGTCGATCAGGACGGTCCAGTCCTCGGCGGACGCAGCGCCAGTGCCGTCGATCACTCGAACGTGCGTGATGGCGATCCGTCCGGACGGAACGCGTACGAACGGCTGCACGTCCGCTCCCGGAGCAACCGGTGGAGCGAGCACTGGTGCGGCCGACAGCGTGCCAGCGGTCAGAAGCGCGGCAGCCGCCGCCAGACAATGTCGAGCTCTCACATGCCACTCCCCTGTCAGCGCCCCGTTAAAAGCACGATCCAGGTGCGGAAGTGAAGCCCGCCGGGCGGAGGGAGGGGTTCTACCCCGGTCCCTTACTTCTTGTATTCGCCGGGGATTGGCGTCGGCGTCTCAAGCGCCTCGACGATGTAGAGCCGTTTGACGAGGACGTAGCAGACCACGGTGAGCGGGGCGGCGAAGATAACGCCGATGATCCCGAATAGAACCGCGAACGCGAGAAGAGCGAAGAGCAGGACGACGGCCGGCACCTCGACAGCATATTGCTGGATGAGCGGCTGGATGAGGTACGCCTCGGCGTGCTGCACGAAGACGTACATCAGCGCCGTCCACAGTGCGAGCTCAGGGCTCTGGACGAGAGCGATCAGGATCGCCGGAATCGCGGACAGGATCGGCCCGGCGAAGGGGATGAATTCGAGGAAGCCGGCAAGGATTCCAAGAACTAGCCAGGACTCTACCCCAAGCAGCCACAGCCCCGCCCCCGTCATCACCCCGATCACCAGCATCGCTGCCAGCTGGCCCCGGAGCCAGAGACGCAGGGCGTTCTCGGAATCGCGCATCGCGTCGGCAACGAGTGCTCGCCGATGCGGCGGCACAAGCTTGATCACACCGGTCCGGTAGAAGCGAGGTTCCGCGGCGAGGAAGATTCCGCCGAAGAATACGATCAGCAGGTTGGCGAGTCCCGTGCTTGCGTCCGACAACCATGTGCTGAACCGCGACACGAGCGCTCCGCCATGCTGGTGCAGTTCGGCCAGCCAGCTCTGGATTGGATGGGCAAGCCCAAGGTTCGCCAGCCATCCGTCAACAGTCCGGAACGCCGTAGGCAAAGTATCTGCGAGCGTCTCTGTCTGCGCCGCGATCTGGTTGCCGAGCATCCAGCCAACGCCGCCAACAAGAACAACAATGACCAGAACCGCCAGAAGAACCGCTAGCCCTTCCGGCACGCGCAGCCTGTTCGTGCAGGGATCGGCGATCGCTCGGATGATCGTCGCCACGACCACCGCCCCGAACAACAGCACGATGACGGTTCGAAGTTGCCAGGCGAGGAATACGAGCGCGACGAGACCGAGGACGATCAACGTCCGCCGTACGAACTCCGAATTGCCGGGCACCTCTTTCTTCTCAGCCACCTCGAACTCCGCCGGATTTGCCGGACTGTAGCGCACCTGCCCCGCAGACTGTTCCACCCGCGGAAGGAATCCAGTCTGCGACCGTATGCCGTCCCATGTGTTAGGGGGAGTCGATGAGCAGGATGCCCGCCATCTTCATCGGCCACGGAAGCCCGATGAACACGCTCGAGCTCAACGGCTTCACGCGCGGCTGGAAGGCGGTCGGCAAGGCACTGCCTCGGCCCCGCGCGATCGTCGTCATCTCCGCGCACTGGTTCTTCGGAGCCACTGCCGTGACAGCCATGGAGCGGCCCCGCACGATTCACGACTTCTACGGATTCCCGCCCGAGCTCTTCGCGGTTCAATACCCCGCCCCAGGAGCGCCCGATGTGGCGCAGGAGGTGGCGGACGCGCTTGCGCCTGTCTGGTGCGGTCTCGACCGCGACCAGTGGGGGCTCGACCACGGTACGTGGAGCGTCCTCGTGCACGTCTATCCGGACAGGGACATTCCAGTCGTCCAGCTCTCTATCAATGCGCTGAAGCCGTTCGATTATCATGTCCAGCTGGGACGAAAGCTCGCGCCGCTACGGGACAGCAACATCCTGATTCTCGCCAGCGGCAACGTGGTTCACAACCTTCGGAGGGTTGAGTGGGACAAGCCGGATTCGGCTTTCGACTGGGCGGAGCGCTTCGACGACGCCGCGATGGATCAGCTGCGGTCCAATCCGGGCGACATCCTCAAGTTGGTGGATCATCCAGACTATGCGTTGGCGGTGCCGACGCCCGACCATTTCATCCCGCTTCTCTACATAGCCGGCGTCGCCGCGGAATCGGGCGAGCCGATGGAGCCGTTCCTGAAGGGCTATTCGATGGGGTCGCTGTCGATGACCTGCTACAGCGCGGGGGCGGACCTTCACTGCGTCGAAACTGAAGGCGCTGCCGAAATTCCGGAGGGTGTTCCTCCCGACGAAACCAACACTTAGGCTGCCGGCCAGCCCTCTAGGACTTCGACGAACCTTGTGAGCCAGGCGTTTGTCTGGTGACCATCGACGACCCGGTGGTCGATCGTGAGCGTGACATAGGCCATCGGGCGGATCGCCATCGCCTCCTCCCCATCGCATTCCCTGACGACCACCCGCTTCTCCAGCTTGCCGACGCCGAGGATCGCCGCCTGGCCGGAATGGAGGATGATCGGCGCCGCGAGGAGCGAGCCGGAGACTCCGTGGTTGGAAATGGTGAAGCTGCCGCCCGACACGTCGGCGCCTGTGAGCGCGCCGTCACGAGCGCGTCGGGTCAGGTCGTCGAGCTTCGCTCCGATCTCCTCGACCGAGAGGCTTCCGGCATCCTTGACGACGGGAACGACCAGCCCTTTTTCGCCGAGCGCAGTACCGACGCCGATGTCGATCGTCGGCGAAATTGCGATTCGGTCCGATTCCCAGCGCCCGTTGATCGCCGGAGCTGCGGCCATCGACTCGGCAGCGGCTTTGACGATGTACGCCGTGTAGCTGAGCTTCACGCCCTTGGCGGCCAACGCTGCCTTGTGGGCCGCGACAGCGGAGAAATCGGCCTCGAAGACCGCAGTGACGTGCGGCTGCTCGGCGACCGCGCGAGCCATGTTCTCGGCGATCTTCAGCCGCATCTTGTCGTGTGGGATGTCCTGCGTTGACGTCTGCCGCGGCTGCGCCGTGGCGGGTTCGCCAACGCCGGTCGCGGTAGCCTGCGCAACGGCCCGGTCGACATCCTCGCGTGTGATCCGCCCGTCGCGCCCGGTCCCCTTGATCAACGAGGGGTCGATCCCGTGCTGCTGGAGCGCCCTCCGAACGGAAGGTGAAAGGCGGGTTTCGGCATCTCCGATCGCTCCGGGCGCAGATGCCGCGCGCTCGACGGAAGGTGGCGCTTCGGGTTCGCTCGACGCCGGCGCTGCGGCAACCGCTTTGTCGGTGGTAATCCGGCCCAGCACCGCGCCGGGGATCGCTTCGGCATCGGTATCGAGGACGATCTCGGCAAGCACGCCGGCGGCCGGGGCGGGCACCTCCTGAGTCACCTTGTCAGTCTCGAGCTCGACCAGCGGGTCGTTCTCGGCGACCACATCGCCGACCTTCTTGAGCCAGGATCGGACCACCGCCTTGGTCCCCTCTTGCTCGTCCGGCACCCGGATTTCGATCACGTCAGAACCCCACCAGCCGGTCGATCTCGGCCCGGATATCAGCGACGGACGGGACAGCCCGCTCGAGGAGCTTCGGGTGATGCGGGCTCGGAATGTCGGGCATCGTCACTCGGGCCACCGGAGCGTCCAGATCCAGGAAGGCCTCGTCGGCGACGACGGCAGCAATCTCGGCGCCGAAACCGCCGGTGCGCAGGTCCTCGTGGACGATCAGGCAGCGGCGAGTGCGGCGGACGCTGTCCAGCACCGCTTCGCGATCCCACGGCATCAAGGTTCGAAGGTCGATGACGTCGGCGCTGACGCCTTCGGCGGCAGCCTCGCAGCGTGGAACCATGGCGCCCCAGGTGACGATGGTGATCGCGTCGCCTTCGCGTGTTTTCTTCGCGCGCCCGAATGGAAGGACGAACTGGTCGCCGGGCCACGGTCGTCGCGCCCAGGCGTCATCATACATCGCACGGTGCTCGAAGAAGATCACCGGGTCGTTGCCCCGAAGCGCCGCACGAAGCAGCCCGACCGCGTCCTCGGCATTGGAGGGGACGGCGACCTTCCAGCCAGGATTGTGGATGAACTCCACCTCGTTGGTCTGGCTGTGCCAGGGGTCGCCGCACTTGAAGAAACCACCGGGAATGCGAAGCACCATGGGTGCAGCGAAGCGGTTGTTCGTGCGCCAGCGCATCGTGCCGCAATCGTGGATCTGCTCGGTCGCCGGCTCGGAATATTTGCGGAACTGGATTTCCGGCACCGGCATCAGTCCCGCCAGCGCCATTCCCACCGCTCGGCCGATAATTCCTTCCTCGTTCAGCGAGGTGTCGAACACACGGCTCAGACCGAACTTCTCCTGCAGGCCGAGTGTGACCGCATGCACGCCACCCTTCGGTCCGATGTCCTCGCCGAACAGAAGCACGCGCGGGTTCGCTTCGACCTCCTGCTCAAGGGTCCGGCGTATCGCCGTGACCATGTTGATCCGCTGTCCCTCGGGCTTGGGCTGGTCGGTGGCGCCGTCATCGAGGCTAAGCCCTGCGCGCCCGCCGACTTTCTGAAGATCGCCCTCGAAGAAAACGTTGGACGTGACTCGCTCTGGATCGGAGATGCCGCGAGCCTCCGCTTCGGCGACGGCCGCGGCGACTTCGCCCGCGACTTCGCGCTCGATCTGCTGCCATTGCGAGTCGGAAAGTCCCGACTGTGCCTTGAGCTTCGGAAGGGGGTCGCGACTCCATTCAGCGGCAACCTCATCTTCCGTCTTGTAGGCCTGCGTGTCCTGCGCGCTGTGCCCTTCGAGGCGCGGAACCGTCAGGCGAAGAAGAGCGGGCGCTCGCTTGTGGCGGACGTGGGCGACGGCGTCCGAGATCATCTTCGCCGCCTGCTCCGGCTCAGTTCCGTCGCCGTTGAAGATCGTCAGCCCGCGAAAGCTTGCGAGGTTCGCAGCGATGTCCTTGCCCGGCGTCTGGTATTCGGACGGAACGGAGATACCGTAGCCATTGTCCTCGATATAGATGAGTAGCGGCAATTGTTGAGTCGTGGCAATTGTTAGCGCAGACCAAAATCCACCCGTCGCGGCGCTCGCATCGCCTCCGAGGACCAGACCAATCGCGTCGTCGGGCCCCTCCTTGAGCACCTCGTTCTTATACTTGATGGCCTGCGCCCAGCCGGCAGCGGGCGTATATTGAGCGCCTACCCCGCCGCACATCGGAAGAGCGTGCGCACCGCCCGGATTGGGATAGTTGAACACCACGCCGATATCACGGCCGTCGGAATAGCCGCCGGCGAGGCCCATTCCTGACCCCAGGGCGTCGGCCAGCTCGACTCCCAGCGCCAGAAGGAGCGGCCGCGAGCGGTAATAACCGCAGGCCGCGTCGCCGTCCTTCACGTGCAGCCCGAGAAGCACCTGCGCCATGTCATGGCCGCGCGCGGAGAATTGGTAGAGGACCTTCTTTTGCGGAACGAGCTCCTGTTCCTCGATCCGGTCCATCTCGCGCGATGTCAGGACGAGCCGGGCGACCCGGCTCCAGTCCAGCGTCGAATCGGCCATTCTCGCCGCGTCGGCTTCAGCCACCGATCGCCTCGAGTACTGCGGAAGCGAAGCGGTCGACCTGCTCGTCCGACAGGCCGCAGATGTTGAAGCGGCCGCTGTCGGCCATGTAGATCGCGTGGGTCTCGCGAAGCCTCACAACCTGCTCCGGGGTCACCGGAAGCATCGAGAACATGCCCTTCTGCTCGGCGATGTAGCCGAACTGCGGGTCAGCGGCGGCGAGCCTCTGGCGAAGCGACGCGATCCGTCCGCGCATTCCGTCAAGCTCGACCCGCCAGTCTGCGCTGAGCTTCGCATCGTCGAGCACGATCCGGATCGCAGCGGCGGCATGATCGGGCGGCATCGACCACATCTCGCGCGAGATCTGGAGGATGTGTCCCATCGCCGTTGCAGTCGAGGAAGTGCTTGCCGTCTTGATCCAGACCGAGCCAACGCGGTCGCGATAGACGCCGAAATTCTTGTCGCAGCTTTGCGCGACGATGACCGTGTCGCAGGCGTCGAGAATTGCTCGGAGTCCGGCAGCGTCAGGATCCAGCCCGTCGCCGAAGCCTTGGTAGGCTATGTCGACTACCGGAAGCAGCCCGCGACCGACGATCAGCGCGGTGATCTCTGCCCATTGCTGCGCGTCGAGATCGGCACCGGTCGGGTTGTGGCAACAGCCGTGGAGTAGGACGACGTCGCCGGGGCGCGCCGACTTCACTGTCTCGGCCATCTCGTCGAAGCAGAGCTGACGCGAAGCGCGGTCGTAGTGGCGATATTCGACGATCTCGAGCTCGCAGCCGCGAATGATCGGCGCGTGGTTTGGCCAGGTAGGCGTGCCGACCAGCACCCGGGCGCCCGGATTTGCCGCCTTGATGAGGTGGAAGCCCAGCGTGAGCGCTCCGCATCCTCCGGGCGTCTGGATTCCCGCAATGCGCTCGTCGCTGGAATGCTCGCCGAGAAGGATCGGGGCGAGGAGCTCGGCGAAACGGACGTCGCCGCGTCCTCCGAGATAGGATTTCGTCTCTTGCGTCTCCAGGAGCCGCCTCTCCGCCTCCTTGATGACCTTGAGGATCGGCGTCGCTCCGCTGCTGTCGCGATAGACGCCGACTCCAACGTCGATCTTTTCCGGCCGCTTGTCGGCATTGGCGAGGTCGATCAGCGCGAGCAGCGAGTCACTTTTGACGGGTGCAAGATCGGCGATCGAGCGGGTGGTCACCTGGGCTTCGTCCAACATGCGAGCGGCTTAGCGACAAACCGGCAGCCGCGCAAAAGGCTCAGGCGTCGTAGTCGACCGCAACTCCATCGCCGTCGGGCACCGACTGGCAGGTGAGAACATAGCCCTCCTCAACCTCCTCGTCGGTGAGGCCGTAGCGGGCAGCCATTTCAACCTTGCCGCTCGTCACCTTGGCGCGGCAGGTCGCGCATACGCCTGCCTTGCAGGCGAAGGGCGCCGGAAGGCCGGCGGCTCGCGCACTGTCGAGAATATTGCCCTCTGTGAAGGGTACCTTTCGGGTCCGCCCGTCTAGGGTCACGGAGAGAGTCAGGCCGGCAGCTTTCGTCTGGAGTTCGGCCATCTCGCGGACGAGGGTGTCCGGCGGACGGTCGGCGGTGAAGCGCTCGATGTGGATTCGCTCGCGGCGGATCCCGCGGTCTATCAGCGAGCTTTCGGCCGCATCCATCATCGGGCCCGGGCCGCAGATGAACCAGTCGGCGACGCTATCAGGCGCACCGATCAGATGCTCGATCGCGTCGTCCAGCCGCTCGCGGTTCAGCATCCCGTTGAACAGTTCGACGTCGCCCTCTTCGGCGTCGAGGAAATGATAGAGCTGGAATCGATCGAGATAGCGGTCCTTCAACCTGGCCAGCTCCTCGAGGAAGATGATCGAGGAGGAATCGCGATTGCCGTAAAGCAGGGTGAAGCGGCTCTCCGGCTCGGTTTTCAGGAGCGTCCGCAGCAGCGACATCACCGGGGTGATTCCCGATCCGCCGGCAATGCCGACGACGTTACGCGCCGTGGCCGCGG
This sequence comes from Sphingomonas anseongensis, assembly GCF_023516495.1. Lineage (NCBI taxonomy): Bacteria > Pseudomonadati > Pseudomonadota > Alphaproteobacteria > Sphingomonadales > Sphingomonadaceae > Sphingomonas > Sphingomonas anseongensis. The sequence continues at coordinate 651,158 of NZ_JAMGBC010000001.1, forward strand.
GGAAGTCGGTCGTGAAGCTTCCGTGCGGAGGCATAACCTCGATGGTGTCGCCGGCTTTGAGATTGTCGCCGACCCAGTTGGAAAAGAGGCCGCCGCCGATCCGTTTTACGGTGACCATCCAGTCGCGCTCGTCCGGAGCGGTGCACAAAGAGTAATTGCGCCGCACTTCCTCGCCGCCGATCTCCGCCTTCAGCGTCAAATGCTGCCCGGCCTTGAACGCGAAGGCATCGCGGAGCTCGTCGGGGATTTCGAAGCGGATCGAATTGGCCTCGTTCGTCTCGGGGACGATTGCAGCCACCCGCAGAGGGTAGAAGTGGGCGCTCATTACCAGGTCGCGTCGGGGTAGGTGCGCGGGAGATATTGCATCGGCGCCAGGATGTGGCCGAGGTGCTCGCTGTGGTGCCCACGCCGCCCGCCCAGGATCGGGCGCTGCTCGGCCGGGGCGTCGAGCCTGGCTTCAGCGAGGACTGCAGCGATCGCGGAGCGATATTCGTCCTCGAAGTCCCGCGGATCGGGCGCCGCACCGCTGCCGATGATCGCCTGAAGCGTTTCGTCGACCTCGAACAGCTCGGGAATGAAGCGCCAGCACCAGTCGAGCCCTTCGGCCATCCTGCGCGTGCTTTCCTCGGTCCCGTCGCCGAGCCGCGCCACCCATTCGGCAGCGAGCTCGCGGTGATAGGCGACTTCCTTCACCGCCTTCGCCGCATATTCACTCAGGAATCGGTCAGTCGACGAAGCGAGCCGTTGCAAAAGCATGTGCTGCCAGGTCGAAAACAGCAGCTGGCGGGCCATCGTGCGGGCGAAGTCGCCGTTCGGCTGCTCGACCAGCAGGCAGTTGCGGAAATCGAGCACGTCGCGATGGAAAGCGATCTTGTCCGCATCGCCGATGTTGCCAAACAGCAAATTCGCCTGCCCGACCAGGTCGAGCGCAATGTTGGCGAGGCTCAGGTCAACCTCCAGCGCCGGCGCGTGCCCGCACCATTCGGAAAGCCGCTGCCCGAGGATCAGCGCATCGTCGCCGAGCCTGAGAAGATAGTCGACGCGCGCCGCGTCGGGCGCCGTCATATGTGCTTCACCTCGTCGGGGATGTCGTAGAAAGTGGGGTGGCGGTAGATCTTGTTCTCCGCCGGCTCGAACAGCTCGCCGGCATGGTCAGGGTCGGAGGCAACGATCTCCTTCGAGGGCACCACCCACAGGCTCACGCCTTCCATCCGCCGCGTGTACGTGTCCCGGGCGTGCGAGAGCGCGAGCTGCGCGTCAGGAGCATGAACGCTGCCAACGTGGCGATGCGAAAGCCCGCCCTTGCTGCGGACGAAAACCTCCCAGAGCGGCCAGTCGCCACTCACGCCGCCTTCCTTGCCTGGCGCTTCGCCTCGTGCGCAGCTGCGGCTTCGCGGACCCAGGCGCCGTCGTCCCATGCCTTGCGGCGGGCTTCCATCCGCTCCTTGGCAACCGGGCCCTCGCCGCGGACGACCGCGTAGAATTCCTCCCAGTCGACGGCGCCGAAGTCGTAGCCACCCTTTTCCTCGTTCCACTTGAGGTCCGGGTCGGGGACCTTGAGATCGAGGAAGTCCGCCTGCGGGACGGTGATGTCGACGAACTTCTGGCGAAGCTCATCATTGGTCTCGCGCTTGATGCGCCAGCGCATCGACTGCGCGGTGTTGGGACTGTTCTCGTCAGGCGGGCCGAACATCATCAGAGACGGCCACCACCAGCGATCGAGGGCGTCCTGGGCCATCCTTTTCTGCTCCGGAGTCCCGTTCGCCATCGCAATCATGATCTCGTAGCCCTGGCGCTGGTGGAAGCTTTCTTCCTTGCACACCCGCACCATAGCGCGGGCATACGGCCCGTAGCTGGTCCGCTGCAGCGGCACCTGGTTCATGATCGCGGCGCCGTCGACCAGCCAGCCGATCGCTCCGATGTCTGCCCAGGTGAGCGTCGGATAGTTGAAGATGGTGCTGTACTTGGCCTTCCCGGAGTGAAGCGCCTCGATCATCTCCTCACGGCTCGTCCCCAGCGTCTCGGCGGCGCAATAGAGGTAAAGGCCGTGTCCGCCCTCGTCCTGCACCTTGGCGAGAAGGATCGCCTTGCGGCGAAGCGACGGAGCGCGCGTGATCCAGTTGCCCTCCGGAAGCATCCCGACAATCTCGCTGTGCGCATGCTGAGAAATCTGCCGGATCAAAGTCCGGCGATAAGCCTCCGGCATCCAGTCCTTCGGCTCGATGAATTCGTCGGCAGCGACGCGCGCCTCGAACGCTTCCGAAAGCTTCGGATCGTCGAGGTTCTTGATCTGAGCGGTCTTCTGGAGCTCGGTCGTGTACATGATCTCGATGTAGTCCCTGCCTGCTTAACGTTCAAACTTCGATCACCGCTCCGCCGATGGTGCGCGAATAGCCGGTGAATTCGGCGACTGGGCGGCCGTTGGAGGTTTTCACCGAAACCCCGGTCACGCCGCCGCGACCGGCAGTAGCGACCTCCTCGCCTTCTGCGATCAACGTCTCGCCAGCCTCGGCGCTACCCAGGAAGACGATCGATGCCTGGGCGGCGACCGTGCGCTCGTTGCGGCCGTTGCAAACGTAAGCGAAGGCAGTGTCGGCAAGAGCAAACACCATCCCGCCGTGGGCGATCCTATGTCCGTTGAGCATATCCTCGCGTAGCTGCATCGACAGCCGGCAATAGCCCGCACGCACTTCCTCGATGCGAATACCCCACGAAGGCCCCGTGCCCTCGTCGGCAAGCATCTGGTGCGCGACGCGGTCCGCGAGTTCGTTTGCGTCCACTGCCCCTCCTTCGCTAGTCCGTGGCCATGGATTACGAGACCATCGACTTCAAGATCGATGACGGAATTGCGCGCGTCACGCTCAACCGTCCCGACCGGCTCAACAGCTTTACCGCGCAAATGCACGAGGAGCTTCGATCCGCGCTCGCCGAGGCTTCTGAGGCGCGCGTCGTCGTCCTCACCGGCGCCGGGCGCGGCTTCTGCGCCGGGCAAGACCTCAACGAGCGGTCGGTGGCGTCGGGGGACCAGCCAGTCGACCTAGGTGTCACCGTCGAAACGGGCTGGAACCCGCTCATCACGATGCTCACTTCGATGAAGCAACCCGTCATCGCGCGGGTAAATGGAGTCGCCGCCGGAGCCGGGGCGAACATCGCGCTCGCCTGCGACATGGTGGTGGCCGCACGCTCGGCGAAGTTCATCCAGAGCTTTTCAGCGATCGGGCTCATCCCCGACAGCGGCGGTTCGTGGATCCTGCCGCGGCTCGTGGGACAGGCCCGGGCGATGGGGATGGCTCTGACCGGAGAGCCCCTGTCCGCCGAAAAAGCCGAGGAATGGGGGCTGATCTGGAAATGCGTCGACGACGACGCGCTCGACGGCGAAGTGAACGCGCTGGCGACCAAGCTCGCTTCGCTTCCACCGCTAGGCCTTGCAGCGATCAAGAAGATCATCCGCACGACCTGGGAGCGAACCCTCGACCAGGAGCTTGACCTCCAGCGCGATGAAATGCGCCGGCTCGGCTACAGCGAAGACTATCGCGAGGGCGTCGCTGCCTTCCTGGAAAAGCGGCCGGCGAAGTTCATCGGGCGCTGATCACGCGGTCACCAGCGAGGTGAATTTCGCCAGGTCGATATTGCCCCCGGAAACCACGCAGACGATGGGCCCGTCGCCTGCCTCTCCGGTGAGTGCCGCGGCCAGGGCAAGCGCTCCGGCACCTTCCGAAACCACTCGTGCCTTGTCGGCCATCAGCCGCATGGCCTCGCGCACCTGCTCGAGCGACACCGTTATCGAGCCGTCGACGACCGGCTGCATCCGTTCCCACATTCGCGCGGTGACGCTCTGGCCGCCGGCGCCGTCGACGAAGCTCGCCTGCCAGTCCGTGAACTTGCTCGGCTCTCCGTTGCGAAGCGACAAGGCATAAGGGGCCGCGGTTTCGGGCTCGGCTCCAAGGACCCGCACATCGGGCTTGAGCGCCTTGATCGCGCTTCCGACGCCGGTGATTAGCCCGCCGCCGCCGATCGCAGCGATGACGGTGCGAACATTCGGCGCGTCCTCCAGGATCTCCAGCCCCATGGTGCCATGGCCGGCAATGAAATCGTGATTGTCGAACGGGTGAACGAAGGTGCCGTCCAGCCCTTCGAAGGCGTGTGCCTCCGCCGCCTTCCATGCCTCCTCGTAAGACACAGGCACGATCGTCGCGCCCAGCGCCCGCATCCGGTCAAGCTTGGTCTTCGGCGCGGTCTCGATTGCCACAACCGAACAGGGAATCCCGGCGGCCCGCGCGGCATAAGCGACGCCCTGCCCCGCGTTACCGGCGCTGATCGTCCACACACCCCGCGCCCGATCCTCGTCCGACAGCATTGCAACGGCATTGGCCGCGCCGCGGATCTTGTAGGCGTTCGTGGGCTGCAGGTTTTCCAGCTTCAGCCGGATGTCGGGCCCGTCCGGGCCGAGGTCCAATTTCACCAGGGGCGTGCGCAGGATGGTTCCGGCGATCCGCTCGCGGGCTGCCTCTACATCCTCGATCGGGATGGGCCTTACCGGATCGATCACATGCATCCCCTTCCTGCTCGTCGCCAACTTCTTCTAAGGAGCGGCGATGAAGACTCAACAATTGCTCAATTACGAGCGCGACCGCTGGATCGCCGGTACCGACGGCCTGTCCGAGCTTGCAAGCGCGATCGACGGCTCGCCAGTGGCAATCGCCGGCTCCGGCGGGCTCGATTTCGGAGCGATGCTCCGACATTCCCGCGAGGTTGGCGGCCCGGCGCTTCGCAAGATGACGTTCCATGAGCGGGCGCGGATGATCAAAGGTCTCGGCCTAGCCATCATGGCGCGCAAGGAAGAGCTGTACGAGCTGAGCTACCAGACGGGCGCTACTCGCAAGGACGGCTGGATCGACATCGAGGGCGGTGCCGGCACTCTCTTCTCCTTCTCATCCAAGGGCCGGCGCGAGCTTCCCGACGCGCATGTGCTGCTCGACGGCGCCCTAGAGCCGCTGTCGAAAAGGGGCAGCTTCGTCGGCCAGCACATCTATACCTCGCTCCAGGGCGCGGCGGTGCACATCAACGCCTTCAACTTCCCGGTCTGGGGGATGCTGGAAAAGCTCGCTCCCACCTTCCTCGCGGGCGTTCCGGCCATCGTGAAGCCGGCATCGGCGACGTCCTACCTGACAGAGGCCGCGTTCCGAGTGATGATCGACAGCGGTCTGCTGCCGACCGGCGCGGTCCAGCTAATCGTCGGCGGAGTCGGCGACCTCTTCGACCATCTCCAGGGCCAGGACGTAGTCAGCTTCACCGGGTCGGCATCGACCGCCTACAAGCTTCGTACGCATCCGGTGGTGATGCGCGAAAGCGTCAAGTTCATCGCCGAGCAGGACAGCCTCAACGCTTCGGTCCTCGGTCCCGACGCGGCGCCGGGGACGCCGGAGTTCGATCTGTTCGTCCGCGAAGTGGCGATCGAGATGACGGTGAAGGCAGGCCAGAAGTGCACGGCCATCCGCCGGGCGCTGGCGCCGGCCGAGTATCTGGACGCCGTCCAGGCGGCGCTCGGCGAGCGGCTGACGCAAACCAAGGTCGGCGACCCGCGCTCGGAGGACACGCGCATGGGCGCTCTCGTCAGCGCGAGCCAGTGCAAGGACGTCCGGGAAAAGATCGCCGAGCTGGAGGCGGGAGGTGCGCGAATCGTCGCCGGCGACCCCAATGCCGAATCCCCGGTCAAAGGGGGATCGTTCCTGCCGCCGATCCTGCTTCGAAGCGACGATCCCTGGAACAACGCGGCCGTGCACGACGTCGAAGCGTTTGGCCCGGTCTCCACCATCATGCCTTACAGGGACATCGATGACGCGATCGCCCTCGCCAATCGCGGCAAGGGGAGCCTGGCGCTGTCGCTTTTCACCCACTCGGCCGACTCGGCGCGCGACTTCGTTCGCGGCGCTGCCTCGTTCCACGGGCGAATGCTGGTCATCGACCGCGACAATGCGAAGGAATCCACCGGCCACGGCTCGCCGCTTCCTGTCCTCGTCCACGGCGGCCCAGGAAGGGCCGGCGGGAGCGAGGAGATGGGCGGTGTTCGCGGAGTGAAGCATTACATGCAACGCACTGCGCTCCAGACCTCGCCGGCGATGATTGCGGCAATCACGGGCCAATATGTCGCCGGAGCGCCCAAGCACGTCGTCGACGCCCACCCGTTCCGGCAGAAGATGAGCGAGCTCGCCATCGGCGACACCTGGGTCACCGGCAGCCGGACCGTCACCATCGAGGACATCGAGCATTTCGCCAATTTCACCGGCGACAAATTCTACGCCCACATGGACGAGGAAGCGGCGAAGGCCTCGCCGATCTTCGAGGGCCGGGTCGCTCACGGCTATCTGATCCTGAGCTTCGCCGCGGGACTTTTCGTCGATCCCGATCCGGGCCCTGTGCTGGCGAACACCGGCCTGGAGAACCTGCGCTTCCTGACGCCTCTCTATCCGGGCGATTCGATGCGCGTGGAGCTCACCGTCAAATCGAAGTCGCTCAAGAGCGAGGAAACCGGCGTGGTCCGCTGGGCCGTCGAGATCTTCAACCAGAAGGACGAACTTGTCGCCACATACGACCTTCTGACCGAGAACGTGCCCTAGGACGCAACACCCGCCACAGCCGTTCGTTTGCATCGCGAGACCCCGGAAAAGGAGAGAAGCGATGAAAGTCAGCGAAGTGATGACTCGCGACGTCAAAACCGTCCGTCCCGACCAGAGCGCGCAGGAAGCCGCCAGCTTCATGTTGAGCGAGGATGCGGGCTCGATGCCCGTCAGCGAGGGCGATCGCCTGATCGGGATGATCACCGACCGCGACATCGCCGTTCGTGGAGTAGCCAAGGGTTACGGGCCGGATACGCTGGTCCGTGAGCTGATGACCGGTGATGTCCTGTGTGCTCGAGACGACGAGAGCATCGAGGACGTCGCGGCGAAGATGAGCCGCGCGCAGGTCCGCAGGATGCCAGTGGTCGATTCAAACGAGCGGCTATGCGGAATCGTCAGCCTGGGCGACCTCGCGCGTGAGACCGACGATCAGAGCGCGGAACAGGCTCTCGAAGGAGTCAGCGCTCCCGGAGGCCAGCACAACCAGGGCTAGCGTCCGTCGAAGCCCTTGATCGCCTTGTCGATCAGCGCCGAATCCGCCTGACCGGTAACCTGCTCGGAAAGGATTTGGGCGGCGGCGCTGGTGGCAGCCTCGGCAACCGCGGCGCGAAGCTGCTGAATTGCGGCTCGCTCCTCGGCGGCGATCTTGTCCTCGGCCATCCTCGCCCGGCGCTCGACGAGGGCCTCGGCATCCGCGCGAGCCTTCTCGAGCATCGCTTCCGCTTCGTGCTGGGCGCGCTCGATCATTGCCGCGGCTTCCTTCTCGGCAGCGGCCCCCTTGGCGGCATATTCGGCCTTCAGCGCCTCGGCTTGCTTGCGCAGGTCCTGCGCTTCGGCGAGCTGCGCACTGATCGCGGCGATCTTCTTGTCCAGCGCAGAGGCCACCATCTTGTGCGCCTTGCCCCACATCAACAGGCCGATAACGACCAGCATCGCAAGCGCTATGTAGAACCCCGGGCCGAGGCCGAAGGCGGTCGCTTCCTCGTGGCCCGTCTCGCTCGGGACCTCCTGGACGGTCGTAAACTCAGCCATTGAGATTCGCCTTCACCGCATCGGCGGCCTGCTTCTTGTCGACTTCGATGCCGGCGAGACGGCGAACCATGTCCTGAGCGGCATCGACCGCGATCGACTCCAACTCGGCGCGTGCCGATTCCACGGCCTTGCGGATGCTTGCTTCCGCATCTTGGACGCGCTTCGTGATCTTGCCCGCGGACTTGGCAACCTTGGCCTCGATCTCGCGAGCGCTGGCCGCGCGCCCCTTCTGCTCAACCTCGGCTGCCTTGGCGCGAGCCTCGTTCATCCGGGCTCGCCAGTCCGCTTCCGTCCGATCGGCTTCCTCGCGAGCATCCTGGGCACGTTTGAGGTCGGCCGCGATCTTCGCCTCGCGGTCGCTGACGGTGCCCCGGACCTTCGGCACCATCCCTCGCCCGATGACGAAGTAGATAATGCCGAACACCAGGGCCAGCCAGAACAGCTGGGAGAGGAAGATCTCGGAAAGTTGGTTGATCTGGGGCATGGATCGTCCGCCTTGGCGGGTCCTTCTCGCTTAGGCGGCCGGCGGCGCGTAGAGGATGATCATCGCGACGACGAACGCAATCAGGCCGAGCAGCTCGGCGAGTGCGAAGCCGATCAGGACGCGAGTGAACTGGCCGTCGGAAGCCGCGGGGTTGCGAACCGCGCTTTCCAGGAACGGGCCCCACACGTTGCCGACGCCGATTGCTGCCGCGCCAACGCCGATGGCGGCGAGGCCGGCTCCGATGACCTGGGCTGCTGCAAGATCCATGACGAACTCCTTTGTTGAAATCAGTGAAGGTTGACCGCGTCGTTCAAATAGACGGCGGTGAGAAGCGTGAAGACGTAGGCCTGGATGAGGTTCACCAGAATCTCGAGAAGGCTCACGAAAACGACGAAGATGAAGCTGAGCAGTCCGACGCCCATTCCGAAGGGGCCGCCGTTCAGGCCGTCGACGATGAAGTTTCCGAACACTTCCATCAGCACGTGACCCGCGAAGATCGCGACGAACAAACGGAGGCCGAGGCTGAACGGACGGACGAGGAAGCTGATCAACTCGATCGGGAACAGGAATGCCTGCATGTACCAGGGCACGCCGGGCGGCAGGAACAAGGTGAAGAAGTGCAGGCCGTGCTTTGCGAAGCCGACGATGAGGACGATCGAGAAGCTGAGCACCGCCAATACGCCGGTGATCGAGAAGTGGCTGGTCGAAGCGAAGGGGTGAAGGCCCGGAATCATCGCGAACGGCAGGATTCCCAGGAAATTCGCCACCAGGATGAACGAGAAGAGCGAGAACAGGAGCGGCTCGAACTTCTTGCCTTCAGGACCGATCGTGGCTCCCGCCATCTTTTCGGTCATTCCGGTCAATTCCTCGACCGCCATCTGCCAGCGGCCGGGAACGAGCTCGCGCTTCATTCCAAGGGCGATGAAGCCGATGATTACGACGAGGGCGATCAGCATCCACAGACCGCTGTTGGTCAGGCTGATGTCGTAATTGCCGATATGAAGTGGAACGATCGGATGCACCTGGAACTGGTGCATCGGGTCGAACTTCGCTTCGCCCGCCACTTTAAAGTCCTCGCCTCTATTCGGGCCTTCGGTCGTTCGAAGGCGTCGACTTGGTCCAGTAGTAAACGTTCCTGATACCGAGCCCGAAGCCCACGAACATCAGGATAATCATGAGCAGCGGCTTGGTATTGAACAAAGTGTCCAAACCCCAACCGAACAACAGCCCACCGGCCGGAGCACCGATCATCTGAGCAGCGACCTTTTGCCCGAATTGCCGGACCCGGTTGGACTGCTCCTGCTTCGCCTGCTCCGCTTCCGCCCGGTGCAACTCATCCAATCGCCGATCGAGCGATTGAAGTCGTGCGTCGGGTGGAAGGTCCGGGACCTTGCCGGTTTCGTCATCAGCCACGATTCTCTCCTGTGCGTCGCCCCTGACGGAATTACAGGGGGCAAGCTCCGGGGCGAAAAACATGGCGGCGACGAGCCCGCCAAGGCGCGGACCCTTTATGAACCGACGCCCGCCTAGTCAACCGCGCGCGCAACCCACGCGAAAATCTCGCAAACTTAGCGCCCGCAGTAGCTTGGCGCGGGGGCGCCCTCACCGGAGGCCCTTCTCCGCCAGGAGCCGTCATTGAGCATGTAGATTTCGCCCGGCTTCACGTCTGCAAGTAGTTGGCAGCCGGCGGCGATCCCGACTTCCTGCACAGTCGCCCGGCGCCTGACGGCGAGATCCGTGTAGAGGCTCCTCCGGCGGATGTTCACCGCCCCCACCTGCCGGCGCACCTGCTCGCCGGCGCCGGGAGCAAAGCCGAGATAGCCGTCATAGCGCTCACCGACGATTGCTGCCTGCCTGGCCTGGACGATCACCGAGCTTTCCTGCGCGGCGGCCGGTGCCGCCACGGCAAGCGCGGCCGCCATCAGGAGACGCGCTGCAAGGGTCACTGCGACCCTCCCGGCGTCTTCGGGAAAGCTTCCGGATTCTGCCGGATTAGCTGCTGGACGTCCTGTTGAAGCCTGACCACCACCTCCTGCCGGATAACGACATTGAGGTTGATCTCGATCGGCTTGTCGGGCGCCTTGACGGTAACGCAGCTCGCCAACGGGATCGCCAGCGCTGCTCCGGCGAGGAGCCGGAAGTGCCGCTTCATGTTGAGCTTGGTCATCTCACTTCTCGCTTGGTGGTGGGGGTTTGGTGGAAACATCGACCTCGTCGATCGGCGTAAGTCGCGTCTGCTCTTCCTCTTTCCCGAGGACGCGGGTCTCGGTGACAATGCCGGGGCTATCGAGCGGGAAAGGCATCACCGGTTCGATGACGCCGGTCGGGTCCTTGAAGCCCTTCGCCATCTGGATCAGCGAGCGGAACGGGCCCCGGATGTTGAGGTTCACGACCATCGGCACGTTCTTGAAGGCGCCGCGGACCAGCCCTGCGACGAAGCCGCCGCGGTTGCCCAGCGACACCTGGTTGATCGTGAACCGGGTGGCGAATTCGCCCGCGAGGTCGCCATCCAGGCGAATGATCATCGACCGGTAGCGGATGTTGCTGAGAAGGTCGAAGGCAACTCCGACCATCATTCCTGCCTTGGGCTTGGTCCCGTTATAGGCGAACTCGCCTCCCGGCGGCCGCGAATCCAGCCGGCCTCCGACTATCCGGCCGCCGTTCTCGTCGAAGATCATCGGCAGAACTCCGTCGAACGTGCCGGTGATCTCCAGCCCGGAGAAGCCGAGGTTGTCGATGAACATTTTCGCGTCGAAGCCCTGAAGCTCGAAGGTCAGGCGCTTGGGCGCATCGCTTCCGAAATTGAGGATCGTCTCGCGCAGGATCAGGCGGCCGCCCATGAACGGCCATTCGCCGCGCTCCACCTTCACCAGCTGATTGGGCAACAGCTGGTACCGGATGACGCCGTCATTGACGATGATGCCGGGGTTGATGGAATGGATCGACGCGACCTGGCCGGGCGAACTCTCCAGCCCGAGAAGATCGGTGAAATGGACGCTGGTCGTCAGGCCCTGGACCGGCCCGAACGGCGCGGCGAGATCCATGTTGGCCGTCGAGAAGTCGCCGGTGGAGGTGACTGCACCGGACCCCGACCAGTTGATCCTGCCCTGACCGTTCACGGTCCCCTGAACCAGGGCGACCACGCCTTCGGTCAGACGGGTCAGCTCGTCGGGCTGGAGGTTGGGCCCGAAGGTGATCCCCGGAACGTCAAGGTTTGCATGGCCGGCGCCGCTGTTGAGATTATGCTCGATGTTGACGTCGCTGATCCTCGTTCCGCTCGCCGGATGCCGCAGGGTGCCGGTGGTCGTGATGCGGTTGTTCGCCAGCACGAAATGAACATCGTTGCTCATGAGCGGATAGAAGCGCGGCGGGTCGAAGCGATCGTTGAGAAGCAGGCTTCCGTCGACCGTCAGCCGCTCGTTGAAGAACCTCCAGCGGCCGTCGATGTCGGTCATCTTCAGTTTCACCGACCCGAGAACCGCTTCCCCATTTGAAAGGGTTCCGGCCGCGCCGCCGCTGGTGAACCTGCCGCGAAGCGCCTCCGCACTGAGCGCAACGGGCCTTTCGTCCCTGCCGATACGAAGGGCGACGTTGCTCCCCTCGAAACCGGCCTGTGAAAGCAGGATCGACCTGGCGCTGAGCCGCATCGGGGCCGAGCCGAGGTTTCCGGCGAGCGCCGGATTGCTGATCCTTCCGCCGACGTGAAGCGCTCCGCCGGCGGCCTGGGCGATAATCGCCGCGCCAGTCGGGCAGACCGGCAGTCGGGTGCGGCCGAGACTGAGCTGCTGCATCTTCAGATAGTCGAAAGTGACGACCATGCACCGCCGGCCAACGAGGATGCCGCCGTTGGCGCCGATCCTTCCCTCGATCGGAAGATTGAGGTTGCGCACCTGCCCCCCGGGGAAATTGCCAGTCAGGTTAGCAAGCGTACTGAAATTGGTGGCGCCGCTCGCCTCGCCGTTGAAGCGCAGGGTCGACAGGCTGAGCCGCGAGCCGTCGACGACATAGGGCCGGAAGTTGCCGAAGCCGTTCAAGGCTCCGTTCGGCGCCTGGTGGAGAGTGACCGAACCGGTCGGAAGTCCGCCACCCGTCATCGCAATCGTTCCGTCGAAGCGAAGCGCGCCGGTCGGCCAATAGTAACTGACGCCCTTGCCGCCGGAGATCTGCGCCCGTCCGCCGGTGGCGGTGCGAACGGTCGCGTCGGTGACTCGAGCGCCGCCGTAGCCGGGGAAGTTCACCAGCCGGATTCCGCCGAACACGTCGAAGTTGCGTGCGCTCGCGCCGATCGCCTTGCCGATCGTTGCTGCGATGGGACCGATGGGGGTCGATTTCGTCGCCGCCAGCGCGCGCGTCAGGCCAGCCGTCATCGAAGGCGCCAGGCTGGCGCCATTGGCGCGATACTGGCCGACCATGACCAGCGAGCCGGCGGTAGTCCGCAGCCTGTACTTGCCCTGGACTCGCGTCCGCTCGGCCGTGATCGTCCCAAGCCTCGATTTTTGCGCGGAGAAGTCCATCACCCCGCGAGCGTCCTTGGGGTCGCCGACAAGGGTCATCGTGCCGTTGAGCGCGGCAAGACCGTTGTCGCCGGCTGTCAGCACCTGCGACATCAGCCGCGCGTTGGCGTCGTAATTATCGAACGCCTCGCCAAACTTGGCGTCGAGCTCGAGGCGGGGCTGGACGATCGTGAACCGGCTTGCCGGGCAGACGAACTGATTTGCGGTGAGCGGGCCGACGACGTGGGGGTGGCGAGCCTTTACCTCTATGGCGGCCGCGCCGCGCACATTCTCGGCGAAGCACCTGCCGGTGACCAGTCGCGGGCTCGAGGAAACGAAGCGGCCCTTGAAACCGCCGGTGAGGTTGCCGTTCCCCTGGACCGCGAACCCGAGCGGCCCCCATGGCGTTGCAAGGGCAATGCTGCTGTCGGCAATGTCGAGCGCGACGTCGGGCAAGCTGAACGGCTTGCCAGTTGGCGGTGGAAGCAACTTGTCGATCTGGCCCCAGCTGACGCGTCCGCTCGGAAACACCTTCCCCCGCAACCGGACACCGCGAGCGACGATCCGATACACATCGACGCTGCCATTCCATTTCAGCCGCATCTGGATCAGCACCCGCTCGGCAGTGAGATCGGGGTGATTCGGGTCGCCGATCCGGAGGTTGCTGATCTGCTCGGTCCTGAGGCCCACCCGGTCGAGCGTGTAGCTCCCCTTCACCCCGCGGCTTTCGAGCTGGCGGTCGATGATGTTGCGGGCGATCGGCCGCCGCTCCAGCCAGACGAACAGGAATGCGGCGAGGATGAAGGCGAGCGCGCCGACGCTGACCCAGGTGAGCACCCTGCGCCATCCGTACCGCCGCCTGACGACGACGGTGTCCCCGCTCTCGGCCTCAGATCCGACCATTGGTGCCTTCAACCCGCGCCCGTGCCAGCCGTTCCGTCACCGGCACGACCACGCTTTCCACGGCGCGAGGGATGTGGCTAGTATGGCACTGCTCGGAGTGGTCGGATGGGAACCGGATGCACGGGCGAATCACGTCGGTCGAAAGCAATGGCAGCGGCCACAGGTCGAGGCTTAGGAAGCGGCTGTTCGAAGGCGGCGGCAAGGCGCTGCTGGACCATGAGCTGGTCGAATATCTTCTCGCGCTGGCGATCCCCCGTCGCGACACCAAGGACCAAGCGAAGGAGCTGATCGCCAAGTTCGGTGGCATCGGGCCCCTTCTGTCGGCGAGCGCGGAGACGATGAAGCGCGAAGGGCTAAGCGAGTCGGTGATCGGCGCATTGAAAATTGCCGAGGCGACCGCGCTTCGTCTGCTCGAGACCCGCGCCGAGGGCGCTCCGATCCTTTCCAGCTGGGAGGCTCTCTGCGATTATCTCCACGTGGCGATGGCGCATTCGCGCACCGAACAGGTCCGGGTGCTGTTTCTCAACGCCAAGAACATGCTGATCGCCAACGAGGCCATGTGGAATGGCTCCGTCGACGAAGCATCCGTTCACGTCCGCGAGGTGATCTCCCGAGCTATCGCGCTAGGCGCCACCGCGCTGATCATCGTCCACAACCACCCCAGCGGCGACCCGACGCCCTCCAGCCAGGACATCCGCATCACCAACGATCTCATCGAAGCCGCTCGACACATGAAGATCACGGTCCACGACCATGTGATCGTCGGTGCGAGCGGCAGGACCAGCATGCGGGCGATGGGGTTGATTTGAAGGCGCAAACCGGTCCGGCTTGATTACCCGGCCACGACGTCCATATTGGTTATATGACTGGGTATTCCCCCTGCAGGCGGCCTCAGCTCCATCCGGGCAGCAGCACCGCACGATTCTAGTGCCCTCGGCGCGCGCCCAAGCCCGCGCTTAGGGCTCTCCCCCGACTGAACCGCGCGCCGCATCGCAGCGCGCCACTCACATCAGACGACGGGCCCGCCCGTCAGGGAGTAGTTTCGTGGCAACGCAACGTTTCTCAGTTGAATTCGAGCGAAGGACCGTAGGGATCGCAGTCCGCGTCCCCGGCGGCTTCGTTTTCTATGCATCGGATAGCCGCTTCGAGGGGCTCGACGGCAAGACTTTTCCCAGAGCACGAACGATCGAGCGCGAGCTGGCCAAGTTTGCGAAGCAGCAGAAGCCGGCCCGCCAGACTCTCCAGCAAAGCCCGGCGATGGCCTGATGCTCACAGCAAGAATGGACGATACAATGACAAACCGTACGACGCGCGAGCAGGTTCGCGCTCTCCGGATAGACCGCGACCGAATAGCCGGCCTGGTCGGTCGCTATCCGGCAGTGACTCAAGAGGAAACCGGCGAGATCCTGAGGTTCATGCGCACCGGACGTCACCTGGACATCGGGCTCCTTACCAGCAACCAGCGCCTTCGTCCGAAGCTCGACGCCTTCATGGAGGAGCACAAGGCGCACTTCCGCGTCTCGTTCATGGAAAGCGCGGCGGTGATCGCCGCCATCCTGGCCACGCTGTTCGGCTTGTGGCTAGCGTGGGAGGCATTCGCCTGAGTCTCGACGCGTTGTCGGGAATTGACCTGATTGCCATTGCACCGGCTGCGGGCAAATTCCGGGCAGAGCATCAATCGCTACCCTGAGGCATGGCGCCAAATGACGGGAAGCAGCGACAGGGCGTGAGCATGACCAAGGGCATCCTGGGAGATCGTGAAAAGGCGCTCGAGGATAATTACTTCCGGCAAGAGGAAGCGAAACTTGTCGAGAAGCTGCGCCAGAACGCCAGGCTCGACGAGATCGCGGCCGCGCTGCGCGACAAATTGCAGGTCGATGACCCCGAGCTGCTGATGCGTACGCGGCAACTCGGAGTGACCGTTGAGACCGCACCTGCCTTCTTCCTGGCCCCACTCGTCCAGGTCGCCTGGGCAGGCGGTTCGGTCACGAGTTCCGAACGTGAAACTGTGCTTGGCCTTGCGCGCGGTCGTGAGATCGACCCCGCCTCGCCTGCCTATGCGCAGCTTGTCAGCTGGCTCGAAAGCAAGCCTTCGGATGAGCTTTTCGACACCGCACTGGAAGTGTTGAGGAGCGGCTTTTCAGTGCTTCCGCCCGACGAGCGAAGGGCGCGCGTAACCACGCTGGTCGACGCCTGCCATAAGGTGGCCGAAGCAGCAGGAAGCCACGTCGCTACGCTCCTTGGAATGCGCCAAGACGTTACGCGGGCGGAAGAGTCGGTCGTCGAGACAATCAACAACAAGCTGCGGATCGGGACAGGAGAATCGGCTTCGGACTAATCTGCAGCTAGCCCCGCGGCCCGGAAAATCCGCACTGCTTCCGCAATCTGCTCATCCGTGGGCGGCTTGGTATCGGCGAGGGAGTATTCGAGGCCCAGCCGGTCCCATTTATACTGGCCAAGCTGGTGGAACGGCAGGATTTCCGCACGCTGGACGACGCCAAGGGAGGCTCCAAACTTCGCGACTGCCGCCATCTCTTCCGGAATGTCGGTCAGTCCCGGAACCAGGACGTAGCGAAGCCACATTGGGCGTTTGAGCCGCGCCAGGCGATCGCAGAAGGCGAGGATATCGTCGTTATGCATCCCGGTGACCCGCCGGTGCTGGTCCCGGTCGATCGCCTTCATGTCGAGAATGACGAGGTCGATGGTCTTGAGCTCGTCGTCCGAAAGCCGCTCGCCGAAATAGCCATTGGTCTCGATGGCGGTGTGGACACCCATGTCCTGTACCGCAGCAAACAGCCGCACCGCAAAGCGATCCTGCATCAGCGGCTCGCCGCCCGACAGTGTGAACCCGCCACGGATCGCCCTCAAACCGTTGGCGTATTTGCGCACCTCCTCGATCGCCTGCTCCAGGGTCACGGGGATTCCGTTGGTCAGGGTCCAGGTGTCCGGGTTGTGGCAATACTTGCAGCGAAACATGCAAGCCGTGGTCCAGGCGACGAGACGAATTCCAGGCCCGTCGACCGCCGAACCGGTGGTGAAGCTGTGCAGGAATCCCATGTCACCGGTCTTGAGCGCCGAGCGGACATCCGTGTCTGGCAGGCCTTCGCCAAGGCTGACGCGCATCTCAAAAGGCGAGCTGGCCTCCAGCGGAGTGGGCGGCGGATTTGATTCCACGCCGACTCACTCCCCGTGGAATGTGCGGTTGATCACGTCCATCTGCTGCTCGCGGGTCAGGCGGACGAAGTTGACGGCATAGCCGGAGACCCGGATCGTCAGGGTCGGATATTTCTCCGGGTGGTCCATCGCGTCGACCAGGGTGTCGCGATTGAGCACATTCACGTTCATGTGAAAGCCAGTGACTGAGAAGAAGCGGTCCAGGATCGAAGTGAGGTTTGTGATCCGGTCCTTTTCGGTACGGCCGAGCCCGGTCGGCACCAGACTCGTCGTAAGCGAAATTCCGTCCTGGGCGTCGCGATACGGGATTTTCGCCACGGAGGCGGCCGAAGCCTGGATTCCGTGGCTATCGCGCCCGTGCATGGGGTTTGCGCCGGGGGCAAACGGCTCGCCCTTGCGCCTTCCGTCAGGCGTGTTCCCGGTGGCCTTGCCGTAGACGACGTTGGACGTGATCGTCAGCACCGACTGCGTGTGGAGGGCGTTGCGGTACGTCTCGTGCCCGCGAAGCTTCCCCATGAACGTGCTGACCAGCCAGGCGGCCATATAATCGACGCGGTTGTCGTTGTTCCCGAACTTGGGAAAGTCGCCCTCGACTTCATAGTCGACGACGAGACCGCTGCTGTCCCGGATGACTTTGACCTTCGCATATTTGATCGCGGACAGGCTGTCGGCGACGACGGACATGCCCGCGATCCCGAACGCCATCGTCCGGATCGGCGAGTAATCGTGGAGCGCCATTTCGACCCGCTCGTAGGCATATTTGTCGTGCATGTAGTGGATGACGTTCATGGCGCTGACGTAGATCTCCGCCAGCCAGCCCATCATTTTCTCGAACCGGTCGAGGACGTCGTCGAAATCCAGATAATCGCCTTCAACCGGCGCGGTCGGCGGTCCGACTTGATCCCCGCTGATCTCGTCCCGCCCTCCGTTGATTGCGTAGAGCAGGCATTTTGCGAGGTTCGCGCGGGCGCCGAAGAACTGCATTTGCTTGCCCATCAGCATCGGCGAAACGCAGCAGGCGATGGCGCCGTCGTCGCCCCAGGCCATCCGCATGATCTCGTCGCTCTCGAACTGGATCGAGCTCGTGTCGATCGCGACCTTGGCCGTGAACCGGCGGAAGTTCTCGGGAAGCTGCGAGGAATACCAGATCGTCAGGTTAGGCTCGGGCGCAGGGCCGAGATTGTAGAGCGTCTGGAGGAAGCGGAAGCTCGTCTTCGTGACGAGGGGGCGGCCGTCATCCCCCATTCCCGCGATGGACTCCGTGACCCAGGTGGGATCTCCGGCGAATAGCTCGTCATATTCGGGCGTTCGAAGGAAGCGGATGATCCGCAGCTTCATCACGAAATCGTCGATGATCTCCTGGGCTTCGCTTTCGGTGATCAGGCGCGAAGCGAGATCCCGTTCGAAGAAGATGTCGAGGAATGTCGACACTCGTCCGAGCGACATCGCCGCTCCGTTCTGCTCCTTCACCCCGGCGAGATAGCCGAAATAGAGCCACTGAACGGCTTCCTTCGCGCTTGTGGCCGGCTTCGAAATGTCAAAGTCGTATTTGGCCGCCATTTCCTTCAGTTCGCCAAGTGCGCGAATCTGTTCGGAAAGCTCCTCGCGGTCGCGGATCGTCTCGTCCGTCGACCACACCTGGTCGAGCTGGCTTTTCTCGGTCTTTTTCTCCTCGATCAGGCGGTCGACGCCATAGAGGGCAACGCGGCGATAATCGCCGATGATCCGCCCCCGCCCGTAGGCATCGGGGAGACCGGTCAGTATGTGTGATTTGCGGCAGCGTCGGACGTCCGCGGTGTAGGCATCGAAGACGCCCGCGTTGTGGGTTTTCCTGTATTTGGTGAAAATCTCCACGACCTGGGGATCGGGCGTGTAGCCGAACGCCTCGAGCGCGTTGGTGACCATCCTCAGGCCGCCATTGGGCATGATCGCGCGCTTCAGGGGGGCGTCCGTCTGGAGCCCGACGATCACCTCGTTGTCGCGGTCGATATAGCCGGCGTCGTGAGCCGTGATCGAGCTTGGGATTTGCGAGACGTCGAGAACGCCCTTCTTGCGCTCCTCGACGAAAAGGTCGGTCAATTTCTTCCAGATAGCTCGGGTGCGGGGAGTCGCAGTCGTGAGGAAGGAGCCGTCGCCGAAATAAGGCGTGAAGTTCGTCTGGATGAAATTGCGGACATCGATGTCCTTCGTCCACAGTCCGCTTTGGAAGGATGGGCGTTCCTGGGTCCCGCGCTTGTGTTCTGGCTCCATGATCAGGGTCGGCATCGAGTCCTCCATTCATTCGGCGGGGAGTGCGGAAGCTGCCTTCGCTGTCCGTGCGCGCGGCCCGGTTTCGCGAAGCAGCAGGGTCAGGGCGATTGCGAGGACCACGCCATAGAGAAGCGGCTGGAACGCCTCCTGATAATGACCGAGCTGCCGGTCCCCGCCTGCGCTCGCCCCAATCAGCGCGCCGGCGAAAATCGGGCCGAGGACGGCCGTCATCGAGAAGTTGAGAAAGTTGACCACTCCGGTCGCCGTGCCGCTGTGCTCCGGCCGGTTGGCTTCCTTGATGATCGTGTACGGGATCATCGCCGCACCGGAAGCGATCCCGGCGACAAGGGCGAGGCTGAACGGCGGGAATATGCCAACCGGCGCGAACAGGATCAGCGCCAGCGTTCCAAGAAGGACTAGCCCGGCGCCGACGATCACGGGCTTGCGGCGACCGATCCGGTCGGTGATCCAACCCAGGAGCGGGCAACCGATGATCCACCCGAAGGGGACGGCGGCAGATCGCAGGACCGCGACCGAATAAGGCAGATCATGCGCTTCCTGCAGGTACCGAACGCCCCAGACCATGTCGAAGATGGTCGTCGGTATGAAGAACAGCCCGGCGATCAGGCCGCACAGCAGCGACTGGGGATTCGCGAACACCGTCCCCATCGCCGACAGCGCCGGGCCGAGACCCCTTCGCTGGCGGGACGCACCTTCCTGGACCTCTCGTTTCGGGATGAGCAGAAGCAGCAGGAGTGCGATGGGGATGCCGACGACGCCGGCGATGAACCAGAACTTGTCCCACGCTATTCCGGAAGCGATCAGCGGGCCGACGACGAACTGGCCGGCGGAGCCGCCTGCCATTCCGAACATCTGCGTGACGCCGACAAGCGTCGCGGCGCTCGACACGGGCATGAAGGCCGTTACCAGGTAAACGGCCCCGATCAGCGCGAACACGCCGCCGGCACCCTGCATGAACCTGCCAATGCTTCCGAGCGTCGGATCGCCGGTTGAAAACAGCATTGCGCCAATCGCCACGCTGGCGGCCCCGAGGGGAACGACCTTGCGGGGCCCGAGCTGGTCCATCGCGACGCCCGCAACCAGGCTGAAGGGTGCGTAGCCGTAATAGAAAAGGCCGACGAGAGAGGCGATGCCGACGGCGCTCATCCCGAAGGCGGCCGTGAGCTCCGGAACCATGACGGCGGGCGCCGAGCGCATCGAATATTGGTAGAAATAGAAGACTGCGGTCAGGAGCCAGGCGGCGGTGATTGCCGCCGTCGCTCCCGACCGCGTGACCGGCCCGGACATCGGATTCAGCAGAGCGTCAGGGACACGGCGAGGCCGCCTTCCGACGTCTCCTTATACTTCGAATTCATCTCCTTGGCGGTGATGGCCAAGGCCTGCACGGTCGAATCGAAATCCACGCGCCGGTTGGCGGGAATCTCGTTCTTGGCGATCAGATAGCCGGTCCAGGATTTGACCGCCCCGAATGCGCAACGCTCGATGCACGGTATCTGCACGTACCCGGCGACCGGATCGCAGGTCATTCCCAGATGGTGCTCAAGCGCGCCTTCCGCGGCGTTGGCGATGACCTGCGGCGGCGCATCCAGCGCTTGTCCGATCATCGCCGCTCCCATTGCCGAGGCGACTCCGATTTCCGCCTGGCAGCCACCCTCCGCAGCTGCCAGGGTCGCGTGGTGCTTGCACAGATAGCCGACGACCGATGCGGCCAGCAGCCCCTCGCGAAGCTTCTGGTCAGGGACTTTTGCGCCGGCTTGATCGAGTGAATAGAGAACCGCAGGCATGACCCCTGCGGATCCGCCGGTGGGCGCGGTTATCACCAAGTGGCCGCGAGCATTTTCTTCGGACCCTGCAAGTGCGGCGGCCGACACCATTCCAATGGCTTTGCGGGCAGGTATCGCCTCGGCCTGAGCGCTTCTGAAGACGTCCCCGGCCTTCGTCTTGAGCTTGATTGGCCCGGGCAAAGTGGACGTCGGGGCGGCGAGACCCGTCTTCACTGTTGCACGCATCGCGCCAATAATCTTGTCCAGAAAGGCGTTGATCTCGGCTTCGCTGCGCCCGGAAATCGACGTCTCGTTCGCCATTGCGAGCTGGGCGATCGAGATATTGTCACGCTTGGTATAGTCGATGACCTGAGCCATCGTTTCGTAGGGATATTTCGGAGCGTGCTTCTCGGGCGGTGCATAACCCTTCCACTCGATGAATCCGCCTCCGACCGAATAATATTCCTGTTCCAGCAAGACCTTGTCGCCGGCCATCAACTTGACCGTCATCGTGTTGGCGTGCGGGAAATCGCCCTTGGTCGCGTCATAGATGATGTCCTTGAGCGACGCGTTGATGGTCTTGGTTCCGAGCTTGACCGGGTAAACCTTGTCCGGCTCGGCCTGCATCTTGTCGAGAACGGCAACCGGGTCGATCGTCGCGGGCTCATGACCGATCAGCCCCGCAAGGGCCGCCCGTTCCGTGCCATGGCCTTTGCCGGTCGCGCTTAGGCTGCCGTAGAGATGGACTTTGAGTGCCGTCGCCTGGTCGAGCTCCGCCTGCGGCAGTTTGATCGCCCGCTGGTAAAAGTCGTAGGTGATCCGCATCGGGCCGATCGTGTGCGACGAGGACGGTCCGGGACCGACCTTGTAGAATTCGTCGACCAGGGTCATCACCGGCCCCTTCGACTGCTTCACCACATTCAGGTTCGGGTCGAGCTTGACCGGCTGCGCATTGGCCGGAGTCTGCGCGAACAGCGGATTGATCGTGCCGCCAACCGCGATGATGGCCGTGGCCATGGCGCTGCGCACCATGAACGCCCGGCGGTCAGAGCCGGTCGGGGGTTCGGAATAGTCGAGCTCCGGAATCACCGGCGCGGTGGGATTGCGAGTCTCGCTGTCCATCTTACTCTCCCGTGCACGGAGAAGAGACTTCGGGCAGTGCTCCCCACTGCTCCGACGCTCGCTCTCGTCGATGTTTGAAGGATAGGCGCAGGCTTGCGGCGGCCTATCGGGAGTTACCCCCAAGACGCGTCGATCCAATTGCTGAGGACTTTTTGGTCAAGGCTCTCCCACCGGCCGGATTTCGGCCGCGCGTCAGGGCATATCCGGATTAACGGCTACCAACTGCCGCCTATGCTTCGGGCTTTCCGATCCAAGCGGGAGGTCGCCGATGTCGGTGCTCGAGGTCGAGCGTCCAATCGCTCGCAACACTCATGACAGGTTTCATAGCCTTATTGCGAAGGCCGCCAAGCACGAGCCGATAAAGGTGGCCGTTGCCCACCCTTGCGACCAGGTGTCGCTGGAAAGTGCGGCCGCGGCGGCCAAGATGAAGCTGATCCAGCCGATCCTGGTCGGGCCGGAGGAGCGGATTCGCGCCGTTGCCTCGGACCACAAGATCGACATCAGCGGTTTCGAGATCGTCGATGCGAAGTTCAGCGAGGATTCGGCGAGCAAGGCCGTCGAGCTCGTTCGCGAGGGCCGCGCCGAAGCGCTGATGAAAGGCAGCCTTCATACCGACGAGCTGATGGGCGCTGTGGTCAAGCGCGACACCGGACTGCGCACGGCGAGGCGGATCAGCCATTGTTTCGTGATGGATGTGCCGGGCCATGACCAGCCGCTGATCATCACAGACGCCGCGGTGAACATTGCGCCCGACCTCAAGGCCAAGGTCGATATCACCCAGAATGCGATCGACCTGGCCCACGCGCTGGGCTCGAAGGAGGTGCGGGTCGCGATCCTGAGCGCGATGGAAAGCGTCAATCCGGACGTTCCGTCGACGCTGGAGGCGGCGGCGCTGTGCAAGATGGCCGATCGCGGCCAGATCACCGGTGCACTGCTGGATGGCCCGCTGGCGCTGGACAATGCGATCAGCACTGAGGCCGCGGCAATCAAGAAGATTGCGTCGCCGGTGGCGGGCCGGGCCAATGTCCTCGTGGTCCCGGACCTCGAAGCCGGCAACATGCTGGCAAAAAGCCTGTCCTTTCTCGCCGACGCCGATTCCGCCGGGATCGTCCTTGGCGCGAAGGTGCCGATCATCCTGACCAGCCGCGCCGACAGCGAAACGGCTCGCCTCGCATCATGCGCAGTCGCCCAGCTGGTCGCAGCCTCGCGCCGGGCTTCCGCGTCGGCAGCCATCCAGTAGGTCGCCGACGTGGCCGAATGCATCGCAGTCGTGAATGCCGGTTCGTCGAGCATCAAGTTCGCGCTGTTCGACGACGGACCCGACCTTCCGCAGCTGTTCGCCGGGCAGCTTGAACAGATTGGCGTCGCTCCTCGGTTGACCGTCACCGATCCGGCGGGCGAACGGGTTCTGGAAAACGAGTGGGATCCGAAGGAAATCGATCACCGCGCCGGCGCGTCAATCATTCTCAAGACGGCGATCGGGCTGCTCGGCGGAAAGCCGATCGCGGGCGTCGGTCACAGAGTCGTACATGGCGGGACGAGTTTCACAGCACCGGTAATCGTGACCAACGAGGTAATTGCGTCACTGAAAGGTCTTTGCCCCCTCGCCCCACTGCACCAGCCGCACAATCTGGTCGCCATGGAAGCAATCCGAACCGCAGCGCCGCACATCGAGCAGGTCGCCTGTTTCGACACGGCTTTCCATCAAGCGCAGCCCCCCATTGCGCAAGCCTTTGCGTTGCCGCGGGAACTCAGCGACTCCGGAGTGAAGAGATACGGCTTCCACGGCCTGTCGTATGAGTTCGTAAGCGGCCGGCTTCGCGAGCTCGACCCGGACATGGCCGACAAGCGGATCATCGTCGCGCATCTCGGTAACGGCGCCAGTCTTTGCGCCATCCATCACGGGCGTAGCGTTGCGAGCACCATGGGCTTCACCGCGCTCGACGGACTGGTCATGGGAACGCGTTGCGGGGCGATCGATCCCGGCGTGCTCATTTACCTGATGGACGAGCGCGGCATGGACGCCCGAAAGCTCGAAGCTTTGCTGTACAAGCAATCGGGGCTTCTCGGCGTTTCCGGCATTTCATCGGACATGCGCACCCTTCGCGCTTCGGAAGAGCCGGAGGCGCGCGAGGCGATCGACCTCTTCGTCTATCGGATAACCCGGGAGATCGGATCGCTCGCGGCCGCTCTTGGCGGCCTTGACGGGCTGGTGTTCACCGGCGGCATCGGTCAGCGCGACGTGAAAACGCGAAGCGAGGTCGTTGGCGGGTGTACCTGGCTCGGCGCGGCGCTGGACGAGGCGTCAAACGGCAAAGGGGAAATGCGGATCGAGGCCTCGGGGTCCCGCCTGCCGATCTGGGTGCTCCCGACGGACGAAGAGCGAGTCATCGCCCGAAGCACAGCGGCGCTCGTTGCCGCTTGAAGAAGTGCCAATTCAATTGAGTGCGGAGGGGACTCCGCGAGGGCGGCCATCTCCGGCGAAGGGCTGCGCGGTGTGACTTGCCCGGCAAGTGTCCTGCTCGAGATAGCTCTTCAGCCATTCGAGCTGTCCTTCCAGCTCGGTCCGCAAAGTGGCCGGCATCCGTTGAAGGAGGAGCGCTTCGGAAGTCTCGCGAATCGCGAGCCGGACGGTTTCCTTGAAGGCGGGCCCGTTGACCTCCCAGAATTTCTTTCGATCGGTATCGATCTGATCCAGCATCCGCAGTCCGACCTCCAATTCCTCGATCGTAAGGGGGGCGGCATCGCTCTCAGCTGCAGGTTCGAGGACGTGGACCGGATTCGGTCGAGATGCCCCTGGACGCCTTTGGGCCGGCTGTCGGTGCGAGTGCGATCGCTTGCTGAAGTGTGATGGGTTGGCCGTAATTCCGTCGGCCTACGGGTGGCCTGCCAGCCGGTCCATCGGGGATTACCCGATACCTTTGGATCATCGTCACCGGATAGGTCGAAGCGTGTGCAGATGGACGAAAATGCCCATGCCCGACGACACGAACAAGCATCGCTCCGCAAGCGACGAGGAGATTGAGCGAGAGATCAGCCAGGCGCGCTCGTTCACGCCGACGGAAGCGATAGCCAGGATGGCAGGCCCCGGCGCAATGAAGGGAGCTTCGCCTGTCTCCCCTGTTCTGCAAGCGGAGACGGAGATCGGAACCTGGCTCAGGAGCAACCTCCCCGATCCCGACGGCGCATTGCAGGCTTCGTTGCATCGCCGCCTGAGGGGAAGCGAAGAGCTGCTCGCCCATCTCGACGCACCTCTCGAAGCATTGGCAGAGCACTGCGAGCGGACATTGTCTTCCGATTACGTCCTGGCCGAGCTCGTGCGCGAAGCCGATGTCGAATGGGGCCGAAGGATGGGCGAACCGCCCCACTTCGCGAGGACTGGCGGCACCGACCCGGGCGATCCCTACACGATCGAGACCGTCCGCGGCGCATTGTCAAAAATGATGACGGAACTCGCCGAGAGCGCAGGGCGATAGGCTTCGTGGAGCCACTGTTCGTCGTCCTTCACAGTCCGCCCGACACCGGGAAGGTGAAGGTCATCGGCATCTATTCCTCCGAACCAAGGGCGCAGGAAGCCGCGCAGAGAGCGCAGGCTTTGCCCGGCTTCGTCGAGGATCCGGACAGCTTCACGGTCCATCGATACGAAATTGACGAAGACCATTGGCCGCGGGGCTTCGTCCGCCTGTGAACCTTTCGATAGCACCCAGGCCGATTTGAAGGTCCGCGGCTTCCCTGCTAGCCGCATCGGCCATGGTCCCTCGCTATTCCCGCCCCGAAATGACCGCGATCTGGTCGCCCGAGAACCGCTATCGCATCTGGTGGCAGATCGAGGTCTTCGCCGCGGAGGCGATGGGCAGGATCGGGATGATCCCCGCCGAGGACGCCAAGACGATCCGCGCTGCGTACGACAGCAACGCCCTGGGCGACATCGACGTCCCGGCAATCGACGCGATCGAAGCGGTCACGAAACATGACGTCATCGCCTTCCTGACCTGGGCCGGCGAGAAGCTGGGCACGGAGAAGCGTTGGCTCCATCAGGGAATGACCAGCTCCGATGTGCTCGATACAGCTCTCGCGGTTCAGTTGAAGCAGGCCGCTGACATCCTTCTCGCCGACCTCGGCCAGCTGCTTGAGGTGCTGAAGCGGCGGGCGTTCGAGCACAAGCTGACCCCGACGATCGGCCGAAGCCACGGAATCCACGCCGAGCCCGTCACCTTCGGGCTGAAGCTCGCGCAGGCTTATGCCGAGTTCGACCGCAATCGCGACCGCCTTGCAGCGGCTCGCGAGGACATCGCCACCTGCGCAATCTCCGGCGCGGTGGGCACGTTTGCCAACATCGACCCGCGCGTCGAGGAGCATGTCGCCGGGGAACTGGGGCTGAAGCCCGAGCCCGTCTCGACCCAGGTGATCCCGCGCGACCGCCACGCGATGTTCTTCGCGACTCTCGGCGTCATCGCCTCATCGATGGAGCGGCTGGCGACGGAAATCCGTCACCTGCAGCGCACCGAAGTGCTGGAGGCGGAGGAGTTTTTCTCGCCCGGCCAAAAGGGCAGCTCGGCGATGCCGCACAAGCGCAACCCGGTCCTCAGCGAGAACCTCACGGGACTCGCGCGGATGGTGCGCTCCTACGCGATTCCGGCGATGGAGAATGTCGCTCTCTGGCATGAGCGCGACATCTCGCATTCGTCGGTCGAGCGCTTCATCGGCCCGGACGCGACGATCACGCTCGATTTCGCGCTCGCCCGCCTGACCGGACTGGTGGACAAGCTGCTCGTCTACCCCGAGCGGATGATGAAGAATCTCGACCGCATGGGCGGCCTCGTCCACTCGCAGCGCGTGCTTCTCGCGCTGACCCAGGCAGGCCTCAGCCGCGAGGACAGCTACTCCCTGGTACAGCGCAATGCGATGAAGGTTTGGGAAAGCGACGGACAGCTGTCGCTCCTGGACCTACTGAAGGCCGATCCGGAGGTGACGTCGCGGCTCTCCGCCTCGGAACTCGAAGCGCTCTTCGACCTCGATTATCACCTGAAGAACGTGGACGCGATATTCGAGCGGGTGTTCGGTCGCGCCTAGTGCGCGTCCTTCGGGGGATTCTTCAGGCTGTTGTAGACCGTCTCCACGAAGCCATCCGGCTTGATGAAGCCGTCGGGCATTCCATAAGGCGCCGCCGGCTTCGAGGCCTGGATTTCAGCGAGGCTGCGACCGGCTTGTATGCCGGCGGCGACCTTGGTGCGGATGTCGACAAGCATTTCCCGATAGGCGGCCAGCTCAGCCCGAGTAGCGATCGGGCCATGGCCCGGCACGATGATCGTTGTCGTCCCTGCCAGGTCGAGCCCTTTGTTCGCGGCGGCTATGGCGCCGTCGATCGACCCACCGGAATCGAGGTCGATGAAGGGAAAGCTGATCTTGTTGAAAAAGGCGTCGCCCATGTGCAGCACGTCGGCCTTGGTCCAGCGGATGAGCGAATCGCCATCAGTGTGGGCGTGGGCGACGTGGACGACCTTCAGGTCGTCCCCGTTCAGGTGGACTGTCACGCCGTCGGAATAAGTGATCACCGGCAGCGCCTCCTTGGGCGAAGCCGCGACCTTGTCTCCGCGGACGACCTGATCGCTCATCAGCCTTGTCCGCACATTGTCCTGAGCCAGTATGACCGCGCCCGCGCGACCGAGATTGGCGTTCCCGCCCGTGTGATCGCCATGCCAGTGGGTGTTGATCACGAAGCGCACCGGATCGGCATCGACGGTTTTTATCGCCGCAAGTATCCTGTCGGTCAGTGGAGCGAACTGGTCGTCGATGACGACATTGCCGTCCTCACCGTAGGACAGGCCAATGTTGCCGCCGGCGCCGAACAGGACAGCAACTCCGGGGGCGAGCTTCTCAACCTTGATCTCGACCTTGGAGAAGTCCTGCGCCGCAGCCGGAGCGGCGGTTAGAGCGGCAAACGAAACCAGAAATGCGAGGCGCATCGAAACCCTCCCGTTGGGAGCACGACTAGAAGATTTGGTGCGCTTGGAAAATCCCGCCGCGTCAGCCGCCGAGCATATCGCGAACGCGGCCGAAAAAGCCTTTCGCCGCCGGGCATTCATCGCCTGTCTCTGTTGAACGAAATTCCTCCAGCAATTTCTTTTGCTTGGAGCTCATTCTTGTCGGCGTTTCTACGATGATTCGAGCGACGAGGTCGCCTCGCCCGCGCCCGTTGAGGACGCTCATTCCGGCGCCGCGCTGGCGTAGCTGCTCGCCCGACTGGGCGCCGGCCGGCACCTTCATCTCCACCTTCGCGCCGTCGAGGCCCGGAAGCGTGATCGTCCCGCCGAGAGCGGCTGTTGTGAAGGTCACCGGACAATCGGCGATCAGCGTCGTGCCTTCGCGGGCGTAAACCGGGTGCCGCTTCATGTGCACGAAGATGTAGAGGTCGCCGTTGGGCGCATTGCGAACGCCCGCCTCGCCTTCGCCGGCAACCCGGATCCGGGTGCCCTCGTCGACTCCGGCGGGGATTTTTACGGTCAGCTTTCGCTTGTTGATCGTCCGCCCTTCGCCCTCGCAGGCACGGCAAGGGTCGGCGATGACCTCGCCGCTACCGCGGCAGGTCGGGCAGCCGCGCTCGACAACGAAGAATCCCTGCTGGGCGCGGACCTTGCCCATTCCTCCGCAGGTTCCACAGGTGCGCGCGCAATTTTCGGTCGCCGTACACCCGCGCCCGCCGCAGGTCTCGCAAGCCGAGAGCGCGTCGACCGTGACCGTCGCCTCCTTGCCGGCGAACGCTTCCTCCAAGCTGAGTTCCAGGTCGTAACGGAGATCGGCGCCGCGTGCCGGATTGACCCGTCCGCCGCCGTTTCGGTCCATGAACTCGCCGAAGATGGACGAGAAGATGTCCGAAAAGCCTTCGAAGCCGGCCGCCCCGAACGGGTCCTGGGCTCCTCCGGCTCCGTTCTGGAAGGCCGCCTTGCCGAAGCGGTCGTAGGCGGCGCGCTTCTGCGGGTCGCGAAGGCAGTCGTAAGCCTCGCTGATCGCCTTGAAGTGCGCTTCCTTTTCCGAACAACCGTTATGCTTGTCCGGATGGCACTCCTTGGCCATCTTGCGATAGGCGGCCTTGATCGTGTGCAGGTCCGCGCCGCGGGAAACGCCCAGCAGCTCGTAATAATCCTGCTCAGCCATCATCGTCCCCCGGCACGCCTACTAGGTGCCGGCGCGTGAGCCGGCACCGGCACTAGCCCTTGTTCTCTTCGTCGACTTCGGAGAATTCCGCGTCGACGACTTCTTCGTCCGAAGCCGCGCCTTCGCCCTCGGGTGGCGACGTTCCGGCATCGGGCCCGGCGGCGGCCTCGGTCTCGGCCTGCTGCGCCTTGTACATGGCCTCGCCCATCTTCATCGCCGCCTGCGTCAGCGCGTTGGTCTTCTCGGTCATCTGATCCGGATCGCCGCTCTCGACGGCCGCCTTGGCCTCCGACAGGGCAGTCTCGATCTCGGTCTTGATCGCCGGCTCGACCTTGTCGCCATGCTCGGAAAGCTGGCGCTCGGTGGTGTGGATCAGGCTTTCGGCATTGTTCTTGGCCTCGGCCGCAGCCTTCCGCTTCTTGTCTTCCTCGGCGAACTGCTCGGCTTCCTTGACCATCTTCTCGATGTCTTCGTCGGCAAGGCCGCCCGAAGCCTGGATCCGGATTTGCTGTTCCTTGCCGGTGCCCTTGTCCTTGGCGGACACGTTGACGATGCCGTTGGCATCGATGTCGAACGTGACCTCGATCTGAGGCACTCCGCGCGGAGCCGGCGGGATCCCGACCAGGTCGAACTGACCGAGCATCTTGTTGTCCGAGGCCATTTCGCGCTCACCCTGGAACACCCGGATCGTCACCGCGCTCTGGTTGTCGTCGGCGGTCGAAAAGACCTGGCTGCGCTTGGTCGGGATGGTCGTGTTGCGGTCGATCATCCGGGTGAACACGCCGCCGAGTGTCTCGATGCCGAGGCTCAGCGGAGTGACGTCGAGAAGGAGGACGTCCTTGACGTCGCCCTGCAGGACGCCGGCCTGGATGGCGGCGCCCATGGCGACAACCTCGTCCGGGTTCACGCCGGTGTGCGGCTCCTTGCCGAAGAACTCCTTCACCACCTCGCGAACGCGCGGCATTCGGGTCATTCCGCCGACGAGAACGACGTCGGCGATGTCCTTGGCGTCGATTCCGGCGTCCTTGATCGCCTTCCGGCACGGCTCGAGCGTCCGGTCGATAAGGTCTGCGACCAGTTTCTCCAGGTCGGCGCGGGTGATCGTCTCCACCAAGTGAAGCGGAGTGGTCGCGCCGCCTTCCATACGGGCGGTGATGAAGGGCTGATTGATCTCCGTCGTCGAAGCCGATGACAGCTCGATCTTCGCTTTCTCGGCCGCTTCTTTCAGGCGCTGAAGCGCGAGCCGGTCGGTGCGAAGGTCGATGCCTTCCTTCTGCTTGAACCTGTCGGCGAGATAATCGACGATCTTCGCGTCGAAGTCCTCGCCTCCGAGGAAGGTGTCGCCGTTGGTCGACTTCACCTCGAACACGCCGTCGCCGATCTCGAGGATCGAAACGTCGAAGGTGCCGCCGCCAAGGTCGTAGACGGCGATCGTCTTACCGTCCTGCTTATCGAGCCCGTAGGCGAGAGCGGCCGCGGTCGGCTCGTTGATGATGCGAAGGACCTCGAGGCCGGCGATCTGTCCGGCATCCTTGGTCGCCTGCCGCTGTGCGTCGTTGAAATAGGCTGGAACCGTAATCACCGCTTGGGTGACCGTCTCGCCAAGATAGGCCTCGGCGGTTTCCTTCATTTTCTGGAGGATGAAGGCGGAAACCTGCGACGGGCTGTAGTCCTTGCCGCCGGCGTTGACCCACGCGTCGCCGTTCGATCCCTTGACGATCTTGTAGGGCACCAGCTCGGTGTCCTTCTTGGTGATCGGGTCGTCGAAGCGGCGGCCGATAAGGCGCTTCACCGCGAAAATTGTGTTGTCGGGGTTGGTGACCGCCTGCCGCTTCGCGGGCTGGCCGATCAGACGCTCGCCGTCCTTCGTGAAAGCGACGACCGAAGGCGTGGTTCGCGCGCCTTCGCTATTCTCGATAACCTTCGGCTTGCCGCCTTCCATCACGGCGACGCAGCTGTTGGTCGTGCCCAGGTCGATGCCGATTACTTTCGCCATATTCCCTCTCGTCCCCTGTCTCGGCCCTCACGAGAAGTGGCCGAATGCTTGAATTTCTTCGTCGATATAGGTGGCGTTCAAGCGACGACAAGGCTGGCGCTGCTGCCGATTTCTTAACCATAAGATGGCAACAGCGCCTCGGTGGACGGGCTTCGAAACGGCAGCTGGCTTACTCGCGAGCGAGTGATCGCAATCGCGACAATGTCCGCTGTCGCCTCGCTGGTATCGCTCGTCTGGCTGTTCGGCTTCGGCCACGGAACCCTCGATCCGATGGGCCGGCCGCTCGGCACCGATTATTCCCAGGTGTGGGCGGCGGGGAAGATGGCGCTCGGCGGCCACCCCGCCGACGTCTGGTCCTGGCCAAAGCATTTCGCGGTGCAGCAGCAGATCCACCACAGCACGACGGTGGACCTGTACGGCTGGCATTATCCGCCGCCGTTCCTGCTGGTCGCCTCGTTGCTTGCCCTGCTTCCCTACCTTCCGGCGCTGCTTGTCTGGCAGGCGGCGTCGCTCGGCGCATTTGCCGCCCTCATGCGGCGGCTGGTGCCGCGATGGGAGACCGTGCTGCTCGTGGTCGCAGCGCCCGTGACGCTCATCTGCGTCACTCACGGACACAACGGTTTCCTGACGGCCTTCCTGCTCGGCGGAGGGCTGCTTCTACTGGAGCGCAAACCGCTTGCTGCGGGGTTGCTTCTCGGATGTCTCATCTACAAGCCGCAGCTCGCGCTGGTGATCCCGCCTCTCCTTCTGGTCACCCGCAACTGGCGGGCGATCGCCGGCGCCTGCCTTTCGGCCGGGCTGCTGGTGGCCGCCACCCTCCTCTTCTGGGGCTGGCCGGTCTGGCAGGCGTTTCTCGACAGCCTGCCGCTGACCCGCGATGTCGTCCTCGAGCAGGGCCGAACCGGCTGGTACAAGATCATGAGCCCCTTTTCCGCGGTGCGGATGTGGGGTGGAAGCATCGCCCTCGCATACGCGGTTCAGTCGCTAGTGACTGCGGCGGCGGTCGCCGGCGCTCTGTTCCTGGCGCTTCGGGACAACGCGCGCCTACGCAACGCAGCGGTCACGGCCGCAGTCGTCCTCTCCACGCCCTATGTCCTCGATTACGACTTCGTCGTCCTCGGGCTCGGCCTTGCCTGGCTGTGGCGCGACGGTGAGGAGAAAGGTTTCCTCCCGTGGGACCGTTCACTGATGGCGCTCGTCTGGATCGCGCCGCTCGCCGCGCGCCGGATC
Source organism: Sphingomonas anseongensis (assembly GCF_023516495.1). Taxonomy (NCBI): domain Bacteria; kingdom Pseudomonadati; phylum Pseudomonadota; class Alphaproteobacteria; order Sphingomonadales; family Sphingomonadaceae; genus Sphingomonas; species Sphingomonas anseongensis. Next base: position 683,398 of record NZ_JAMGBC010000001.1, read on the forward strand.
GCAGAGTTCACCTATTTTCCGCTCGGCCTCATCATCGCAGCGATCATGCTTGCGCTGCCGCTTCGAAGGTCGATCGTCAGGGCATCGCCATTCCGCCGTTCACGTGAAGCGTTTGCCCAGTGACATAACCCGCCTCGCGGCTGGCGAGGTAGACGCAGGCGGCACCGATATCGTCACCGGTTCCCATCTGCCCGGCCGGAATCCGCGACAGGATTCCCTCGCGCTGCTGCTCGTTTAGTGCGTCCGTCATCGCCGAGGTCATGAAGCCCGGAGCGACGCAGTTTGCGGTTACACCGCGGCTCGCAAGCTCCTGCGCCACGGCCTTCGTCATGCCGATCAGCGCGGCCTTTGACGCGACGTAATTCGCCTGGCCCGGATTGCCGGTGACTCCGACGACCGAGGTTATCGAGATGATCCGTCCATAACGCGCCTTCATCATCGGCCTTGCCGCAGCGCGCATCAGCCGAAACGCGGCCTCCAAATTGATGCGAATGACCTCCTCGAATTCGTCGTCCTTCATCCGCATGAGAAGGTTGTCGCGGGTCACTCCGGCATTGTTGACGAGGATGTCGAGCTTGCCGCCTAGAGCGTCGACCGCCGACGGGACCAGCTGGTCGACTGCAGCGCCGTCCGACAGGTTGCAGCCGACGGCGACATGCCCACCACCAAGCTCCTCGCGAAATCGCTCCAGCTTCTCGACATTGCTTCCGGACACCGCGAGCCGCGCGCCCTGCGCCGCAAGTGCCTTGGCAATCGAGCTTCCAAGTCCGCCCGAAGCGCCGGTCACGAGCGCGGTCATTCCTGAAAGGTCGAACATCTATGCGATCTCCTTCGTCAGCGCCTCGATGTCTACGATCGTCACGACACTCGTCACCTTCGCGTCGGGAGCGATGCGCTTGACCATCGCGCCCAGCACCTTTCCGCCAAGCTCGACGAACTCTTCCACTCCGGCATCGGCCATGTTGCCGACGCTTTCCCGCCAGCGGACCATGCCGGTCACCTGATCGACCAGGAGCCCACGGATCGTGTCGGGGTCGGTTTCCGGCTGCGCGGTGACGTTTGCGAACACCGGCACGGCCGGGTCCTCGAGCACCACATAGCTGAGCGCATCGCTGATGGCCTCGGCCGCAGGCTGCATCAGCGGGCAATGGAACGGCGCGGACACGGGCAGAAGCACCGCCCGCTTTGCGCCCATCTCCTTGGCCATCTCGACTGCCCGCTCGATCGCGCCCTTGTGCCCGGAAATCACTACTTGGCTCGGGTCGTTGTCGTTGGCGATGGTGCAGACCTCGCCCTGAGCTGCCGCTTCGGCGATCCGGCGAGCCATTGGCAGGTCCGCACCGAGCAGGGCAGCCATCGCACCCTGCCCCACCGGAACGGCCTGCTGCATCGCCTGGCCGCGCAGCTTGAGCAGCTTGGCAGTGGTGGAAAGGTCGAACGAGCCTGCCGCACAAAGCGCCGAATATTCGCCCAGGCTGTGCCCGGCGACGAACTGCGCCGCCTTCTTGAGACCCACTCCGCCTTCCTTGGTCAGCGCGGTGAAAACAGCCATTGAATGCGCCATGATCGCGGGCTGCGCATTTTCGGTCAGTTTCAGCTCGTCGTCCGGCCCTTCCTTCATGAGCCGGAAGAGGTTCTGGCCCAAGGCTTCGTCGACCTCGGCGAACACGTCGCGGGCCGCCCGACTCGCCTCGGCGAGCGCCGATCCCATGCCGACTGCCTGGCTGCCCTGCCCCGGAAAAAGGAATGCGCGCATTCTCGACCCGCTTTGCTATGGAACTGGCGGGGCGACTAGGCTGGCGAGCGCCGCTTGCCAAGTTGGGGAGAGAAGATGAGCGAGGAACGCACGCCGAGAATGCTCGGCCCGTGGATGACTCTCGCGCTGGTGATCGGCGGCGTCATCGGGTCGGGCATATTCTACCTCCCGATCGCTCTTGCACCGCTTGGCGGAAGCGTTCCGATCGGCTGGCTGATCAGCGGCATCGGAATCATGGCGATGGCCTATTGCGCGTCGCGCATCGTCAGCCCCGACGGCGGCGGCCTTCAGGCCTATGTGGAGCATGAGCTCGGCCCGGGCGTCGGTTTCATCGTCACCTGGATGACATGGTGCTCGACCTGGGTCGGAATTCCGGCGGTCGCGCTCGCCGCCTCGGCGGCACTCGGCACCGCCTTTCCCCTCGTCGCACGACACCTTGTCGTCATGTCCTTCCTGTTCACGACGATTTTCGCGCTCATCAACCTACGCGGCATCCGGGCGACGGGCGAAGTCGCAATCGTCACCGTTCTCATCAAAGTCCTGCCGCTGGCCGCCGTCATCGCCATCGCAGCGATGCTGGGCGCGAGCGGCGGGCCGGTACATCCCATCAACGTTCCCCCGCCGACTTTCGGGAATATCGCGACCGCCTCGGCGTTGTGCCTCTTCGCTCTAACCGGCTTCGAGTTCGCGATGTCGCCGGTCGGCAAGATCCATGAGCCGGAGAAGAACCTCGCGCGCTCGCTCCTCTTCGGGCTGGCGGCGATTGCCGTTCTCTACCTGCTCGTCACCCTGTCGCTCAGCCTGATCATGCCCAATTCGGCGATTGCCAAATCGATCGCCCCGTTTCCGGAGGCGATCGGGACCTATTGGGGCGGCACCGCGGCCATCCTCGCGGCTGCGGCCATGGGAATCAGCGCGCTCGGAACCCTCAATGCCGCCCTGCTCGCCGTGGGTGAGATGCTCTATTCGATGGCATTGCGGCGCGACATGCCGGCGATCTTCGACCGCACGAACCGCTACAATGCGCCCTGGGTCGCGCAGCTGGCCGGCGTAGTGCTGGGGTTCATCCTCCTCGGTCTCAACGCAGCCAAGGGGACGACTCAACTCTTCACCTTCATTACCCTGCTCGCGGCCGACGCCGTCCTCTACCTCTATTCGGCTGCAGCGATCGCGGCGGCAATCAAGGACAGGAGGCCGCTGACCACGATTGCGGCAGCCGTCGGGCTCGTCTTCGTCGTCTACGCTTTCTACGGCTCGGGCCTGGAGGCGTTCCTCCTGTCGCTCGCCCTGCTGGCCGCGGGCGGCGTGCTCTATTTCTTCAGGAAGCCTTCGACCATCCCGGTGCCGGAGGTTGCGGAAGGCGCGCCTCGGGAATGAGCTCGCGGAGCTTCCTTGCGAAGCTTCTCAGGCAGACCTCGCTGGTCCCAAGCGGCCCCGCTTCGTAGCTGGGAGTTTGCATGCCCAGCTGGACGCGCGTGATCAGCTCGGTGTCCTCGGCATTCACCCGCCGGTTGATCCGCCAGTTGAGGTAGCGCGCGGCCGTCATCTCGCGCCGCTCGTCGGGAAGCGCGTAGCTGATCTCGCGGATCACGGTTTCGCCGCCGCTCACCGGAAGGAACTGCATAAAGTCGACTTGGTCCGGGTAGATGTCGAAGGCCACGTTGGGGAACAGCTTGTAATAGAGCCACTTGCGTCGGTGCGACGATGGCAGGTGCTCCGCCTCGGGCAGGAACTTCTGGTAAGCTCGCTCCGAGGGATTGGCGGACGGCTTCTCGACCAAATCGCCTTCCATCCGGTCGACATGATCGTTGGCCTCGATGCGGTAATTCCGCTCGAACAGCCGCGTCAGGCCGGGATGGCCGACGGCGATGTGAAGATGGTCGGAATAATTGTCGGCGATGGTCTTCCAGTTGAGCGGCCTCGGCCGGAGCGTGACGCGCCCGATCGCCCGCAATTCCTCGAAGCCATACGGCGCCACCTCGGATTCGTAGGGCGCCATCATTTCCGCAACCGACGGCGCTCCCGGCTCAAGCGTAATGAACAGGAAGCCGTGCCAATTCTCGAGCGCGACGGGGAAAAGACCATGATCCTCGGTCCGAAGCCCGGGATATTCATGCCGGTGTGGGACCCCGACCAGGCGGCCGTCGCGGGCATAGCTCCAGGCGTGATAGGGGCAGGTCAGGACCTTGGCGCAGCCGCCGGTCCCGTCGACGAGTCGCGAGCCCCGATGCCTGCACACGTTGGAAAAGGCACGAGCTCGGCCGTCGTCGCCGCGGATGACGATCACGCTCTCGCCAAGATAGTCGATCGACCGCCACTCGCCCGGCTTCGCGATCTCGCTCTCGTGGCACACCACTTGCGGAGCGGCGCGAAGAAAGGCCTTCTTCTCGGCCTCGAAGAACTCGGGATCGAAATAGAGCCAGCCGGGAAGGCTCAAATTCTCGAGCGCGTCTGACGCGGATTCGATCGTGCGGAGGTGCGTGGCCATGAGGCTTCTTAGCAGGCCGTCCGGCTCCAGATAAGAAAAACTGGCCCGGGCGGGTGCCCGGACCAGAGTTTCAGATCGACGCTTGTCTAGTCGTTAGCCACGCTCGGGCGTCGGCGGCGGCGGGGGCGGCGGCGGCGGCGGCAGCGGGCACATGTCCGTTGCCAAGATCACCGTGCCGTCGGCGCAGGTCTGGGTCGCCGGCGCAACTGGCGGCGGCGCGGAGACGGCCACCGGAGGCGGCGCAGGCGGAAGCATCGCCGGAGCACCGAAGTTGTAGATCACGCTCGCGAGCAGACTGTGCGAGCTGAATCGGTCGCTGCTGTTGAAGGCAACGCCCGCGTCAGTCAGAGTCGCATTGTCGTTGAAGTCGAGCTTGCCGGTGCGGAAGTAGCGGTACTTCAGCCCCAGATCGACGTTGGCGGTCACAGGCATGCGAACGCCCGCGATGGCCTGATAGGCCCAGGCGCTGTCACGGTCGCCGAGCATCTTGACCCGGGCACGACCGAAGCCGCCGCCGCCGTAGATGCCAACTCCACCGATGTTGAAATCGAGCAGGCCATTGACCATCGCCGAGACGACCGTCGTGTGGTTATTCAGGTCGAAGTCGGTGTTCGCGAGGGTGACTCCCGTTGCGTCTTCATATGCGGCAACGAATCCCGGGCTTAGGCGGAGCGAATCGTTCTTCGCCCGCTTGTAGCCAAGCTCACCTTCGAGCCTGAACATGCCGAAATCGTAGCCGGCGATCGCATCGACATCGAAACCGGTCTTGTGCTTCACCGAGAAGACGTTGTTGAAAGTGGTCGTCGGAAGCGCCGGATCGGTGAAATCTACCGTCGCGTCGACGTTGGTGGACTTGGGAAAGAGAACGCCGCCTTCGAGGCCGACGTACGGGCCCGAGCTCTGAGCGAGCGCAGGCGTGGCGATAGCGGCCGCCGCAACGGCGACCAGAAGATATTTTCGCATTATCTATCCTTTGTGTGTGATCCCTCGCGGGCTGCAACAGAGCCGCGGCCAATTAGTTTCAAAAATAACACGCTGTGTTCTACTGGCCATCAAAGTCTGTTGCATATGTGACACAGAGTCGGGCGGCACGGGCGCTTCAAACCAAGTGCCTTGGGCGACTTGCCTTTTCGCCCTTCATTCGTCATAGGGCGCGGCGATGGGGTGCAGGCTTCGCCTGTGCCCCAGTTGTTTTTAAAGACAGCCGGAGGGGCGTCGCATCGGGCGGCGTCAGCGATCGGCCAATAGAGAGAAGAAGCATGCCGCTCTACGAGCATGTTTTCCTCGCGCGTCAGGACCTGGCCCAGGCCCAGGTGGACGCGCTCGCGGAAAACGCCACAAAGATCCTCACCGACAATGGCGGGAAGGTCGTCAAGACCGAGACCTGGGGCCTCAAGTCCCTCGCCTACCGGATTGCAAAGAACCGCAAGGCGCATTTCGTGATGCTCGACGTCGACGCCCCTCCGGCGGCCGTCGCGGAACTCGAGCGCCAGACCAACATCAACGAGGACGTGATCCGCTTCATGACCATCCGCGTGGATGCGCATGAGGAAGGCCCGTCGGCGATGATGCGGCGCGAGCAGCGCTCCGGACGTGGCGAGCGCGGAGAGCGTGGCGACCGCGGAGATCGCGGTGAGCGCAGCGGCTTCCGAGCCCGTGATGAGGAGGTCGAATAATGGCCCGCGCATTCTTCCGCCGCCGCAAGTCCTGCCCCTTCTCCGGCAAGGACGCGCCAAAGATCGATTACAAGGACGTCCGGCTGCTCCAGGGATTCATTTCCGAGCGCGGCAAGATCGTGCCTTCGCGGATCACCGCGGTTTCATCGAAGAAGCAGCGCGAACTTGCCAAGGCGATCAAGCGCGCCCGCCACATCGGCCTTCTTCCCTATCTCGTGAAATAAGGACGGCAGCGACATGGAAGTCATCCTGCTCGAACGGGTCGAAAAGCTCGGCCACATCGGCGACGTCGTCAACGTCAAGAACGGCTTCGCCCGCAATTACCTGCTTCCGAACAAGAAGGCGCTTCGTGCGAACGAGTCGAACCGCAAGCTGTTCGAGGCCAACCGCGCAAAGATCGAAGCCGACAATGCCGAGAGGCGTTCGGCTGCCGAAAAGGATTCGACGAAGGTCGATGGAAAGACGGTTCAGCTGATCCGCCAGGCATCCAACACCGGCCAGCTTTACGGATCGGTTTCGGCCCGCGACATCGTCGAGGCGCTGGAGTCCGACGGCGCAACCGTGACCAAGAGCCAGGTCGTCCTCGCTCGTCCGATCAAGGCGATCGGAATGCACGAGGTGAAGATCGCTCTTCACCCGGAAGTCGCGGTGACCGTCCACGTGAACGTCGCGCGCTCGCCGGAGGAAGCCGAGCTTCAGGCTCAGGGTATCGACGTCATCAAGCAGATGTTCGAGGATCAGGCCGCTCCGCTGGCAGCCGAAGACCTTCAGCCTGGCGCTGACGCTCCCGAGGGCGAGGCAGAGGCCGGCGAAGCTTCGGTCGCCGAGGCGGAAACCGTCGAGACGGTCGAGGCCGCCGACGAGCCCGAAGCCGACGCGCAGGTCGAAGAAGGGCCCGCGGCCGAGGACGAAGAGCAGGCCTGACCGTCAGTTCGTCGCAAATTCGGTTCTCCGCCGTCCGTTCGTCGCATCGCCGATAACGGCGGCGGAACGAGGCTGTCCGACTCATGTTGATTCTCCCGAGCAGTTCGCGGGGCGAGTTTACGAGGAGAACGGAAATGGCTGACGAAACCAACAACAGCGACGGCATCGGACGCGAATCCGAGGACGAAGGCCGCGAATTCGGCCAGCAGGGCCAGAACGCGACTGGACAGCAGGGCCAGAACCCAACCGCTCAGCAGGGCCAGAACCCGACCGGGCAGCAGTCCCAGCAACCGCTCGGCCAGCAGGGCCAGCAGGGCCAGCAGGGCGAATTCGCGCAGGGCAGCGACCAGTCGAACACTGTCAGCTCCGGCGGATCGATGGGCCAGAGCGGCGACATGAGCCAAGGCTCGAGCGGATCGCAGAGTGACACCAGCTTAGCCGACCGCACCGGCCAGCAGGGCGGCCAGTCGAGCGATGTCGGCCCCGAAGGCTCGCAGGGCGGCGGAAGCGGAAGCGGCTTCGTCGGCTCGCAGGGCAGCGATTCGAGCGAATATCTGCAGGAAGGCCAGCAGCGTTCTTCGGACCAGAACTTCGCCGAGCAGGGCCGCGGCGCCCCCGATGACGAGGAAGGCACGGACGGAAGCAGCGACCGCAGCTCGTAAGCCGTGGATAGTTGCCAAGGTTCGCCGCGCCCCTCACCGGGCGCGGCGTTTCTTTTATGCGGCTGTCTTCTCGAGGAACGCGCTCTCTCGAGCCACCCACGGCGCGAAGCTTGGTCGCGACAGGATGCGCTGGGTGAATGCCACGGCCTTCGGCCAGCGGTTCGAATCGAGCTCGACCTTCATGTGCTGAAGGTTCGCGAACGGGCTTGCGACGGCAATGTCCGCTAAGCTCAGGCCGTCGCCGACCAGATAGCCGTCCCCGCCGGGCGCAATGCTCTCGATATAATCCATCACCTTTGGCAATTCCTCGCGCTCGGCGGCGTCGGCGGCTTCGAGGTCGCCCGGCTTCTGCAGGAAAATCGGAGCGACCACGCGGTTGAAGAACATCTTGGCGCCGCAGCCGCTGAGAATCGTGTCGGCGAACTCTTCGAACCAGATGCACTTTCCGCGCAGCTTCGGGTCGGCTGGAATCAACTCCGGCTGCGGATGCTTCGCCTCAAGGTAATGGATGATCGCGCTCGAATCGGCGAGGTAATAGTCGCCGTCGACGAAGCCCGGCATTTTCCCGAACGGGCTCGCCTTGCGGAATTCCGGGTTGGGATCACCAAGCCCGGTCGGCTGTACGTCAAGCTCGATCCCCTTCTCGGCCGCATAGGCAATCACCTTCCGCACGTAAGGCGACATCGACGAACCGTAGAGAATCATGCGGGCAATCCTTTCCCTGGCGGGACGGCTCGCGGAGAGAAACACACGCTGCGCCGTTGGTCGTGTATTAGCACTGGAGGAAATGATGCGCACCAACAGCGGCAGGAACGAAAGCCGCAACAATCTTCGCGACCCCACGCTTCGTGACCATGAACGCGGACGCAGGCAGGCCATGATGACCGGGCGAACGACAGGAATGGGCTCGAACGCCCGCAAGACGGGCCAGAGGGGCCGCTAGGCGATACGATAGTAATCGGCGATTCGGTCAAGCGCGAGGACAAGGACCAGCTTGCCCGCGCGCGCCGGCCAGCCAAGCGCGGTTTCCGCCTCGCGCATCCCCTCGCCCGAACAGACGACGCGCCACAATATGTCGCTGAGGCCGGGCCCCGCGGCCGCTACTGCTCCTTCGAAGCGGCGGCGTGCATCGATCTGGCCGGCCATGAGGTCGGGACCGGAAGCGGATCCGCCGCGCTGGCGTCCGATCGGCGCCGCGTCCCACTGCATCGTCACCCTGGCGGACAGCCCGCCGCGCTCCCAATCGCTGCGCAGCTGCTCGCCGGCGTCGAACTGGCGGCGGGTGACCATGCCACGGGCAAGCAGCCAGCCCAGAGGCGACTCGACCGCGTTGACGGTTACCGAGCGGACCCCGCGGCGGCGGTTGCCACGCAGAATCTCGCCGTCCCTTCCGATGGCCCGCTCCACCAGCATCTGCCCGCTCCTTGGCTTCGTCATTCCATGCTCCCTACCGACTCGCGATTCGCCGAAGCCTTGCCACAGCGGAGAAACTGTAGGACAGAGAGAAACCACATTGGTTCAAGGGGGGTGCGGGTGATTACCAGGATTCGCGAGGTTCGAAGGGCGCGAGGCATGACTTTGGACGATGTCGCGCGTGCTTGCGACCCGCCCACCACTCCGCAGACCATCGGGCGGCTGGAGACGGGCACCCGAACCGTCTCGCTCGTGTGGCTCAACCGCATCGCCGACGCCCTCGGAGTCGATGCATCCGACCTCGTCAAAGGCGGCGGCGACGAGGCCGACATGCCCGTCGCCGCAGTCGTCGGGGCCAACGGTGCGCACGCGCCGAAGAGAAGCTCGATCGTCGTCGCGCCGCGCCCCAAGCAGGGCGCCGTCGCGGTTACCCTATCTGCTGGAGTCGGCGACTATCGTGCAGGCGACGAGCTGTGGTGCGAAACCCTGCAGCCGGAGGATTTCGGGCGTGCGCTGAACCGTGACGTACTTGTCCCCCGCCCCGTCGGCCGTTTCCTGTTCGGCCGGCTGATCAACCGGGACGAGGAACGGCTCCAGATCCTTCCGCTCGAAGCCGGCGGCAGGCAGCAGGTCGTGGCGAATCCTCCCTGGATTGCGATGGCAGTCAAGCTGGTGCGGAGCCTGTAGCGGGCACGCGTGTTGAGTAGGCCATGTTCCTGTTCTTTTCGAACCGTGTCGGTTGCTTATTGTCGCTCCTGATCAGTGCAGGCGTCTCCCTGCTTCTGCTTCTCGCTCTTGGCTGGATCCGGCTTTAGCCACGCTTGACGGTTCGGGCCTTCGTCCCCAGTGAAGCGGCGCGGGCGGTTAGCTCAGTTGGTAGAGCATCTCGTTTACACCGAGAGGGTCGGCGGTTCGAGCCCGTCACCGCCCACCAGCGCCAGTGCGATGTCGCGAAATCCTCGACATCCGCACGTCAAAACAATTCGCCCAGAACCCTGTGGATCGAGCGCACATCTGATGCCTCGACCTTGAACAGCTTGTCGGGATTGAATTGCCGCAACTCGATAAAGGTGCCGGTGCGCGCAACCAATTCCTTCATCAGTACAAGATCGGTCCCTTCCTCTGCCGTGCCGGAACCGAGCACGACCAGGACGTCGTCCCCGATGGCTGCCGGTGAGCGAGGAGAGACGGCCACCCGACGCCCCGGCCGAAACCGCGGCCACATGGAATCGCCGACGATGGTGATTGCGTAGGCTCTATTGTCTCCCGCGAGAGCCGCCGGCCGCGGAAGAGTGCCAACGGTCTCCTCATGGCGCACCTCGATCAGCTCGATCCGGCTACCGGCCCCTCCCCACTCTCCGCCGTGTTGGGAATGGACCAGCGGCAAGGCTGGAAGCGGCGCCGGGCCCCAACCGCGTCGCTGGGTCTCCCCGACGCCGCTCGTCTCACCTGCTGGAGCACGGCTCGGCTCCGGGCCGATCCGCAGCGCTTCGAACTCGGCTACAGACGAGCCGGCGGCGACAAGCAGCTTCTCGAGCGTTCGCCGGGACGGGTTTCCATGCCGGCGCATGTCGGCCCAGACCGTTCGGCTGACCCCTGCCCTCACCGCCCATGCATTGGGTGTCAGCCCGTCGGGTTTCAGCCGCATTAGGTCGCGATAAATCGCGCTGTCTTCGGCCGGCCCCATGACGGAGACTATCGAGTTCGAAGAGAGCTACATCAATTCAGACTTTTCTAACTTTCTGTATTGACTGAGCTGTATGATATATCTAACTTTTGCTGGTGATGACACAGCAGTTTTCCCCACTGTCAAATCACGGCTGCCTTGCCGACCTCGGCAAAGTAGCGCCGCATGGCGACGCTGGCCTCCCGCGAGAGTTCGACGAACACCCGGCGTCCGTCATGCGGGTCGGCACGGCGGACGAACAGCCCCTTGTCGGTCATGCTCTTGAGCCAGCGAAGCGCGGTCGTCGCCGGCACGGCGGCAGCGATGCACAGGCTCGAGACAGGCACTCGAAGCTGCGCGATTTCCGCCTGAAGCAGGTCCAAAAGCATGTCCCAGGCGGGATCGGCGAAAAGGTCCGCGGCGAAGAAACGCTCGCGAAGCCGCCGGGCGCGGATAACCGAGCGGACCGTTTCGACGGAAACGTCCGGAACATCGCCTTCGACGGGCTTCCGAAGCTCGCCGTCCGGAGCTGCGGGAACGGTCGACAAACGGGCGAGCGTCGCCGCGATCCTGCTCACCTCGTCACTCAGCTGCCGGAGGCGCTCGGCGCCGGGGTCCCGCGATACGTCGTTGGCGCGTTCGGGAGTATTCGCGAACGCCGTCGCCGTGGCGAGCGATGTGGTCCGTTCCAGCTGGTCGGCATCGATGAGGAAATCCGTTCCGCCGTCGAACATGCGCGACGAAACCGAATCAATCAGGTCCGATGTGAGCGATACTACCGCCGCGAAACGGCGGCCGGCGGCACGATCCTCGACCTCGTCGAGAAGCAGATCCAGCTCTTCACCGGCGTCCCCGTCGAGCTCGATCCAGATGCCGGAAGTTGCCGCCTGCTGGCTCAGTCGCTGGCGAGCCGCGGCGATCCCGACCTGGCAAGTCGCCCGCATCCCCAAGGCGGAGGCTGTCTCGCGAGCCCGCCGAAGCGCCGCCTCGCTAGTTGCCGCAACGAGCAGCGGGGCCGGCCCGCCATAGGTCAAAGCAGTCTCGGTCACCAAAGCGTCCATCGCCATTCTCCTGGCAGGCAAAACCGAGCAGTTCACTTTAGTTAACCCGCGGACTGGAGAAAAGTCAGACGGTTTCGGCTCCAAAATGGACCAGTCCCCCACCGCAGCTAAGGCAATTTAAGCTATAGATAATCCAGGCGGGGAGCCTACTTCCGGGGGGAAGAGATGGAACAGATTGCCGCATTGCGCGCGGAGTGGTTCGCGCAACTGGCGGAGGCGATCGACGGTGCGCAGCATCTCGCCTGGCAGCTAGGAACACGAGAATCCACGTCGGCTGAGGCCCGCGAACTTTACGGCCGCCTCGAGGCCGCAAGGCAGGAGTTGGATTCGCTCCGCGGACTGCAAATCGGTGGTTTGGCGATCGATCCGGATTGGTTGCAAAAGCTCGGATTCCAGCCCGGCCCGGAACTGAATCCCTAAACCCCTTCCGGGACGTCTCCGCCGCCTGAGAAGGGCTCGAGAAACGGACCGATGGCCGGCGCCCTCCACCCTGACGTTGCCACGAATCCCCGGTTGAGGAACGCGCGCTTCCCATAATGCAGCGGCTGGCCATCCGGGCCGTCGACCCTGCCCCCCGCAGCGAGCAACACCGCATGTCCGGCTGCCGTGTCCCACTCGCTGGTCGGCGACAGGCGCGGATAGATGTCCGCCTTGCCTTCCGCGACGATGCAGAACTTCAGCGACGAGCCGATGGCGGTATAGTCGCACTCGCCGACGGCTTCGGCGAGATAGTCTGCGGTCGGCTGGTTGAAGTGCGACTTTGAAGCGACGGCTGTGATCGCCTCGCCGCGCTCCCGCGTCTCGATCGGCCGGCGCCCATCGCCATCCTCGATCCACGCGCCCTCACCGACCAGCCCCGCGTGGACGGTTCCGCGGGCCGGGGTGAACACCACCCCAAGCAGCGGCGCGCCCTCCGAGATCAGCCCGATGTTGACGGTATAATCGTCACCGCCGCGGATGAATTCCTTCGTTCCGTCCAAAGGATCGACCAGAAAATAGAGATCTCCGGTCGCAGGAATACGGCCGGCGGCGACCTCTTCCTCGGCGACGACCGGCACTCCGGGCGCGGCCTTGGCGAGCGCAGCGAGGATGATCAACTCGGCCGCGCGGTCCGCCTCTGTGACCGGCGACAAATCCTGCTTCCGCTCGACCTCGAAGCCGCGGCGGACCAGCTCGAGGATTGCCTCCCCCGCCTCGCGGGCAGCGACGGCGATGTCGTCGAGGAGTCGCCTTTCGTCAGCGATCAACGAGGCGCCATCCGGATCCCGCCGTCGAGGCGGACGCTTTCCGCATTCATGTACGAGTTCTCGACCATGAAACAGGCAAGCTTCGCATATTCCTCCGGCTGGCCCAGGCGTTTCGGGAAGGGCACCTGAGCGGCGAGCGCTTCCTGGACGTTGGGCGGCATCATGGCGACCATCGGGGTCTTGAAGATGCCTGGAAGAATGGTGTTCACGCGCACGCCGTCGTTCATCAGGTCGCGGGCGATCGGCAAGGCCATGGCGAGCACGCCGCCCTTCGATGCGGAATAAGCGACCTGGCCGATCTGCCCGTCCTGAGCCGCGACCGAGGCGGTGTTGACAATGCAACCGCGTTCGCCGTCCTCGAGCGGGTCCAGGTTGACCATGCCAAACGCCGAATGAGCGATGCAGCGGAAGGTGCCGATCAGGTTGATCTGGATGGCAAGCTCGAACTGCACCATCGGGTAGAATTTCGGAGCCTTGGTTTCCTTGTCACGGGCGACGGTCTTCGCGGCGTTGGCGACGCCCGCGCAATTGACCAGCACCCGCTCCTGCCCGTGGGCTTCGCGCGCTTTCGCGAAGGCTGCCGCGACCTTCTCATCGCTCGTCACGTCGGCTTCGCAGAAGATCCCGCCGATTTCCGAGGCGACCTTCTCGCCCTTCTCCGTGTCGCGGTCGAACACTGCGACCTTTGCTCCGCGCCGTGCGAGCTCGCGCGCGGTCGCTTCCCCAAGGCCTGAGGCCGCCCCGGTCACGACTGCGGAAATGCCTTCGATATTCATTCTGTCTCCTGTGGTTCGATGCGAGCGAGCACGGTGCCTTCGCTTACCTGCGCGTCCTGTTTCGCGTTGAGCTCGGCGACGGTTCCGTCGAACGGGGCGGTTAGGCCGTGCTCCATTTTCATTGCTTCCAACGTTAGCAAACGTTGCCCTTTGGTAACCTTTTCGTCTTGCGAAACTTCTACCGACGTGACCTTGCCCGGCATCGGTGCGGTGATCGTCCCCGAGGAAGCAGCGGCGCCAACGGTTCCACGTACGGCGAGCCCGAATTCGAACGCCTGGCCCTCACGGAAGACGACGACCCTATCCTCTTCGGCAAAGCCGGAGAGCGAAGGCAGTTCCCCTTCAAGCTCGATCGTTCGGGAGCCCTCGGGGCCGTAGAGTGCGACACGTGCGCTCTCCAGCGCATTGAGCCGAAACCCGGCAATCGCCGGAAGCGGCGCAGATGCTTCGCCAGCTAGCCACGCGACAGCAGCAGCGCCTTGCCACACGCCATCGTCAGCTTCCTGGTCCGGAACCAGATCCTGGATGTGCCGCTCGATGAATCCGGTATCGATTTCCGCATCGCCGAATTCCGGAGCAACCAAGGCATTGAACAGGAAGCCGGCATTCGTTTTGACCGGCCAGACTTCGACGCCGTCAAGAATTGCCGCGAGGTCGTCGATCGCCTCATCGCGACTGTCGCCACGTCCGATCAGCTTGGCGATCATCGGATCGTAGAAGGGTGAGATTGCATCCCCCTCCTCTACCCCGGTTTCGATCCGCCCGTCGTCGCCGAGGTCGAAATGGTCGAGCCGTCCGACGCTGGGCAGAAACCCCTTCGCCGGGTCTTCGGCGTAGAGCCGCGCCTCGATCGCGTGGCCGCTGATCGTCAGCTCGTCCTGTTTCTTCGGCAGCTTCTCGCCCGAGGCAACCCGTAGCTGCCATTCGACCAGGTCCTCGCCGGTGATCTCCTCGGTGACCGGATGCTCGACCTGGAGTCGGGTGTTCATCTCCATGAACCAGATGCGGTCCGGCTTGAGTCCGTCCGATGCGTCGGCGATGAACTCGACCGTCCCTGCGCCTTCGTATTTCACCGCCTGCGCCGCGCGAACGGCCGCGCCGCACACCGCCTTGCGGGTCGCCTCATCCATCCCCGGCGCCGGCGCTTCCTCGATCACCTTCTGATGGCGGCGCTGGAGGGAGCAGTCGCGCTCGAACAAATGGACGACATCCCCGTGGCTATCGCCGAACACCTGCACTTCGATGTGGCGGGGGCTTTCGATCCACTTTTCCAGCAGTACGATGTCGTTGCCGAAGCTCGAGGCCGCCTCGCGCTTGCAGCTTTCAAGCGCGTCCTCGAAATCCTTGGCGCGGTCGACCTTGCGCATCCCCTTGCCGCCGCCGCCCGCGACCGCCTTGATCAGCACCGGATAGCCGATTGCGTCGGCTTCCTTCTTGAGGCGCTTCGAGTCCTGGTCCTCACCAAGATACCCAGGGGTGACGGGTACGCCCGCCTCCGCCATCAGCTTCTTGGCCGCGTCCTTCAGCCCCATCGCGCGGATGCTGTCCGGCTTCGGCCCGACCCAGATCAGCCCGGCGTCGATGACTGCCTGGGCGAAATCGGCGTTCTCCGAAAGAAAGCCGTAGCCTGGGTGGATCGCCTCGGCGCCAGTCTGCCTGGCCGCCTCGATGATCTTCTCGCCGACGAGATAGCTTTCCCGCGCCGGCGACGGCCCGATGTGCACCGCCTCGTCCGCCATGCGCACGTGCAGCGCCTTGGCGTCGGCGTCGGAATAGACGGCGACGGTGCGGATACCGAGCCGA
This sequence comes from Sphingomonas anseongensis, assembly GCF_023516495.1. NCBI lineage: Bacteria > Pseudomonadati > Pseudomonadota > Alphaproteobacteria > Sphingomonadales > Sphingomonadaceae > Sphingomonas > Sphingomonas anseongensis. Next base: position 698,870 of record NZ_JAMGBC010000001.1, read on the forward strand.
CGCGCCGTGCGGATCACACGGCACGCGATCTCGCCGCGGTTGGCAATGAGCAACGACTTCATCATCAGTCGCTACATCCTGAACACGCCGAAGGACGGCCGCTCGAGGATCGGCGCGTTCAGGCAAGCGGCGAAGGCGAGGCCGAGAACGTCGCGAGTCTGCGCCGGATCGATGATTCCGTCGTCCCACAGCCGCGCGGTGGCGTGCCAGGGGTTGCCTTCCGCCTCATAGGTATCACGGATCGGCTGCTTGAACTTCTCCGCCTGCGCCGGAGTCCATTTGTCAGCGTCGCGGTGGACGGTCGCGAGCACGCTCGCCGCCTGCTCGCCGCCCATTACGCTGATCCGGCTGTTGGGCCAGGTGAAGAGGAAGCGTGGGCCGTAGGCGCGGCCGGCCATTCCGTAATTGCCGGCGCCGAAGCTTCCGCCAATCAGCACCGTGATCTTCGGCACCTGTGCCGTCGCGACCGCGGTCACGAGCTTGGCGCCGTGCTTGGCGATGCCCTCCGCCTCATATTTCCCGCCGACCATGAAGCCGGAGATGTTCTGGAGGAACAGCAAGGGCGTCTTCCGCATCGCGGCGAGCTCGATGAAATGCGCGCCTTTGACCGCGCTCTCGCTAAACAGGATCCCGTTGTTGGCGAGGATCGCGACCGGCATTCCCCAGATGTGCGCAAAGCCGCAGACAAGGGTGCTGCCGTAGAGCGGCTTGAACTCGTGGAACTCGCTCCCGTCGACGATTCGAGCGATCACCTCGTGAACGTCGTACGGCGCGCGAACGTCTTCAGGGATGATCCCGTACAGCTCGTCCGGATCCAACGCCGGCGGCCGCGGCTCGCGAAGCTCGATGTCCGCCCCGCTGCCGTCCTGGAGCGTGGAAACGATGTCGCGAACGATCGTCAGCGCATGCTCGTCATTCTCGGCGAGGTGGTCGACGACGCCGCTCTTGCGCGCGTGAAGGTCGCCGCCGCCAAGGTCTTCGGCGCTGATGACTTCGCCTGTCGCCGCCTTCACCAGCGGCGGGCCGGCGAGGAAGATCGTCCCCTGCTCCTTCACGATGACGCTCTCGTCGCTCATCGCCGGAACGTAGGCGCCGCCGGCAGTGCAGCTCCCCATCACGCAGGCGATCTGGGCGATGCCCTTCGCGCTCATCTGGGCCTGGTTGTAGAATATCCGCCCGAAGTGATCGCGGTCGGGGAAAACCTCCGCCTGGTGGGGAAGGTTCGCCCCGCCTGAGTCAACGAGATAGATGCACGGCAGCCGGTTCTGCTCCGCGATCTCCTGAGCGCGCAGATGCTTCTTCACCGTGAGCGGATAATAGGTCCCGCCCTTCACCGTCGCGTCGTTGCAGACGATCATCGCCTGCTTGCCGGAAACCCGGCCGATGCCGGCGATCAGGCCTGCGCCCGGCACTTCGCCTTCGTACATGTCGCAGGCGGCGAGCTGGCCGATCTCGAGGAACGGCGAGCCGGGATCGAGCAGTCGCTCCACGCGGTCGCGCGGCAGCAGCTTGCCTCGGGAAACGTGGCGTTCGCGGTGCTTCTCGGAACCGCCCTTCGCGGCATCCGCGACATCCGCTCGCAACTTTTCAACGAGCGCGCGATTATGGTCGTAACGGGAGCGAAATTCCTCGCCACCGCTATCGATTTTCGTTTCGATCTTCGGCGCGCTCATCCGCTCCACAAGTCCGTTAGTAGAATTGCCCTGCCGTTCGCCTAGCCCGTGCGGCAGCCATTGCAAAGCAGAAGGAGGACGTTCGTGAAGCGAGCACTTTTGTTGGCCGTGGCCTCAACCCTGGCGCTCAGCGCGTGCAACACCAGCCCCACGCAGAACCAGGCGCAGGAGCAGAAGCAAGGCACCGACATCGGCATCGAGACCAGCTGGATGGATAAGTCGGTCAAGCCCGGCGACGACTTCTTCACCTATGCCGACGGAAGCTGGGTCAAGAACACGCAGATCCCGGCGGACCGTTCGCGCATCGGCGGCTTCTACATCGCGGACCTGCAGCGCGAGAAAAACAGCCGCGAGCTGTTCGCCGATATCCTCAAATCGAACCCGACCGGCGGCAACGAGGCGCTGATCGCTAATTATTACAAGGCGTACCTCAACACCGACGCGATCGACCGCGCCGGACTTGCTCCGGCGAAGGCCGATCTCGACGCCATCGCCCGGATCGCGGACAAGCACCAGCTCAGCGCGGCTATCGGCGGCACGATTCGTGCGGACACCGACCCGCTGAACGCGACGAACTATCAGACAGAGAACCTCTTCGGCGTCTTCGTCAGCCAGGGGCTCGCGACGCCGGGTGAACAGCTCCCGTACCTGATGCAGGGCGGGATCGGCCTTCCCGACGCGCAATATTATCTCGGCGGCGATTCCAAGATGGCCGACACCAGGGCCAAGTACCGCACCTATATCGCGACCATCCTGAAGGCCGCGGGCTACGCCGATCCCGAAGGCGCCGCCGGGCGGATCATGGACCTGGAGACCAAGATCGCGAAGGCTCACGAACCCCGTGAGCAGAGCGAGGACTTCGCCAACGGAGCGCAGGTATGGACCCGCGCACAGCTCGAGCAGAAGGCTCCGGGAATCGACTGGGCCGCCCTTCTCGGCGCCGCCCAGCTCGGAAGCGTTCAGAAGTTCGACGCCTATCATTTCGAGTCGATCCCGAAGCTTGCCGCGCTGGTGGGTTCGGAGCCGCTTGAGAACTGGAAGGACTGGCTCGCCTTCCACACCCTGAACCAGCAGGGGAACGTTCTTCCGAAACCGATCCGCGACGCTCGCTTCGCATTCTATGGCACCGAGCTGGCCGGCACTCCGCAGCAGCGGCCGCGCGACCAGCTGGCGCTCAACGCGACCAGCAACGCCCTGCAGGACGCGGTCGGCAAGGCCTATGTCGACAAATATTTCCCGGCTTCGGCGAAGGCCGAAATCCAGACGATGGTCGAAAACATCAAGGCCGCCTTCGCCAAGCGGGTCCAGGCGATCGATTGGATGGCGCCTTCGACCAAGGAGGAAGCGCTGAAGAAGGTCCAGAACATCGTCGTCGGAGTCGGCTATCCAGACACCTGGCGCGATTATTCGGGCCTGCAGATCACCGCCGACAATGCCTACGCGAACCAGAAGAATGCTGCGCTCGCCGAGTATCGGCACCAGATCGCGAAGATCGGCAAGCCGATGGACCGCAAGGAGTGGTGGATGCCGCCGCAGCTGGTCAATGCGGTCAACCTGCCGGTGCAGAATGCGCTGAACTTCCCGGCGGCGATCCTGGTGAAACCCTTCTTCGATCCGAACGCTGACGCCGCGTTCAATTATGGCGCGATCGGGTCGGTGATCGGGCACGAGATCAGTCACAGCTTCGACAATGGCGGCGCTTTATTCGACGCCAGCGGAGCCTTGCGCAACTGGTGGACTCCGGCGGACTTCAAGCGCTTCCAGCAAGCGGGTGACGCGCTGGCCAGTCAGTTCGACCAGTATGAAGCGCTTCCCGGCCTTCACGTGAACGGCAAGCTGACGCTCAGCGAGAATATCGCCGACGTCGCCGGCCTCGGTGCCGCTTATGATGCGTACCGCGCCTCGCTGAACGGCAAGGAAGCGCCGGTCCTCCAGGGCTTCACCGGCGACCAGCGATTCTTCCTCGCCTACGGCCAGGCGTGGGCGGTCAAGTCGCGGCCTGAGACTCTGCGGCAGATCGTCCTCACCAACGGCCACGCGCCCGAGCAATTCCGCGCCGTGACGGTGCGCAACCTCGACGCCTGGTACCCGGCCTTCAACGTGCAGCCGGGGCAGAAGCTCTACCTGCCGCCGGAGAAACGGGTGAAGATCTGGGGCTAGGCCCCGATTAGCTCCCGACCGATGAGCATCCGGCGGATCTCGTTGGTGCCGGCGCCGATGTCGAGAAGCTTGGCGTCGCGGTAATAGCGCTCGACCGGCCAGTCCTTGGTGTAGCCCGCGCCGCCGAGCGCCTGCACCGCCTCGTTGGCGACCTTCACCGCGTTTTCGGAGGCGAGGAGGATCGCGCCGGCTGCATCGTAGCGCGTGGTCTTGCCCGCATCGCAGGCCTTGGCGACTTGATAGGCGTAGGCGCGCGATGAGTTGAGCGCGACGTACATGTCGGCGACCTTCGCCTGCATCAGCTGGAAGCTTCCGATCGGCTTGCCGAACTGCTTGCGGTCGCGGACATAGGGAAGGACGACGTCGAGGCACGCCTGCATGATTCCGATCTGGATTCCGGCGAGCACGGTCCGCTCGTAGTCGAGGCCGCTCATCAGCACCTCGACTCCCTTGTTCTCCTCGCCGAGCACATTTTCCGGCGGGACGAAGCAATCGTCGAACACCAGCTCGCTGGTCGGCGATCCGCGCATCCCGAGCTTGTCGAGCTTCTGGCCGGGCGAGAAGCCGTCCATGTCCTTTTCGATTAGGAACGCGGTGATCCCGCGGCTGCCCTCGCCAGTCTTGGCGTAGACGACCAATGTGTCGGCGTGGCTTCCGTTGGTGATCCAGAACTTGGTGCCGTTGAGTCGATAGCCGTTGCCGCTCTTCTCGGCCTTCAGCTTCATCCCGACGACGTCGGAGCCTGCGCCGGACTCGCTCATCGCAAGCGCCCCGACATGCTCGCCGCTGATCAGCTTGGGCAGATATTTCTTCTTCTGCTCGTCATTGCCCCAGCGGCGGATCTGGTTGACGCAGAGGTTGGAGTGGGCGCCGTAGCTGAGGCCCACCGACGCCGACGCCCGGGCCACCTCCTCCTGGGCGATCACATGCTCGAGATAGCCGAGCCCGAGCCCGCCATATTCCTCCTCGACGGTGATGCCGTGGAGCCCCAGCTCGCCCATCTGCGGCCAGAGCTGCACGGGAAATTCGTCCTTTTCGTCGATCTCGGCGGCGATCGGAGCGATCTTCTCGCGAGCGAATCGCTCGGTCGTCTCGCGGATCGTGTCGGCCATCTCGCCGAGACCAAAGTCGAGGCCGGTGTCGGTCATTGAGCTCTCCTGTTGGGGGAGCGCGTAGCACCGCCCCGAGGATTTGAACAAGCGACCGACCGTCCTTATGTGCAGTGCAACAATTCGCACCCGGAGCAAGCAATGGCCGACACCACCGACCCGATCGTCATCCTCTCCTACGCACGCACCCCGATGGGCAGCTTCCAGGGCGCGCTTGCCGGCGCTTCGGCGACCGAGCTGGGCGCGACGGCTGTGAAGGCTGCAGTCGAGCGGGCCGGGATATCAGGCGACCAGGTCGACAAGGTGTTCATGGGCAACGTGCTTCCGGCCGGCCTCGGCCAGGCACCGGCTCGGCAGGCCGCCCTCGGCGCGGGCCTCCCCCGCTCGGCCGAAGCGGTGACGATCAACAAGGTGTGCGGCTCAGGGATGCAGGCGGCGATTTTCGCCACCGATATGCTCAAGTCCGGCTCGGCCGATGTCATCGTCGCAGGCGGAATGGAGAGCATGACCAACGCCCCCTATTTGTCCAAGAAGTACCGGTCCGGCGCGCGCATCGGCCATGACACGGTCTACGACCACATGATGCTCGACGGGCTCGAGGACGCATACGACAAGGGCCGCGCGATGGGCACCTTCGCCGAGGACGCGGCTCGCGAATATCAGTTCACGCGCGAGCAGCAGGACGAATATGCGATCGAGAGCCTTCGCCGCGCTAACGACGCGATCACCAGCGGCCGCTTCGAGAAAGAGATCGCGCCCGTCACCGTCACCACCCGAAAAGGCGAAGTCACGGTCGACGTCGACGAGCAGCCCGGCAAGGGCAATCCGGAGAAGATCCCGCAGTTGAAGGCCGCCTTCGCCAAGGACGGGACGATCACCGCCGCAACCTCCTCATCGATCAGCGATGGCGCAGCCGCACTGGTGCTGACCCGCCAGAGCATCGCGGACAAGCTGGGCGCAAAGCCGATCGCCCGCGTTGTCGCCCACGCCGCTCATGCGCAGGAGCCGTCGAAGTTCACCTCCGCCCCTGTTCCGGCGATCAACAAGGTGCTGGAGAAGGCCGGCTGGAGCGTCGGCGACGTCGACCTGTTCGAGGTCAACGAGGCATTCGCCTGCGTCGCGATGATCGCCATGCGCGACATCGGAATCCCGCACGAGAAGATCAACGTCAACGGCGGAGCAACCGCGCTCGGCCACCCGATCGGCGCCAGCGGGGCGCGCATCCTGACGACGCTGGTGGCAGCGCTTCAGCAGACCGGCGGCAAGCGCGGTGTCGCCAGCCTCTGCATCGGCGGCGGCGAAGCAACGGCGATGGCGGTGGAGCTGGCCTAGCTACTTCTTCCCCGCATACGCCTGGCACTCGATCTCCATCAAAGCACCTAGCGCCAACCCATTCACTCCGACCGCGCTGCGCGCCGGAAGGGGGCCGTCCGGGAAGTAGGTCACATAGACCTGGTTGAACGCGGCCCAGTTCTTCATGTCGCTGAGGAACACGGTGCAATGGAACAGATCGCGAAAGCCGAGGCCCGCGAGCTTCAGCGTCTCGCCGATGTCGTCCATCGTCGCCTTCGTCTGAGCCTCGATGCCCTCGGGCGGCTTGCCGTCGGGACCGCGGCCGATCGCGCCCGAAAGATAGAGGATGTCGCCGACGCGGACGGCGCGCGAGAAGGGCAGCCGCTGCCCGTTCATCGTCGGGTTTCCGTAATGTTCGACCACTGGACGGGTTGGAGCGGCATCCGCGGGGTTGGTCATGATCAGTGCTCCGGCTGCAAGTGCGATCGGCAATTTCATCCCTGGCCTCCCCTCGGTTTCGTTCAGTCGACGACCTCGTTCGCTTCCACGCCCCACAGGTCCCTCGTCTGGACGTAGCCGGTGCGGCTTCCGAAGTGGATCCGGCACCAGCCCGAGCGGCAATGATCGATCTGGCCCACCACGCCCGCTTCGGCGCGATAACGCACCGGGCTCGCCGGGTCGGGCTTGGTATGGATGCCACGCGGATCGCCGGCCTTGATCAGCGCCGTCCGCCGGTCGCTCAGCAGGGTGACGAGCATCCAGCCCTTTTCTCCGTCCGGGTCCTGGATCAGCCGCCAGTTCTCATATTTCTGGAGCACGCGCACCGGAAGATCGCGCCGCTGGTAGAGCCACTTGCCCGGGTATGTCCGCGCCGGCCCGTTGCGGGTCATCGCCTGCCCGCTCGCGATCGAAGCCCAGTAGGGCGGCTGCTTGTCCTGGGCGAGCGCGGGCGTCGCCGCAGCCAAAACCAACAAGCCGGTGAGCAACCCCCGTGCGGACATCACGCGCCGGTCAGGATCCTGTCGACCAGCTGCTTCACGGTCGGGACGAAGCCGTTGGAATAGAAGGGGTCGCTCTTGAACCGATAGGCAGAGTGGCCGGCGAACATCAGATTCTGGTCGACCGGGCCGCCGTGGGCGATGTCCTGCAAAGTCTTCTGGATGCAGAAGCTTCGCGGGTCGGCGAGGCGGCCGGTCGTGTTCTTCTCATTGTCCGCCCAGGACGAGAAGGCGCATTGCGACAGGCAGCCCATGCATTCCGCCTGGTCCCTGCGGATATGGGTCTTCTCTTCGGGATCGACGAAGATCAAAGTCTCGTCGGGCGTCTTCATCGCCTCGGTATATCCGGCGGCATACCATTCGCGGGCATGCTGCAGGTCGCCCTTGGTGACCCAGTAATTCTTCTTGCCGTTGAGCCCGACGTCGAGCTCGAAATGATGGTCGCCGAGCGATTCCTTGGTGAAGGCGATCTGCCGGTCCGACCGCGCCTCGAGGTTGCGGAGGAACGGGTTGCGGACAGCGGAGGAATAGAATCCGGTCGGCGAGAAACGGTGGAGGAGGATGTCGCCTTCCTCCAGGTCCATCAGCCGGGCCTTCCATTCGGGCGGGATCGGGCTTTCCTGGGTCAGAAGCGGACGCGTTCCGAACTGGAAGACGATCTGGCCGAGCTCGGGATTGTCAATCCAGTTCTCCCACTCGTCCAGCCGCCAGACTCCGCCCGCCATCACGATCGGGACGCTGTCGGCGATGCCATTCTCGCGCATTGTCTCACGAAGCGCTTTCACACGCGGGTAAGGGTCCTGCGGCTTGCGGGGGTCTTCGGCGTTAGAAAGACCGTTGTGGCCGCCAGCCAGCCAGGGGTCCTCATAGACCACGGCGGCAAGCCATTCGGCCGCCTTGTGATAGGCGCGCTTCCACAGAGCGCTGAAGGCGCGCGCGGAGCTGATGATCGGGAGGTAGTTCACGCCGTAGGAAGCGGCGATCTCGCTCAGCTTGTAAGGCATGCCCGCGCCGCAGGTGACTCCCGCGACAAGCCCCTTCGTGCGCTCCAGCACTCCGTGGAGCACGCGCTGGGCGCCGCCCATTTCCCAAAGGACGTTGATGTTGATCGCGCCCTTGCCGCCGGCGATGTCATAGGCGCGCTGCACCTGCGCCACGGCTCCGTCCACGGCGTACTGGATCAGCTCCTCGTGCCGTTCGCGCCGGGTCAGCCCCTGATAGATTTGCGGGATGATCCGCCCTTCCGGGTCATAGCTGTCGGCATTGACGGCCGAGACGGTGCCGATGCCTCCGGCAGCGGCCCAGGCGCCGGAGCTGGCATGGTTCGTCGCACTGACGCCTTTGCCGCCTTCGATGAGCGGCCAGACCTCGCGGCCAGCATATGAAATGGGCTTCAGGCCCTTGAACACGAACAAGCCTCCCGGACGTTTGCGGGGCCTATATAAGCACGCCCTTCGGATTGCTCCAAAAATCTGCCGTTAGGACGCCAGTCGCCACTCAGCGCTCCGGTGCCGTCATCCAGGAGTGTGTCGGCTCAGCAGCTGCCTGCAGCAATTGCTCCGCCGGTTACGGCGCCGATCGCGCCGCCAACGATGGCCCCGGCAGCGGCATCGCCGCTCCCATAATGGTGCCCGCTATCTGCGACCGCAGCCCCGAGCGCTGCCCCGGCGACGCCGCCAACCGCTGCTCCGGCGGCCGGGTTCGCGCAACCATAGGCGCCGTGATAGCCGTAGCCGTAAGGCGCATATCCGTACGGCTGGTAGCTATAGGCGGAATAGCCGTAAGGCAGGTAACCGTAGCCCGGGTAACCGTAGCCTGGATAACCGTAGGCATAGGCATAAGGGGCGTAGGAATAGCCGTAGGCCGGATAGGAGTAGCCGTAACCGTAGCCGTAATAAGGCGCGTAATAGCCAAGCGAGATTCCAATTCCGCTATAGCCCCAGCCGTGACCATGGCCGTGACCGTGGCCCCAGCCGCCGTGGCCCCAGCCGCCGTGGCTCCAGCCGCCATGACGACCGCCGCCTCCTCCGTGGCCCCAGCCACCGCCGTGACCTCCTCCCCCTCCTCCGTGGCCCCAGCCTCCTCCGTGACCACCTCCACCGCCGCCGTGACGTTGGGCCTCCGCGGCTCCCGGGACAACCAGCAGCAGCGCTATCGCAAATGCTGTTTTGAGGATCCTGCTCATAGCACGACTCCTTGACTGGACTCGCGGCCGCCTGTCTCGGCCGAGTCGAGAGCGTGCTGCGCCCCTAGCGCGTTAAATTCAATCGGTATTGTTACGTGGGGCGAATGAGTAATCCATGCCGATGTCGACCGCCGGGGCGGACTGGGTAATCCGGCCCACCGAGATGTAATCGACGCCGCTTTCGGCGATGGCACGGATGGTCTCCAGGCGAACGCCCCCCGAGGCTTCCAACGGTACGCGCCCAGCAACCATCTTGACCGCCTTTTTCAGCGTTTGAGGATCCATATTGTCGAGGAGCAGCCGGTCGGCACCGGCTGAAAGCGCTTCCTCGATCTGCTCGATCCGGTCGACCTCGACCTGGACTTCGAGGCCCGTGTCGGCCGCCTTGGCCGCGCTCACAGCCGCGCCGACGCCACCGGCGACCGCGACATGGTTGTCCTTGATCAGCACTCCGTCATCCAGCCGCATCCGATGGTTCTCGGCGCCGCCCATCCTAGCCGCATATTTCTCGATCGCCCTCAGGCCGGGGATCGTCTTGCGCGTGTCGAGCAGAACCGCGCGCGTCCCCTCGATGGCCTCGACGTAGCGCCGGGTAAGGGTCGCGATTCCCGACAAGTGCTGGAGCGTGTTCAGCGCCGACCGTTCGGCGGAGAGCATTGCCCGCGCATTCCCCTTGAGACGCATCAGCGGCTCGCCGGCTTCGATCAGCGCGCCGTCCTTCGCCAGTTGATGGATCACGACGGCCTCATCCATGGCACGGAAGAATTCGGCAGCGAGGTCGAGGCCGGCGACGACGATTGTTTCCCTAGCCTTCAGCTCGGCGCCGAACCGGGCGTCTTCGGCAATGGTTGCGGCCGAGGTGACGTCGCCCCCCTTGCCGAGGTCCTCGGCAAGTGCCCGCCTGACGAAGTCTTCCGTATCGAAGCCCAGGATCATGCCGGGCGCTCTAGGACAGGCTCAGATCGGGTTCTAGTGGGCGGGCTCGTCCGCGCGGGCCGCGGCGAGGTGCCAATGGTCCACGTCGCGCTCGTACGGTTGGGCGTCCTTTGCGACGAAGTCGGATCCGTTCCAGCTCTCGACGGTGACGGTAACTCGCGGGCCGTCGATGTCGATTCGGTTGAAGCTCTGCTGCTGCTCTCGAACCCGCGTCGAGGTCGCGGTCCCTGCCTGGATCACCAGTGACGGCCCTGCCCTGGTCACCAGTTCGCGAGCATTGTGGATCGACGCGTGGTGATTGTGTCCGGCAAGGAGCATGTCCACGCCAGCGTCGCCGATCGCGTCGAGCGCGAGCTCGCTCCGCCCGACCGCGGGCGTCATCCCCTCGCCGACCTGGAGCGCGAATAGGGGATGGTGGGTGACGAGGATCCGCGTCGCCTGCGGATCGGTGCGGTCGAAGGTTTGGCGGATGAAGGTCATCTGCTCTTCGCTGATCCGCCCATCCTTGAACGTCAGCGACCGCGCGGTGTTGATCCCGAGCACGGTTGCTCCCGGGATTTCCTGAAGCGGGCAGAGCGTGTCGTCGATGTAGCGCATGTAGCGAGTGAGCGGCGACAGGAAGCGCCGAAACACGTCGTAGAGCGGAACGTCGTGGTTGCCTGGAACCGCAAGCACTTCGTGGCCCGCGTCGCGGAGCCGCTCGAGGAATCGACAGGCGTCCTGGAACTGCTCGGTTCGGGCGCGCTGGGTGAAGTCGCCGCTGATCACGACGAGGTCTGGGGCGGCTTCCTTGACCTTGCGCTCGACGCCTTCGACCAGCCGCGGGTCGTGGGCGCCGAAATGGAGGTCCGACAGGTGGATCAGGCGAGGCATGTCTCGCCAACGCGCGTGACAGGAGGCGGTTCATCGATACATGTGGGTAAGTGGACAGGACGAAGGCCAATAGCGGCACGATGCCCGTCAGCGACCGCGCGCGCTTCGATGAGGCGGCGCTCGAGCGCTGGATGGAACAGCATGTCGCGGGCTTCACCGGCCCGATCCGGGTGAGCCAGTTCAAGGGCGGCCAGTCGAACCCTACCTATCGCATCGACTCTCCCAGCGGTTCCTATGTCCTTCGGCGCAAGCCGCCGGGGAAGCTTCTTCCGGGGGCGCATGCCGTGGACCGCGAATATCGCGTCCTCGCGGCGCTCGGCGCCAAGGACTTTCCCGTCGCCAGGGTCTTCGCGCTTTGCGAGGATGAAGGCATCATCGGCACGGCTTTCTACCTGATGGACATGGTCGAGGGCCGGATCTTCTGGGAAGCGCAGCTGTCGGGTCTTGGCCGTGACGAGCGCGCCGCGGCATTTGATTCAATGAACTCGACGATCGCCCGGCTCCACGCTTTCGATCCGCAGGCGATCGGCCTCGGCGATTATGGCCGGCCGGGCGGGTTCGTCGAGCGTCAGGTCGCGCGTTGGTCGAAGCAATATGCCGGCGACGTCGAGGCGGGCCGTATCGAGACCATGGACCGCCTCGTAGACTGGCTCGGGAAGCATCTTCCGCCCGACAGCGGCCGCTCCAGCGTCGTCCACGGCGACTTTCGCTGCGACAACATGATCTTCGACGCGGAGAAGCCGGCGGTTCGAGCCGTGCTGGACTGGGAATTGTCGACGCTCGGCGATCCCGCGGCAGACTTCACCTACCATCTGCTGATGTACCGGATGCCCAGCAATCTGTTCGCCGGACTGGCGGGAATCGATCTCGAGCCCCTCGGCATCCCCTCCGAAGAGGAATATGTCGCGGCCTATTGCCGACGCACCGGCCGGAATCATTTGCCGAACCGGGACTATCTCGTCGTGTTCAACCTCTTCCGGCTGGCGGCCATCCTCCACGGAATCCGCGGACGGATCGCGCGCGGCACAGCCTCCTCTGCGCACGCCGTCGAAACCGCGAGCAAGCTCGAGCCGCTGGCCGATCTCGCCTGGGCCGAAGCGCAGAGGGCACGACTCTAGGCCGCGCCCTCGCTGGTTCAGTCCACCGGGAATCCGCGGCGCTTGAGGAGCGCCTTCACGTCCGGGTCGCGGCCGCGGAACTGGCGGTAGGCCTCGGCGCGATCGGTCTCGTTGCCGGTCGACAACAGGTATTTCGCGAAGCGTTCGGCCGTCGCCTTGTCCCACGGGCTACCGGCCTCCTCGAACGCCGCCCAGGTGTCGGCGTCCATCGTCTCCGACCACAGGTAGGAATAATAGCCGGCCGAATAGGAGTCGGACGAGAACAGGTGATTGAACTGCGGCAGCCGGTGCCGCATCACGATCTCCTTCGGCATTCCGATCTCGGCCAGCGCCTTCTTCTCGAACGCATCCGGATCGAGAACGCCGTCGGCGTCGCGATGGAGCATCATGTCGACCAGCGCCGACGACAGATATTCGACCGTGGCGAAGCCCTGGTTGAAGGTCTGCGCCTTCTGGATTTTGTCGACCAAAGCCTGGGGCATCGGCTGCCCGGTCTCATGATGCTTGGCGAAGCGCTGCAGGATTTCCGGTGTCAGCAGCCAATTCTCGTTCACCTGGCTCGGATATTCCACGAAGTCGCGCTGCGACCCGCCAAGGCTCGGATAATAGACGTTCGACAGGAAGTAATGGATCGCGTGACCGAACTCGTGAAACAGCGTCTCGGAATCGTCGAGGCTGATCAGCACCGGCTCGCCCGGCCCGGGCTTCACGAAATTGTTGTTGTTGGACCCCAGGACGATGTCATCGCCGAGCAGGCCGGCCCGGCTTCGATAGGTCGTCGCCCACGCGCCCGAGCGCTTGCCCTCCGCTGCGAAATCGTCGCGGTAGAAGACGCCGACTTGCTTGCCGGTCTTGCGGTCGGTGACCGACCAAACGCGGATATCGTCCTTCCAGACCGGGACGGTGCCGGTGATCTCCTTGAAGTCGAGCCCGTAGAGTTCGCCGGCCGCCCAGTAGGAGGCGTTGATGATGTTGTTGAGCTCGAAATAGGGCTTCAGCTCTTCCTGGCTTAGGTCGTATTTCTCCTTGCGGACCTTCTCCTGGTAATAGCGATAGTCCCAGGGCTCGATCGTGATCTTGTGCCCGAGCTTGTCGGCCAGAGCCTGCTGGTCTGCGACTTCCTCCTTCACGCGCTGGACCGCCGCCGGCCAGACCCTCACCATCAGGTCCATGGCGCGATCGGGCGTCTTGGCCATCGTGTCCTGCATCCGCCAGTCGGCATGATCCTTGAAGCCGAGCAGCTTTGCGCGGTCGGAGCGAAGCTTGACGATCTTGGCGATAGTCGCGTTCGTGTCGTTGGCGCCGCCATTGTCGCCGCGATTGACGAACGCCCGCCACACACGCTCACGAAGCGCGCGATTGTCGGCAAAGGTTAGGATCGGATCGACGGCTGAGCGGGTATTCTTGATCGCATAGACGCCGGCCGGCAGGTTCTGCTTTCCGGCGGCAGCCTTCATCGCAGCCTTCACGTCGGCCGGGACCCCCGCCATCTCCTTCTCATTGGCAGCGATATAGGTGCTCTCGTCGGCCAGCACCTTCTCGCTGAACTCGGCGAACAGCGTCGCGAGCTGTTGGTTGTAGCTCGACAGCTGCTCCTTCTGCTGCGGGTCGAGATTGGCGCCGCGCCGAACGAAGCTGTCATAGAGGCGCGTGAGGAGCCGGTCCTGCTTCGCATCGAGGCCAAGCGTCGCCTTGCTCGTGTAAAGCGTCTTCACCCGCTGGAAGAGCTTTGGATTGAGCGTGATCGCGTCGAAGGCGGCCGACAGCTTGGGCGACCATTCCTTGTCCAGCGCCTGATATTCCGGCGTGGCCATGTTGCTGGTCATCACTCCGAACACGGACAGCACGCGGTCGAGCCGCTCGCCGGTCTTCTCCAGCGCTTCGACGGTGTTGGCGAAGGTGGGCGCCGCGGGGTCGTTGGCGATCGCCTGCACTTCGCGGCTCTGCTCGTCGATTGCGAACTGAAGCGCCGGCGGGAACAGCGCGGGAGTGGCCTTGTCGAACGGAGGAACGCCGGCATACGGCCCGCTCCAATCCTTGAGCAGGATATTGTCCGGCGCGACGGCCGAAGCCTGGGCGGCCGCCGCCGCCGGGGCAGCCTCGGTGGTGGCATCAGCCGATGCCGCGCTTGCACTCAGCGCCGCGAGCGCCGTTCCGGCCAACATCAAAACCTTCATGAAGTCCCCACTCCGAAAATATGGATAGATGAGCGCGTAAACGGCGCCTTCGCCGTGACAAGGCGGCATTCGACTAAACGGCTGTTAGTAGTTGCGAACTGAACCCCGCCTTAGCCTGCTCAAAAATCGAGGAACAGAGCCGCTTGAGCCGCTAGCCGATCTCGCCTTTGCCGAAGCGATGAGGGCGCGGCTGGACGCGCACTGATCGACCTGCCAGCATCGCCAGCGATGAGCGGGGGCGAAATCGACCTTTCGGCATGGTGGATGCCGTTCACTGCCAACCGGCAGTTCAAGGCGGCACCTCGTATGCTCGAGCGCGCCGAGGGCATGCACTATTACACACCCGACGGACGGCAGGTGCTCGACGGCGCCGCTGGCCTGTGGTGCGTCAATGCGGGCCACGGACGCGCCGAGATCGCCGACGCGGTCGGCTCGGCTCTCCGCCATCTCGACTATGCGCCGCCGTTCCAGATGGGTCATCCCCTCGCGTTCGAGGCAGCTGAGGCGCTCAAGGCGATCCTTCCGGATGGCCTCGACCGTATCTTCTTCGTCAATTCGGGGAGCGAGGCCGCGGACACCGCGCTGAAGATCGCCCGCGCCTATCATGTCGCTCGCGGCGAGCCCAACCGGGTGTGGCTGGTCGGGCGCGAGCGCGGGTATCACGGAGTCAATTTCGGCGGCCTCTCCGTCGGCGGGATCCCCAACAACCGAGCCGCCTTCGGACCCTTGCTCCGGGAAGTGGACCACATCCGCCACACGCTCGATCTGGAGCGTAACGCCTTCGCCCGCGGGCAGCCGGAGCACGGCGCCAAGCTGGCCGACGACCTACTGCGGGTCATCGCCGAGCATGGTGCCGAGAAGATCGCCGCGGTGATGGTCGAGCCCATGGCCGGGTCGACCGGAGTGCTTCCGCCGCCCATTGGCTATCTCGAACGGCTTCGCTCCATCTGCGACGAACACGGCATCCTGCTCATATTCGACGAAGTCATCACCGGCTTCGGCCGTCTCGGCGCCCCGTTCGCGGCGCAGCGTTTCGGGGTCACGCCCGATGTCCTGAACATGGCCAAGGGGCTGACCAACGGAGCGATTCCCATGGGGGCCGTGGCAGTTCGCGGCGAGGTGCACGACGCGTTGATGAACGGCCCGCCGGGAGCGATCGAGCTCCTCCACGGCTACACCTATTCGGGTCACCCGGCAGCATCAGCGGCAATGATAGCGACGCTCGGCATCTACAGCCGCGAGAAGCTCTTCGACCGTGCCCGCGAGCTCGAACCTTACTGGCAGGACGCCATCCATTCGCTTCGCCAGTCGCCGAACGTCATCGACGTCCGCGACATCGGCCTCGTCGGGGCGGTCGAGCTTGCACCGCTCGCGGGCCGACCGGGCGCCCGCGGCTATGACGTTCTCTGCCGTGCGTTCGCGTCTGGCCTGCTGGTGCGGGTCACCGCCGACACCATCGCCTTGTCTCCGCCGCTAATCATTTCCGAAGCTCAGATCGACGAGCTGGTCGACAAGCTCCGGACGGCGATCGCGGATTCCTCGAAGGAGCTGCAATGATGGATTTGAGCCGCAGGGCAGTTCTGGGAGGCGCCGCCGCGACGATCGCAGGGGCGAGCGCCGCTGCTAAAGCGGTCGGAGATCTCCGAACTGCCGACCTGATCGTCCGCAACGCGCGGGTCTACACGATGGAGCCCATGGCACCGACGGCCCAGGCCTTCGCCGTTCGCGACGGCCGCATAATCGCGGTCGGATCGAACGAATCAATTGCCGGGCTGTCGGGGCCTGGAACCGAGCTGTTCGATGCCCAGGGTATGACCGTCGTGCCCGGCTTCATCGACTGCCACCTCCACGCCGACGGAGAGACGCTGCTTTACGACGTGCTGGTCGGCAACCCGTTCGACGTCGAGTTCGTGACCATCGATTCGATCGTCTCCAAGCTCAAGGAGCGCGCCGCGAAGACTCCGCCCGGCGAATGGGTCCAGGGGTTCTTCTACGATGACACAAAGGTGAAGGATGGGCGGCTCATCACACGCGCCGACCTCGACCGCGTGTCGACCATTCACCCCGTGGCGGTCACCCATCGGGGCGGCCACACCGTCTTCTTCAACAGCAAGGCGTTCGAGCTCGCGGGCGTGACCAAGGACACGCCGCAGCCCTTCGGGGGCACCTTCGACCATGACGAATCGGGCGAGCTCAATGGCCGCGTTACCGATACCGCGCAGGACGTGATGTGGAAGGCGGGCAAATGGCCGCAGTTCTCGGACGCCGAGAAGTTCGCCCGCGCCAAGGCCGGTCTCGCCCACATCTCGAAACAGTTCGCCCGCTTCGGCCTCACCGGGGTGCACCACGAGGGCGGCAATTTCTCCGCGCTGATGGAAGTGCGGGCGGACGGCCAGCTCCTCCACAGGGTCAGTTACGAAGCCGACCAACCGATGATCGAGGCGATGATCGCCAACGGCTGGCGAACCGGCTTCGGCGACGAATGGATCCGGCTTGGCGCCACATCCGAGCATACGGTCGACGGATCATTTTCCGAGCGCACGATGTCGATCCGAGCCGGCTACCCGGGACGCAAGCCACCCTATTACGGCAATGTGACCTCCACTCAGGCCGACCTGGATTCATGGGTCGAGCGAGTGTGGCGGGCTGGAATTCAGCCCAACTGCCACACCAACGGCGACATCGCGATCGACATGTACCTCAAGTCGCTGGAGCGCGCCGCGAAGCTTTTCCCCCGGCGCGATGTCCGGCCAAAGTTCACTCACGCTACACTAGCGGACGATGGGCTGATCGCCCGGATGAAGGCGCTCGACGCGGTCCCTGCCCCGTTCACCAGCTACGCCTATTTCAACCCCGACAAGTTCAAGTTCTACGGCGAAGCGATGATGCGCCGCATGATGCCATACCGCTCCTATCTCGACGCCGGGATCAAGGTCGCGGGCGGCTGCGACTTTCCTCCGGGCCCATTCTCACCGCTGATGGGAATCCAGGGAATGGTTACGCGAACGGGCTGGAACGGCGAGACCTGGGGCGCAAACCAGAAGATCAGCGTCGACGACGCGCTGCGCGTCTACACTTGGAACGGCGCGTACAATTCGCACGAGGAGCATCTGAAAGGCTCGATCGCTTCGGGGAAGCTGGCGGACTTCGTCGTGCTCTCCGACGATCCGCATTCGGTGGACCCGGGAAAGATCAACGCGATCAAGGTCGTTCGAACCGTCGCCGGCGGCCGGACGACCTACGCCGCCTGAGCCTCGCTAGGCATCCAGGAACAGCAGAAGCTTCACGTCCACCGCAGAGCCGGCGTCGCGCCGCTGGCGGATGAACTCCGGGATCTCGTCGCGAGGAACGAGATGGACTGTGATGTCCTCGTGCTCGTTGCCGCCGCCGTCACCCACCCGGCGCACTCCATGGGCGCGGACCAGCGTGAAGCTTTCCGCGACCATTCCGGGCGAGCTGTGGAACTCGCCCAGCCGCTCCACTCGGTCGCAGGTGAAGCCGGTTTCCTCCTCAAGCTCCTTGACCGCGGTGCCCTCGACGGTCGCATGCTCGTCCTCGTCGCCGACCAGGCCGGCGGGAAGCTCGAGGCAGCGTCCCCCGACGGGCACGCGATATTGCTCGATCAGGATCACCTTGCCCTCATGCTCGGCAAGGATGACGACCGCATTGGTGCTTCCGGTGCGCGAGACATATTCCCAGCGCCCGCGCTTGAAGACGCTGATGTACTTGCCGGCCCACATGGTCTCGAGCGGCGCGTCACTGTCCGGAGTCATAACTCGATCAGCTTGTCCGGAATCTCGTTGGGATTGGCGGAAGTCTTGGGGAAGTGCTCGGCCAGGACGATGCCGATCTGCTGGATCGCCGCGCAGATACCGTCGGCCGGGCGTCCGTCGCGGACGTCGGCGAGCAAAGTCGCCATTGCCTCTCCCCATGTTTCGGGCGTGGTTACCTTGGTGATCGCCTCGTCCGCGACGATCTCGGCCCGACGCTCTCCGGTTGAGAGATAGATGAGGATTCCAGCCCGATTCTCGGTCCGCCGCTCCGCAGCCGCCTTGTAGATGGCGACCGCCCGGCGACGAACCCGCCGGTGCTTGGTTGCTCCCGGCGTGAGAGCGAGGCGAAGCGGCATCCACTTGAGGATGAGGAGGCTTGCGGTGAACTTCAGCACGGCCCAGACCATCAGCAGGGTCAGAAGCTCGCCAAGCGTCGGCTCCGGTCTCCACCCGCCGAACAGCTGGTCGAACCACCATGTCAGCCAGTCCGGCCGCCAAGCTGCCCAGGCGAGCACCAGGATCATCACCGCGACCGCCCAATGGAGCGCGACGTCGTGATAGGAATCGCTCAGCTGGCTGACGACCGCGACGATCTCGCCGTCCGTCGTCGATTCCGCCGCCGCGATTGCCTTGCTGACCTTGTCGTGGTCAGCCTCGGTCATCTGCATCACCATGAACCGCCAGCGCCCCCGCCGCCGAACGAGCCGCCCCCGAAACCGCCGAAGCCTCCGCCTCCTCCGCCACCGAAACCGCCGCCTCCGCCCCAGCCACCGCCGCCCCAGCCGGAGCGACCTCGCGATGCTCGTGCCGCTTCGTTGAGACCCCAGAGGACGATCCAGGGGCTGATCCCGCCGCGGCGGGTGCTTCGGTACCGACGGCCGCCGGCGCGTCGGAACATCGACAGCATGATGAAAGCGAAGATCATGATCCAGAAGATGACGGGAATTGCGCCCCCGCCGGATTGGCTGCGGGCCTTTTCCCGGTTCTGAGCCTCGGCCGCGGCTCGTCCCGCCTCATCCGGCGGCAAGCTCATCTGCTTCACGATCGCGGCGGCCCCCGCCTCGATTCCACCGCCGTAATCCGGCGGCGTCTGCTTGAAATGAGGGAGGATTTCCTCTCGAGTGATCACTCCGGCCATCGCGTCGGTCATGAAGCCTCCGGCCCCATAGCCGGTGGCGATCCAGACCTTTCGTTCATTGGGCGCCACGAGGAGGAGCACGCCCTCGTCCTTCTCCTTGCCGCCGATCCCCCAGGCGCGGCCGAGACGATAGGCATAATCCTCGATCGGATAGCCTTCCAGGCCGTTGACCGTCGCGATGACGAGTGCGCGCCCCGTCTGGGCAAACAGCGCCTCGGATTTCGACTCGAGGTCGAGCTCCTGCTCAGGCGAAAGAAGGTTCGCCTGATCGACGACCGCCTTTCCATTATTTGGGGGAAAGTGCTGCGCCAACGCCGGCGAGGCCAGCATGGCCAGCGCCAGCCAGAGGACGGCGAGGAGGCGAGTCACCTTAGCCGGCAGTGTTGAAGTTCACGTCGGGCGCTTTGGTCGATCCCGCTTCGGCCTCGAACGGCACCTTCGGCTTCGCGCCATAGAAAATCTTTGCGCCGACGGCGTCGGGGAAAGTGCGGATGGTGGTGTTATACTGGCGCACCGCCTCGTTATAATCCCGGCGCGAAGCGTTGATGCGGTTCTCGGTCCCCTCGAGCTGGTCCTGCAACGCCAGGAAATTCTGGTTGGACTTGAGGTCCGGATACGCCTCGAAGGTCGCAAGCAAGCGACCGAGCGAGCTGCCAAGTTGGCCCTGCGCGTTCTGGAACGCCTGGACCTTGGCGGGATCGCTTAGGTCGTTGGCGTTGAGCTGGATGCTGGTCGCCTTGGCACGAGCTTCGGTCACCTGCACCAGCACCGACTTTTCCTGCTGGGCATAGCCTTTCACGGTGTTGACCAGGTTGGGGATGAGGTCGGCGCGCCGCTGGTAATCGGCCTGAAGGTCGCCCCAGGCGGCATTCACGTGCTCCTCAGCGGTCGGGACGCTGTTCAGGCCGCATCCGGCAAGGGCTAGGGCTGCGAGCGGAGCGAGAAAACCGAGGCGTTGAAGGAAGCGCATTTCATTTCCCCTGAACAACGAAGTTCGCGATAGGTAGATAGCGGCAATGTCGCATTCAACGCCATTGCCGTTGAAAAGGGGGCACGATGCTTAACGACTTCAAGGCTTTCATCGCCCGCGGAAACGTCCTCGACCTCGCCGTCGCGGTCATCATTGGCGCGGCCTTTGCCAAGATCACCACCAGCCTGACCGAGGATGTGATCATGCCCGTCGTCGGTGCCGTCTTCGGAGGGCTCGATTTCTCCAGCCAATTCCTTCTGCTCGGACCCATACCGGACGGGTACAAGGGCAGCCTTCGCGACTATGCCGCCCTGAAGGCCGCCGGCGCTCCCGTGCTCGGCTGGGGACAGTTCGTAACGGTCTTGATCGACTTCGCGATCCTCGCCTTCATCATCTTCCTGATGGTGCGGTTGGCGACCCGGATGATCCGGCGCACGGACGAAGCTGCGGGCCCAACCGAGGTCGAGCTCCTTAAGGAGATCAGGGACGAACTCAGGAAGCGCTGATTTACTTTGGCATCGCCGTGTAGCCAGCTTCCGCGCGAAGAGCGTCACCGTCCATTAGATAACCGTCGCTCATCACCTGGTCGACGTGACGAAGGTCCCCGATATTCTTCTCGGGATCGCCGACGACCAGGACAAGGTCGGCTTCCTTGCCGGGCTCGATCGAGCCTGTGCGCTTGTCCGCCTTAACGTTGCGCGCCGGGATGATGGTGGCGGTCGCAAGCGCTTCGGCGGGCGTGAGCCCACCCTTCACATACAGCTCCAGCTCGCGGAAGATCTCCTCTCCATAGCCGTCGGTGCCGGCCACGATGGGAACTCCGGCGTGATAGAGCTTTGCGACATATTCGCCCATGTGGTCGACGCTCGCCTGCGCATCGGCACGGGTCATGCCCGGAAGGTAGGGGATCGGCCCGGCCTTAAACCCGCGCTCGACCGCTGGAGGTACAGTCCCGACGTAAGGCGCATAGGCCGGCGCGGGAGTACCCGCATTCACCAGGAGGACGTTTTCGACCACGACCAGGGTCGGGTCGAGAGTGATCTGTTTCTTGGCCATGGTCTCGATCACAGTCTTCATTGGCTCGGCGTCGAGGTCGACGTCCTTGAAATATTTGCCCGGCCCAATCAGTCGAATGGTGGTGTTTGCCTTGTCCACGACCTCCTGCGGCATCGCCTGCATCGTCGCGAAATAAATGTGGGTGATCTCGTCATAGCCGGCATTGATCGCGTCCAGCGTGCGCATGCCCGCGGGAATGTGGCCATGCACGTGAAGGCCCAGCTCGTGGGCGAGCTTCGCGCCGGGAGCGATCCATTCCGGCTTCATGGACGTGTAGAACTTGACCGCGGTGAGGTGGTTGTCTGCAATCTTGCGGACCGCTGCCAAGGTGTCGTCCAGGCTGGAGACCGATAGGCTGCCCTGCGCTACCAGCGGCCCCTTCTGATCGACGATGACCGAGTCCCAGCATTCGGGCGCAAGCAGTGTGCCTGCCTGACGCCGCTCGCGCTGCGACACCTCCAGTTCAATGGGGCCGCCGGGGTTGCGGCAGGACGTGACTCCTATCGCAAGCTCGCTGACCGTCTGGAAATCGTCGCCAACGTGCATGTGGCTGTCCCACAGCCCCGGAACCAGCGTCTTTCCTCCGCCCTCGATGGTGCGCGTCCCCGCGGGGAGCTGGGCTGGGGCCGAGCCGCCGACGCTGACGATCTTGCCATTTGCGGTGAGGACATAACGGCCGGCGAGGAATTCGCGCTTCTCGGCGTCGTACATCTTCACGTTGCTGAAGAGCACCGGGCCCCTTGCTTCGGCCGTGAGAAACTTTTTCGCGACTGCGGGCGCGAGAGCCGCGATCGCGGAATCCTGTGCCGCCTGCATCTTGTCGAGGTTGGTTTCGTAGCCGGCGGGCAGGAGAGCGAGGCCCACCAGCGAGCCGAAGAACTTGCCGTTTTCAACCCAGACTGGCTGCGGCGTCTGGAACAGCCCCTTCACCAGCACCAGGTCGACGGACTTCTTCCCCTGCGGCCCGTCGACATCGAGCGATGCGACCTTCTCGGCGGTGGCCCGGCCCGATGGTAGGAGCGGCAGGCCCGCCTGTCCCGCCGCGAGGATTCGCTCAACCTGCGGAGCGACGGCGAGGAAAGGCCCGCCTTGCGGTACGTAATAGCTGGCGGTGGAATAAGGCGCACCGCCTTTGTCGACCGGGCTGACCCAACTCCCCTTCCCGCCGGCGACCGTGAACGTCTCGGCGGCATCGCCTTGCGGGGTGACTCCGCGGATGACGACGTCAGCGGGCATCCCGTCGGGACCGAGCCGCATTGTCTCGTCGGTTTCGAATGTCAGGCCGCGAAGGAGGATGGATTCGCGAAAGGCGAGGCGCCCGTCTGGCAGCGTCCACACATATTCGTCGCCGTGCTTGCCGGCCGTCGAAACAACCACATAGTGAGCGGCATCGGCCGGAGGCGCTAGCAGCTGCTCCTTGGGCGTGGGCTCGGCCAACGCAGGCATTGAGCAGCTGACAAGAAGTACCGCGATGGCGACGTGGCGCATGGAAAATCCTCCCCCGAAACGATCGCGGGAGCGTGGCACCACTGGCAGTGAAAGGAAAGGTGGAGGGCTTCTGTTGCCCGGTGCCCTCCGAACCGCTGGAATCCCCTTCTGTTGCCCGGTGGGGTCCGACCGCGCTTAAGCTTTGTAACGTCAGTCCGTTAGGACGTCAGTTACGCGGCAATCGCGAGTGCCTCGTTGTCGTTGGCACTTGTGAAAATGAGCCGTCACGGTGACTCAATCCGATCGGCAACCACGTCTTTATTACACTCGTCGATCCTATTTCGCCCCCATCAGCAACAGCCCCTCGTTCCGAGAGGTGCCGCTGGTGGTGGAGGCGCCGGGGTACTGCCCCCCGGGTCCGAAATGCCTATTCCACGTAGCAGTCTACCGACATAGCCGGGTTGCCCCGACCCCCCTGAGATAGGGATTCGGGAGGCAAATCACAAGAATTCCACCGATTTTGCGTTGCGGTCTGGCAATCGGCGGGCGCGTGCTGTTATCTGTCCACCAGACCTTCACGCACGAGGAAAGTAATGAAGAAAGCCACTCTGCTCGCCCTCACCTGCAGCCTGCTCGCGCTTGGCGCCTGCAACCGCGGCAACCAGGACCAGCTCAACGAGGCTCAGGCGACCGACGCGCAGAACCTCGACGAGTTGTCCAACGACGCCGCAAATGTCGCGTCCGAGGCCGCCGCGCTCGAGAACCAAGCGGAGCAGCTCAACCAGGAAGCCAAGGCGCTCGACAACGCTACCGGACCGGAAACGCCCGCGGACGAGAATATCCAGGGAATGTAGCGCGGGCGCTTGACCCAAAGCCCCGCAATACCAGCCGCAACGCTAGTGCTCGTGCGCGAGCGGCCAGACAGTGCGCCCGAGCTGCTCATGGTCGAGCGAGCGCAGGGCATGGCCTTTGCCGGCGGAGCGCTGGTGTTTCCGGGAGGAAGGATCGACGACGGCGACCGCTCCCTGGCCGCCGACGAAGCCTCCGCCGCGGCTGTCGCAGCAATTCGCGAAACGGTCGAGGAGACAGCCATCCCGGCCGGGCTCGATCCGGTTCCCGACCAAACGCTGTCGATCCAGCTGCAGCGCGAACTTCTCGCCGACGACCCGTTCGGCGCGCTTCTTCAGCGCCACGGACTAAGGCTGGAGCTGGATTCGCTCATCCCCTTCGCCCGATGGGTTCCGAAATTCCACTCAACGCGGCGCTTCGACACGCTCTTCTTCCTTGCCAGCGCGCCCGCTCCCCTTCGCGAACCGCGAGTAGTGGAAGGCGAATGCAGCGGAGCCTCGTGGATCACCGCAGCCGAGGCGCTTGAGCGCGACAGGGTGGGCGATGCCAGGCTGATTTTCCCTACCCGCCGCAACCTGGAGCGGATCGCGCTGCACGAAAGCTTCGAGGCCCTCCGCGCGGACGCGCAGGCTCACGCGATCGAGCCGATCACCCCCTGGGTCGAGGAGATTGGCGGTGAGAATTTCATCACGATTCCGGAGGGAATCGGCTATCCGGTGACCCGAGAAAGGCTCGACGGCCTATGGAGAGGCTGATCGGCCAAGCCGAGTCGCTGTCGCCTCCAAAGAAAAAGGGACCCGCGATCGCTCGCGAGTCCCTCATGCTCCAGTGGGTCTGAAGCTTATTTGAGATGGTTCGACAGGTGCTTGTTCATCTCGAACATGCTGACCCGATCCTTGCCCCCGAAAATCGGCTTCAGCGTCGCGTCCGCAACGATTTCCCTCTTGTTTTGAGGGTTTTGCAGGTTGTTCTTGCGGATGTGATCCCACACCTTCGAAACGACCTGGCTGCGCGGCAGCGGATCGTTGCCGGTAATCTTCGCGAGATCCGCCGAAGGTTGAACCGGACGGGCCAACCCGCCCCCTGCTTTACGACCAGTCCCTTGTGCCATGTGGCCCTCCTGTTGTTCTGCTATTTGTAGAGCGCAAAGCGCCCCTCTTGGCAATGGCGATTCCCACTCTGTAGTCAGTCGGCGAAACGGCCGAACGGAACGACCCTGTTTGCGCTGTCGTGGCCGATGTCCGCCGGCTCCCCCAATTCGATGCCCGAACGTCTGCACCAGTCAGCGACGATCGCCTGCTCGTCATGCGCGAATGGCGGATCGTTTTCGGGGATGTCCGAGGCCCTGCCGAGGCGAATCCGGGCAACCCGGCGAACGTTCGGGTTCGAGGTTATGTGGAACATCAGGCGGTCGATCCGGTAGTGATGCTCACTCACTTCCTCGATGAGCAGCTCGACACCGGCGAATTCAGGCTCGAGCACCGTTCCGAGCAGCTTCGACAGGACCGTCAGGTTGAAGGCCATCGCCGGCGGCTGGAGGCGAGGTTCAAGCGCCGAAGAGTCGCGGCGAACTAGCCAGTCGAGCGCCCGGCTCACCGCCTGCTCGCCGCCTTTGCGAAGCGAATCCTGCGGCATCGGGCCGTGAGCGACCCGCAGTCCGGCCTTGTGGAAGGCGGCGAGCAGGAAGCCGGTGTCGCTGTAACCCATGAACAGCTTGGATCGCGCCGTGTCCGGAAAGTCGCGGGCCGCCGCTTCGGCGATGCGGTTCGAGCCGTAGCCGCCGCGAGCGAACCAGATCGCGTCGATCGCGGGATCGGCCATGACTTCGCGAAGTGCCTGGAGCCGCTGGTCATCCGTCCCAGCAAAATGGCCGGCGCTGAGAAAGCATTGCGGGTGGACGAACAGTTCGGAATCGCCGCGCTCCCTAACCAACGCCTCCACCTTGGCCGCCGCCTCCCGGCTGAGCTGGTTGCTTGGCGCTACGACCGCAATTCTCATTGACCCCCCGAACCCGGTGGCGTTGCCTCGCCAGATAGTGCAGCTTCGCCCGAGTTGGGGAGGCGACACAAGTGAAGAAAGCAGCAGCAACGGGAATTGGGTTCGCAGCATTGCTCCTGGCGTCGGCGGCACAGCCGCAGCCCGCGGGCAGCGATTACAGCGTGCTGATCCGCGGAGGCACGATCTACGACGGGTCGGGAGGACAGCCTTTCGTCGGTGACGTCGCGATCAAGGACGACAAGATCGTTTACGTCGGGCCCAGCGCGCCCGGCAGCGCGGCGAAGGTCGTCGACGCTACCGGTGAAGCTGTTTCTCCCGGCTTCATCAACATGTTGAGCTGGGCAGTTGAGAGCCTGATCGAAGATGGAAGGGCGCTCAGCGACATCGACCAGGGTGTGACCCTGGAGGTTTTCGGCGAAGGCGATTCGATGGGTCCTCTCACGCCCGAAATGAAGGCCAATGCGCTCAAGCGCCAAGGCGACATAAAATATCCGATCCGGTGGACCACCCTCGCCCAATATCTCGACTGGATCACCAAACGCGGAATCTCGCCCAACGTCGCCTCTTTCATCGGCGCGACGACTGTCCGGGTTCACGAGCTTGGCGAAAAGGACGTCGACCCGACGCCGGCGCAGCTCGAGCGGATGCGGGCGCTTGTGCGGCAGGCGATGAAGGACGGAGCCCTGGGCGTCGGATCGTCGCTGATCTACGCGCCGGCCACCTATGCGGAGACTCCGGAGCTGACGGCGATCACGACCGAGGCTGGCAAGTGCGGCGGGATGTACATCAGCCACATGAGGTCCGAGGCTAACAAGCTCATCGAGGCGATCGACGAACTGATCCAGATCAGCCGCGATTCCGGCGCTCCGGCGGAAATCTATCACTTCAAGCAGGCAGGAAAGCCAAACTGGAACAAGCTCGACGCTGCTATCGCCCGAGTCGAAGCGGCCCGAGCCTCGGGGCAGCGCATTACCGCCGACATGTATACCTACACCGCGGGAGCAACCGGCCTCGATGCGGCAATGCCGACTTGGGTCCAGAGCGGCGGCCTTGAAGCGTGGATCAAGCGGATGAAGGACCCGAAGGTCCGCGCCCGAGTGATCGAGGAGATGCGCACCCCCACGAACGAGTGGGAGAACCTCCTGATCCTCTCCGGCGGAGCGGAGAACGTGCTGCTGGTGTCGTTCAAGAACCCCAAGCTCAAGCCACTGACCGGCAAGACGCTCGCTGAAGTCGCCAAGATGCGCGGCAAGAGCCCCGAGGAGACGGCCATCGAGCTGGTCAGCGAAGACAACAGCCGCGTCGGGACCATCTATTTCCTGATGAGCGAGGACAATGTGAAGCGCGAGGTCGGCCTGCCGTGGATGAGCTTCGGCTCCGACGCGGAAGCGCCTGCTCCGGAGGGCGTGTTCCTAAAGTCGAGCACGCACCCACGCGCATACGGGAATGTCGCGCACCTGCTCGGCCACTACGTCCGCGACGAAAAGGCTGCGACCCTGCAGGACGCGATCCACCGACTGTCGTGGCTTCCGGCGACCAACCTGGGGATCCGCGGCCGCGGCGCGCTGAGGCGCGGCTATTATGCCGACGTGGTCGTCTTCGATCCCGCGACGATCAAGGAGAATGCGACCTATGCCAAGCCGCACCAGCTCGCCACCGGCGTGAACGACGTGTTCGTCAATGGAGTCCAGGTGCTCAAGGACGGCACGCACACCGGAGCGAAGCCGGGGCGTGTCGTCCATGGCCCGGGATGGACCGGATGGCCCGACGGCGGGGCTTGCCACTAGCCATCGGCGGCTTCGCCCAATAGGGCGCGGGCATGGACAGACAGGCTTACTTCTTCTGCGGAATCGGTGGCAGCGGAATGCTTCCGCTAGCGTCGATCCTCCGGGCTTCCGGGGCCAAGGTCGCCGGTTCCGACCGGTCGCTCGACGCTGGCCGCACCGCCCCCAAGTTCGATTATCTCCGCTCGCTCGACATCGACCTGTTTCCGCAGGACGGATCGGGCCTGAGGCCGGGAGAGACCTTGGTGACCTCCGCGGCAGTCGAGGACACCGTGCCGGATGTCGTTCGGGCCAATGATCTCGGCCTTGCACAAATGCGCCGCCCGGAGCTGCTCGCAAAGCTCCTCAATCAGGCGGGACACAGCGTCGCTGTCGGCGGGACCAGCGGCAAGTCGACGGTTACCGGCATGATCGGCTGGATCCTCCATGCGTGCGGCCGCAAGCCGACGGTGATGAACGGCGCGGTGATGAAGAATTTCATTACCGACGAAGCACCGTTCGCAAGCGCCCTGGTCGGCGACAGCGACCTGTTCGTCAGCGAGGTGGACGAGAGCGATGGGTCGATCGCCTTGTACCGGCCGGAAGTCGCCGTGCTGACCAACATCAGCCTCGACCACAAGGAAATGGCTGAGCTTCGCGGGTTGTTCGCCGGCTTCCTCGCCGCCTCCCGCAAGGCGGTGGTCAACCTGGATGACCCGGAGACTCGGGCGCTTGGCGATGCTGTCCCCGGCGAGAAGGTGGTCGGATACGGATTCGATTCTCCCACAGCGGACTTCGCCGGGCGGAATCTCGAACTGCTTCCAGTGGGCGTGTGCTTCGACGTCGACCATGACGGCAAGCGTCACGAGGTCCAGCTCAAGGTCCCGGGCCGGCACAATGCGTCCAACGCGCTCGCCGCCATTGCCGCCGCTCGCCAGCTTGGCGTGCCCGTCGGCGACTCGGCTGCCGCGCTGGGACGGTTCGAAGGTCTCCGCCGCCGCCTCGAAACCGTGGGCGTGGCCGGCGGAGTGACGGTGATCGATGATTTCGCCCACAATCCCGACAAGATCGACGCCACCCTGGCCACCCTTCGCGCGCACGAGGGGCGGCTTCTGATCATGTTCCAGCCGCACGGTTACGGCCCGATCGCGAAGATGGGCGAGCAGCTAGCGGAGAGCTTCGCGAAGGCGATGGGCACCCACGATCGGCTCTACCTGCCCGACCCGGTCTATCACGGCGGAACGGTCGACCGCTCGCGCGGGTCGGAATGGCTGGCGGAGCAGATTCTCTCTGAAGGCGCCAATGTCGAGCATGTGGCCGACCGCGCGGCGATCGGCGAGAAGCTGTTGTCGGAAGCGCGGGAGGGCGACCGGATCGTTATCATGGGCGCCCGCGACGACACGCTTGCCGAGTTCGCCCGCGAGCTCGTCCGGCGGCTTGGCTGAAACCGGCTCGCCTCACGAAGGTTGAGGCCAAGATGGCCGGATATGTCACAGGCTGGAAACTCCCCCGCAACGGCGAGCGCGAGCGGCTGCTCGAGCGCTTCCCACCCAAATATGAGCGCACGATCGCCGACCATGTGACTCTCCAGACCGGAGCGACGGAAGACACGCCCCTGCCCCGCGACGTCGAAGCGCGCATCGTCGGCCATGGCGATGACGACGACAGCCTGGAGTGCCTGGTCGTGGAGATCGACGGGACAACCGACCGGCCGGACGGGTCGACCTATCACATCACTTGGTCGCTCGGCGAAGGACGGCGGGCGAGGGAAAGCAATGACGTGCTCCGCGAGCGCGGCTGGCAGCGGCTGGACAGGCCGATTCCGATTGAGCTCGAGGCGGCGAAGTTCAAATGGTGACGAAGCAGCCGCACCTGTTCCTCGACTGCGACGGCGTGCTGGCCGACTTCGATGCCGGGGCGAAGGCGACCTTGGGCATGACTGCGGCGGTCTTCGAGGAACGGCATGGCAGGGGGGAGTTCTGGAAGCGCCTGGCGCGAGCCCCGAATTTCTACGGGGACCTGCCGGAGATGCCTGACGCCCAGCAGCTGTTCGAGGCTGTGAAGCACCTTAGGCCGACGATCCTGACAGGCCTGCCGCTGGGCAAATGGGCAGCCCCGCAGAAGGAGCACTGGGCAGCCGAGCATTTCCCCGGTGTGCCGATCATCACGACCATGGCGCGGCAGAAGCATCTGCATATGGATCCAGGCGACGTGCTCGTCGACGACCGGGAGAACCACCGACACCTGTGGGAGGACGCCGGCGGCATCTTCATCCATCACAAGAATGCGGCAGACTCGATCCGCCAGCTCGCGGAAATCTATCCGTCGGTGAAAGTGGAACCTTAGATCTGTCCTACGCTGCGGCGCGGACGTCGACCTTCTCTACCCACTCCAGCCAGAAAGCCGGCTCGCGGCTGGACCAGCCCGGCGCGGTCGCAGCGCTCTCGCTGATCGACTGGAGGAGAGTCCTGCGGCGATCCGGGTGAAGGTGCGGAAGCGCGGCCGCCGAGCAGAAGGCAGCCGGAAGCCACGGGCGCGCCGAAGCCCCGATCAGCCGCTCGTAGAGGAAGCGGAAGGCAGCGAAATTCGGAAGCCGGTCCTGGCCGAGGTCGAAGGCGGCAAGAGTGATCAGCGTGCCGATGAACGGCTCGATCATGTCGAGGCCGCTGTCATCGGGAACCTGCATGCGAAGATGGTCGAGCTGCTTGTAGAGGCGCGCCTGGGCGCGGATCGAAGCCGCCTCACCCTCGTCGCGGGCCCAGCAGTCGATCGGATCGCGGCGTCCGTAGGCTACGTCCAGCGAGCGGCGGATGTACCGCTGGGTCGCTTTCGAGAAGCCCGCAAACTCCTTCATTTCCGAGAGCAGCAACGCGCCGTTGGCTGGCTGGCTGGTCCTCGTAATCATGATCCCGACTCCTTTTGCCCGAGCAGGATCATGCGGTTTTTACAGTTACGTATTGCTTAACCACTTATCCCACCCCCGTTCATGATTGAATCAGAGGGGGGACCGGTGCGCAACGTTAATATTTCACGGACCGCCGGAACAGCAGTCGTGTGTTGATTATCAGCAACGCATCGAAACGCGCGCGTTACGATTCGCTGGGCTCAGTCCTCGTCGAAAGTGGATGAAGGCACCGGCTCCGAATGCTCGGGCTGAACCACCGAGGGTGGGTCGGATGCATCCATGGACTCGTCGCTTCCAACGTCGACCTTGGCGTCGCAATCGTGGGGATTTTCGCGCAGCTTCCGTTCGAGCTCCCGCTCAGGCGCTGCTGATTGAACAGCAGGCGGCGGCTGGCGCTTCTTGGTTGGCACGTCGGTCATTGGCTCGCTCCCGCAATCATTTTGAATCCACAACGAGCGGACAGGAAAAGCCGTTCCGGCAGCTGGACGCTTTCGACCGGTGGCTCGGCAGGTTCTGCGAACACGCGTGCTGCGCAATGGCGGGCCGGGCCGTCGAGGCTTAAGAGGCAAAGTATGAAACCGCTTCAGCATCCGCTTCGGGAACGCACCCTCGCCGATTGGCCGCTGGCGGTGAAATCCATCTTGGGTTTTTGGCTCTTCTACGCCTTGACCGTCGTGCTTCGGGCCTTTCTCGGCCGAGATCCTCAAACGGTCCTTGAAAACAAGGCGCTGACGATCGGCGTTGGAATTGCGCTGACGTTCGCAATCTATCTGAGCCTTGCGCGGCTCACCCGCGGTGCAAGCCTTCGCCGGCGAGCGGTCATCGCCACGGCCTCCTCGATCGCGGCGGCTGCTGCGATGGCCGCCATCCTTTTGTATGCCGACCGCTACCAGGACAAGCCGCAGGACGAGGTCCACTACGTCTCGCTGGAGGGGTACCGGATCACCGAACTCGGCAATTCCGAGCGGATCGAGCGCGATGGCCATCCGCCGCTTGTCATCACCTGGCCGGACGTCAACGCACTGGAGCCCTATACGCAGTTCCGGATCGCGACGGATTCAGTCGTCGCCTGGCTGTTCTTCTTCATGGCGTGGAGCGCCTATTACCTGGCGATGCAGGCGCAGGGGCAGGCGCTGAACGCGCAACGGCGAGCCGCCGAAGCGGAAACCGCGGCGCAGACGGCGCAGCTTCGGGCACTCCGGTACCAGGTCAATCCGCACTTCCTCTTCAACACGCTCAATTCGCTGTCTTCGCTGGTGATGACGGGGCGAAACGACCGCGCGGAGGCCATGCTCCTGGCGCTTTCGACCTTCTTCCGAAGCAGCCTGTCGCTCGATCCTGCGGCGGACATCAGCCTTGCGCAGGAGATCGACCTCCAGCGCCTTTACCTCGAAATCGAGATGACCCGCTTCCCTGACCGGCTGAAGGTCGAGATCGACGTTCCCGAAGAGCTGGAGTCGGCTCGCCTGCCCGCGCTGATCCTGCAGCCGATCGTCGAGAATGCGATAAAGTACGGAGTGTCGAAGACCCGCCAGAAGATGCTGGTCCAGATCAAAGCAGAGAACCTGGGCAACCGCCGGATGGCGATCACCGTCACCAACCGGCTTCTCAACGGACGCAAGAATGCGCTTCCAGCTGCCACTCATGAAGGCACGGGGCTTGGCCTCACCAATGTCACCGAGCGGTTGGAGACGCGCTTCGGAACCAAGGCCCAGTGCCGGTCCGGTCCGACCGCAGAGGGTGGCTACAAGGTGACCTTGACGATGCCGGTCGAGGGCAATGCCTGACTCCCCGTCGTTGAGGGTGCTGGTCGCCGACGACGAGCCTCTCGCAGCGGAACGCCTGCAGGTGCTTTTGTCGCGGACGAAGGGCGCAACCCTCGTCGGTACCGCTAGCGACGGAGAATCGGCCGTTAGCATGGCCAAGGCGCTCGAGCCGGATGCGCTGCTCCTCGATATCGCAATGCCGGGACTCGACGGGATTGACGTCGCACGGTCGCTCGCAAGCCAAAGGCCCACCCCCGCCGTCATCTTCGTGACCGCCTTCGACCAGTTCGCGGTCGCAGCGTTCGAAGTGGCTGCCGTCGATTATCTGATGAAGCCGGTCGAGCCGGATCGACTGCAGCGAGCGCTGGACCGCGCCCGCGACTATGTCGATCACCACCGAGCGCCGTCGACTCAGGCCGCGGCCCCGTCGGAATGGATCGACGAATTCTGGGCATCCGACCTCAGCGGTCTCGTCAGGATCGCCGCCCGAGACGTCGACCGCGTATCGGCCGAACGCGATTACATGCGGCTTCACGTCGGCCGCCGAAGCTGGCTGATCCACCATTCGATGACCGCGCTCGAGGAAGGGCTGGACCCTTCCCTGTTCGTTCGGCTCCATCGCTCGGCGATCGTCCGAAAGGACTTCATCATCGGCTTCAGCCGGAACCCCTCCGGGCGCTGGATCGCAAGGCTCGGCGACGGGACCGAGCAGCCGGTCGGCCGCCTCTATTCGGATCGGGTCCGGGCGATCGCCGGACGCTGATGCGCGGCCGCCACGCGCCCGGAGACGCGCAGCGGCCTGCAATCACTCATCGCGCAATGACAGTAATGGTTGCCGGAAGGGCGGTCACCGATGGGTTCCGGGCGGCCGCCAGGGCCGCATTGAACGCAGGCTGCGCATCGGCGATCGCCTGAGTTCGGCACACAACCGTCGCTTGGCGCAGAGCCAACTCACGCGAGTCTTCTATCTCGCATACGATCCGGGCAGCGGAAGAGATTCTCCGCTCGAGGATCCAGGCGCCAGTTTCGGAGCCGAGGTTGAGATCTGCGTACGATACGCGAACCGAATTTGACACCGAGGCCTGGCTGACGGTCGGCACTACGAGGGCCGAGGCGACGAGCAAGGCGGCAATTGCCGAAATGGTCTTGATCATGTCGCATCTCCTTTGGCGACGCGGCGGCTGGGGGCTTGATGATTCGCCGCGCCGCGAGCCTTTGATGCGCTTGTCCGGCGGCCAAATCGCCAGGTTGTCGACGGGCAGGAGGCGAATTGTCGGCACGGCTACAAACGGCGTCCGTGAGAGTCCGAACCGACGAACGGAGGTAACCGGGCTACGGGTTTACCTTGATCTGCCGACCACCGCGGCCAACGCAACGTCGAGGCACACATTGCCAAGCGTCCGGATCACGTCGGGGATCATCTCCACCGCCACCAGCAGCGCCAGCGGGCCAATCGGCGCGCCGAGCGCAATTGCGATCGGAGCGATCGAGCTGATGTAACTGATCTCGCCTGGCAGGCTGATCGCAGCATAGCTCATCACCGCGCCGACGGCGGTGGCAGCAAGTATCGCGCCGAAGCCCGGCTCCATCCCAAGCGCGTGCGCGACATAGACCGCGACCGCGATGTTCATCGCCGGCCCCGTGCCGCGGAACAAAGCGACTGCGATCGGAAGGCTGACGTCGGCGACCTCGTCGCGAATGCCGAGTTCGCGGGCACTGGTCAGCATGGCCGGAAGGCAGGCCAGCGACGAGCGCGTGGAAATGGCGATCCCCTGCGGGGGAAGCAGCGCTTTGGCAAACCGGACCAGCGGGACTCCTCCGACGGCCACCGCGATGGGATAGGCGGCGAGAGTGACTACCAGCCCAACGGCGCAAACCACGAGCAGGTAGTTGAACAGTGCGGCGAAGGCGGTACCTCCCGCTGCGGCGCCAAGCCCGAAGGCAAGGGCGAGAACGCCGACGGGCGCGAGCCACAGCACCCAGCCGATGATCACAAGGAAGGCGTCGCTCACTGCGGCGAAGAAATCGACGATGCTCTTCCGCCTAGCAGCGGCGATGCGGGTCGCGGCGAGAGCGAACAGCACCGTGGCCACCACTAGGGCGAGGATGTCCGAATTGGCCGCAGCCGAGACGATGTTCGGCGGGATCAGCGCCTTGAAGAAGGAGCCGAGACTCTGCCCCGCGCCAGCGGCGGCGGAAGTGCCGGCCGAGACGCTGGACCGAAGCGCCTCGGCGGCTTCGGGCGACACGGGCACCAGCTGGACGAGCAGCAGGCTCAGGACCATGCCGACGATCGCCGAGGAGGTCGACAGGATGACTATCCACAGGACCGCGCGGCCGGCGATCCGCCCGCCCCGAGCGGCTTCGGCGCTTGCCGCTATGCCGGTAATCAGCAGCGCCACGATCAGCGGAACCACCGTCATCTCGAGCGCGGATAGCCACAGCCCTCCTACGGTCGAAGCGACCTGGGCGAAAATGTCGCGCGCCTCGGGAGACGTTCGCGAGCTCAGGATCCCAAGCAATATTCCCGCGACCAGGGCCGCCAGCACCAACGCCGGCTTCGGTGCCCTGATCGTCGGCTGCCCGCTATCGCTCAAGCGGGCTTCCGGAACTTGAAGATGAAGCGGTCGGTTTTTCCGCGGATCTTCTCGTCGAACACGTTGAGCGTGTGATCGTCGGCCGGATTGCGAAGGATGTTGCTTTCCGCCTCAAGAACGAAGCCGGCGCGCTGGAAATCTGCCTTCACTACGGCCGGATCGATCCGGTGATATTTCTCGACCGTCGCTCGCGGGTCGTCGTTGGGGCTTGCGACATGGTCGATGATGCCGACCACCGCGCCCGGCTTCATCGCCGAGTAGAGCGCCTTGACCCATGTGTCCGGGTCCATGCGTGGGATCTTGCGCTCGGGATTCTGCCAATAGACGTCATGGTAGTCCATGTTCATCATCAGGAAGTCGTAGCGGTTCGTGCCCAGCAGCGGGTTCTCGAACGGGCTGGAAATCAGCGCGACGTTCGGCTGGCGAGCGGCGAATTCGGCGAACTCGGAGCGGCGTTTGTCGTTCATGAATTGCGTCGCTTGCCACACCACGACGGAGCCGTACGGTCCGACGACGGGCGCCATGATCTCGGACCAGTAGCGGTTGGCGCCGAACATATCGATCGCGTTCATCCCCGGCTGTAATCCGAAGAACTCAAGGACCTCCGCGGGCTTTCGGGATTCGTCGAGCTTGACATTGTCGGCCGTCCGAGCCGGGCTCGCGACGGCCGCGGCGATCGGGCTTTCGGCAATCGCGACATGCTCAGTCGTCCCGGCTGGAAGCGGCGTGCCGCCGGACTGTGCCCAACCCGCGGCAGGCGCGCAAAGCAAAGCGGTCAAGAGCGCGAATCCACGATATCGAGCCATCATCGGTCCTCCGTAAGCAGAGGCTTATCGCGCCGCCGTAACGAGCGCCAGCGAAAGCGATTTGCCGCGAATCGGACTGCCTTGCTACAGTCGCCGCTTCCAACGGCAAGGGGGGTTCGCCGATGGCTACCGTAGCTGTTTCAACTCAGGATCGCCTTGCGTCGGAGCGCAAGTTCTACACGCGGATGGCACTGTTCCTGGTGCTCATCGTCCTGCTCGGTTTCGGGCCCAGTTTCTACCTGCGCGGTGTCGTCCCGCCCTACCCGCGACCGAACCCGACGCTTCCGCCCTCGGTGATATTCCACGGGCTCGTGTTCACCGCGTGGATGGGAATTTTCATCGCCCAGACCCAGCTCATTTCCGCGCGCAAGCATAAGCTGCATATGCGCCTCGGCATCGCCTGGGTCGCGTTCGCAGTCCTGATGATTGGCGTCATGTACATGACGGCTGTGTGGGGCGTTGCGCGTGGCAGCAATCCTCCCTTCACCACGTCGCTGGAGTGGACGATTGTCCCGCTAGCGGTGATCCCGTCCTTCGCTTTCCTGATCGAGGAAGGCTGGAGACGCCGGCGCGAGGCTCAGTGGCACAAGCGGCTGATGCTCGGCGCTTCGATCCTGGTGGTATTCGGCCCTGGGTTCTCGCGGATCCCGCTGGCGCCGCCGACGTTCGCCGGATTTTTCATCCAGCTGTTCGCGGGCATGTTGCTGCTGTTCACGCCGCTGTTCATCTGGGATCGGAAAACGACCGGCAGGGTTCATCCGGCTACTTGGACCGCGTTCTGCGCGTGCGCGGTCGCGGCGACTATCCCGATGGTGCTTATGGGCACCCACAGCTGGGCGCCGATCGCCGCGATGCTTCCGGGCGTCGGAAGTTAGGCGGCGGCCGTGGTCCGCTCCGCCGCCATCGCCTGAAGAAGCTTCAACGCGGCATGCGCTGAGACAGCTGCACCCTCCTGCCATGCGGGCTGGTAGCTCAGATGCTCGCCCGCGAAGACGATCGGCCCTTCGGGCTTGAACAGCTCTGAATACTGGGGCCCGCGGGGACCCTGCCCGCCATTGCCGGGCCACAGCGGACTGACGCCTTCGGAATAAGGCGTCCGGCCCCATCGCACCGTTACCGGCTTCGACATGAGCTTGGACTTGCCGGGATGCAGGGCTTCGATGGAGTCCCGCACGATTTTGAACTGCTCTTCGTTGCTGAGCGCGGCGAAGGCGTCCGGATTATCCTGGTTGGTCCAGCCGGCGACATAGGCGCCGACGAGCACGCCCTTGTGCTGGTTGAAGCCGTTGGACGGATAGATGACGTTCTCGTTCTTCCGGTCGGTCCAGGCGAGGCCGCCGAAGATTTGGTCGTCGCTCTCCCAGAACCGCGGGCTTTCGAAAGCCACCTTCACGCTCTTGAAATAGGCGGGCGCGCTCGAGATCGCGGCTTTCTTCGCGGCTGAAAAATCATTCGGAATTCGCGACAGGAGGTTCATCGGGAGAGTGCAGACGCAATAGTCAGCTTCGGTAACCTGGGGCCCGTGCTCAATGCGGACGCGATCGCCCGACCTGCGGATGGCGGTGACCGGAGTCCCGAACCGCACCAGGGGCTTCACCTGCTCGTAGATCGCGTAGGCGATCCGATCCATTCCGCCGACCGGCTGGAGCATCGTCGCCTGCATGTCGGGGATAAACTCGAAGACGTGCGGGAGGCCTATGGCGGGAGTGGGCAAGGTCTCGCGAAGGCTCAGTGGCGGCAGGTCGCTGGGTGCCTGGTCATAGGCTCCGGGTTCGACTGCGTAGCCGGAGGCTCCGCCGACATTCTGGTAGCTGCCGTCAGGCGCGAGCCCGCCGTAGAATTGCAGGAAACGGCGGAACTGGGCGAGCTCCGACTTGGGCATTGCCTGGTCAAGCGCATGCTGGTCGATGGCCTTGGCGAGCAAGCCAACGATGTGTCCCTGAAGGTCGAGAACCATCCGCCGGTCCTGCCGGACCTTGCCTGCGAAGTCCCAGCTGGCGTTGCGGTTGGAATTGACGAACGTTTCCATCGGAACGCCGAAGCGCCGCGCATAGCCGAGGATGACGCGGTGGGAGGACGGGATGCGGGCGGCGCCTGCGTTGAAATAGAGGCCCTCGTCGAATTCCGCGCGCTGGATCGGCATTCCGAATTGCTCGACATAGTCGCCGCCGCGGACCGTCCACACGCGCCCGCCGACACGGTGGCGCGCCTCAAGGACCGTAACGTCGTAACCGGCGCGTTGTAGCTCGAAGGCCGAGACCAGTCCGGCGATTCCGGCGCCGAGGATGACCACGGACTTGCCGCGCCCGGCACCCGGCGGAAGCTCGAAATTCTCGGCATTTGCGGGCGTGGGGATCGCGAGCCCCAGCATTTCCATCGCGGCGTAGGCGGCGCCGACGCCCCCTGCCGCCCCGATTCGCTGCAGCAGCCCCCGACGCGTCAGTGCCATGGCAGTTCTCCCCCACGCACTGACTGCACCGAATCCCCGCCCGTCGCAATTTTCTCGGCATCGCGCATCGGCTTCGATGCTGGGGCGTTCTTGTCATGAGCAATCACCAGAGAGGAAATTTCAATGGACAACGACGCACAGGTTGGCGTTCTCGAAACGCTGACGACGACGCTGATCGACAGCGTCAACGGCTATCAGGAGGCAGCGGAAAACAGCGAAAACCCGCGCTTCCAGGAGCTTTTCCGCGAACATGCGGGCGAGCGCAGGCAGGTGGTTGAGTCTCTCCGTTCCGAAATTCGCCGTCTCGGAGGCAATCCGCCCGACGACGGCTCTTTCATGGGCAAGACCCATCAGACCTGGCTTGACCTCAAGGCCGCAGTGACCGGCCGCGACGACGAGCGGGTGATCAACTCGGTCGAAGCCGGTGAGGATTATCTCAAGGAGAAGTTCGAAACCGCGCTCGGTAGCGGCGACCTCAGCCATGAGGTCCGCCAGGTGGTCGAACAGGCGTATCAGTCAGTCCGCTCAGGACACGACCAGATCAGTCGGATCAAGCACAGAATGGAAGCTCAAGACTAACTGTAAGCAACGGGCGGCGGCGCCCCCGCCGCCCGCACTTGCCTTCGCAACCTAATTTGGCCAGGCACGTTTCCGGACGACGCGCTTGGGCTGGGCGCGAGTCGACCAAGCGGAGGCTTTCGATGAAACCAGCTCTTTTCCTGATCGCTGCTCTTGCATTCGCAGCGCCCGGTGCGGCGCAACCGCCTGCCCCGGCGGTTCCCGTCCAGCTCTACAGCTTCGGGTTCAACCCCTCGCCGATCGTGCTTCGAGCCGGCCAGCCGGTGACCATGGTATTCACCAACGTCTCCGGCGGCGGCCATTCGTTCAAGGCGCCGGCGTTCTTCGCCCACTCGCGGATCGTCAACGGAACTACGATGAAGGGCGAGGTCCACGT
This sequence comes from Sphingomonas anseongensis, assembly GCF_023516495.1. Lineage (NCBI taxonomy): Bacteria > Pseudomonadati > Pseudomonadota > Alphaproteobacteria > Sphingomonadales > Sphingomonadaceae > Sphingomonas > Sphingomonas anseongensis. Next base: position 737,845 of record NZ_JAMGBC010000001.1, read on the forward strand.
GATGCCGCACCGGAGCATGTCAGTGACCCTCATACCGGCGCGCGGCACCTACCCTGCGCATTGCAGCCATTTCATGCACGACCAGATGGGAATGCACACGACCATCTACGTCCAATAGCCGCGGGTGGCGGCTCAGGTCGTGCCGCCGCCGCTGCTTTCGCTGTTCTCGTCATCCGCTTCCGGAGTGGGCGCGCCACTCTGGTTCACGCGTAGCCAGTCGTGGAATGGAAGGTGATAGATCATGTCCATCACCTCGAACTCCAGCCCGCCGGGCTGGTTGGTGTTGCTGTTCCATAGAGCAACCACCCCGCTCTTCTTCTTGGGATCGAACAGGATCAGCGAACGGTACCCGTCCACTCCGCCGCGGTGGCCGACGATCACGTGGCCGGCATAGTCGTAGCTTCGCCAGCCGAAGCCGTACCACGCGCCGGTCAGCGGCTCCGGCGGCATGTGCAGCCGGCGCCGTTCATTGGCAGTTTTTGCCTGCCTTGAATGGAGCGCATTGAGCACGTTGGGCGAAATGACGTCCGGCATCTCGCCCATCTGGGCGAGCATCCACATGGCCATGTCCTTGACGTCGCTGTTGACGCCGCCCGCGGCCGGCACGCGATAATAAGCATCCGAAAGCTCAATGACCCGCTTCCCCGCGTTGTGCGGGCGAGCCCAGCTCTTGGCGCTCATCAGCCCTTCCCGTGACACGCTTGCGCTGGTCATTCCAAGCGGAGCGAACAGCCTCCGGGCAACGACGTCGTGATACGGCTTGCCGGTGACCTTCTCGACGATCTCGGAAGCAGCATCGTAAGCGACGTTTTCGTAATTCCAGCAGGTGCCGGGCTGGCAGACGAGGCTGAGACCGCCAAGCTCATTGCGGATCTGCCGCGGGTCCTCGCCGGACTCGAGCCGGTCGTCGTAGGCGTTGTGGTAGATCCCGAGCCGGTGGCTGAGCAGGTCGGCGACGCTTGCCCGCTGCTCGGCGTGGTCGGGAAGTTTCAGCGTCGCGCTGTACAGCGAAACCGGCGCGCCGAGATCGACGGCGCCCTGCTCCGCAAGCTTGGCGACCATCGTCGCCGCAACGCCCTTCGAGCAGGACGCCCAGCGGAAGACCGTCTCGGGAGTGACAGGATCGCCCGAGCCGGCAGCCGTCTCGCCATAGCCCTTGAGGAAGGTGATCCGGCCGTTCTCGACCACGCCGATCGCCAGCCCGACCATCGCCGGGCGCTTCATCAACTGCTGCAGGCGCGAGTCCAGAAGCGCATAATCGACGTCGTGGCGCGACGAAGGGGAAACCGTCGCGAGGCGTGTGCGGGCCGCGGTCCGGCTATTCTCGGCCGGCTCAACCGGGCGCGTCGCAATCCAGGCGGTGCCTAGAGCGAGAGCGGCAACCCCGATCACAATCTTCGACGATGACTTCAAACGATCCCTCCCGCTCCCGTGGCCGCTGTTGCCGCAGCCGATTCCGCGCTCAACAGCCGAAGAGGAGCGCTGCGACGAAGCGAGGATTCGGCGGGATGAATGCTCGGGCGCGCGCGTCTGGCCAATCCCGCGGGTCTCCCTTAAGGCCGTTGGCAGGGAGGGCGTCCGTTGCGCTTCTTGAAGACCCTCGTCTGGATTGTCATCGCCGTGCTCATAAGTCTGTTCGCGGCGAGGAACTGGCGCGACGTCACCATCGACCTGTGGGGGAACCTCCAGGCCGACATCAAAATCCCGGTGCTCCTGGCGATAAGCTTCCTTCTGGGCTTCGTCCCGACCTGGCTGATGTTCAGGACCAAGCTATGGCGCGCCGGAAACCGGGTTGCCGCCGCCCAGCGCGAGCTACCGCCGGTGCCTGCCGAGCCTGACGTGGCCGAATGAAGAGCATCTTCGTCGCGATCGACACTCCCGACCTGGAACGAGCCGCGTCGCTTGCGCGGGCGGTGAGATCGAGCGCCGGAGGGGTGAAGCTCGGCCTGGAATTCTTTTGCGCGAATGGCCCGGCGGGGGTTCAGGAAATCGCTTCGATCGGACTGCCGATCTTCCTCGACCTCAAGCTTCACGACATTCCGAACACAGTCGCCAAGGCAGCGCAGGCGCTTCGCCCGTTGGAGCCCGCGGTTTTAACCGTCCACGCGGCCGGCGGCCGGGCGATGCTCGAGGAAGCGAAGGCGGCCGCTCCGGAGAAGACGAAGGTGGTCGGCGTGACAGTGCTCACCAGCCTCGACGGCGGCGATCTGAAATCGATCGGTGTTTCCGGGCAGCCCGCAGAACAGGTGGAGCGGCTCGCCGAACTCGCGCGCTTGTCCGGGCTGGACGGGGTCGTCTGCTCCGGCGCGGAGGTGAAAGCGGCCAAGGCCGCCTGGCCGAATGGCTTCTTCGTCGTCCCCGGCGTTCGCCCGATGGGCAGCGGAGTCGCCGACCAGAAAAGGGTGGTGACGCCGCGTGAAGCGCTCGATTCCGGCGCATCGATCCTCGTGATCGGTCGACCGATCACAGCGGCCGAGGATCCCGAAGAAGCGCTCAGGACGATCGCCGCCACCCTGTGACGGTGGACAAGCGGCGGGCGTTGCGCCTACCGCGCGGCGACTGACACTCACCTTTGCGAGGATCCGATGAGCTGGCTCAGCCGTGTCCGAAGCGGCATTCCCTTCCTTCCCAAGCGGCAATCCACCGACACTTTGTGGCACAAGTGCACGAAGTGCGGGACGATGGTGTTCCTGAAGGAATGGGAGGACAACCAGCGTGTCTGCCCGCGCTGTGATTTCCACGACCGCATCGGTCCGAAGCATCGCTTCCAATATCTGTTCGACGGCGAGAAATATGAGGTCCTGCCCTCCCCCGAGGTGCGCGAGGACCCGCTCAAGTTCCGCGACAGCAAGCGTTACACCGACCGGCTGAAGGACGCCCGGGCCAAGACCGGCGAGCGGGATGCGCTGATCAATGCGCGGGGAAAGATCGGTGGCCGCGAGGCGGTCGTCGGAGTCCAGGATTTCGCGTTCATGGGCGGATCGATGGGCATCGCCGTCGGTGCGGCGTTCGTCGCCGGCATCAGGGCCGCGATCGCTGCCAGAATTCCTTACGTCATCTTCACCGCCTCGGGCGGAGCGCGCATGCAGGAAGCGGTGCTTTCGCTGATGCAGCTTCCGCGGACCACGGTCGCTATCACCGAGCTGAAGGAGGCCGGGCTTCCCTACATCGTGGTGCTCACCGACCCGACCACCGGCGGAGTGACGGCGTCCTACGCGATGCTGGGCGATATCCAGATCGCCGAGCCGGGAGCGCTGATCGGATTCGCCGGCCAGCGGGTGATCGAGCAGACGATCCGCGAGAAGCTTCCGGAGGGCTTCCAGCGCGCCGAATATCTGCTTCAGCACGGGATGATCGACATGGTCGTCCCCCGCCAGCAACTGACCGAGACGCTGGCCAAGGTGATCGGTTATCTGACGCCGGAGAAGAAAGCCGCCTGACATGGCCGATTTCGCTCGGTCGGACAGCGGCGCGGTCCAGACGCAGCTCGACCGGCTGGCGAAGCTATCGCCCGGCGGCGACCGCCTGGGGCTGGAGCGGATCGTCCAGCTGCTCGACCGGCTGGGCCGCCCGCAGGACCGCCTTCCGCCGGTGCTCCACATTGCAGGAACCAACGGCAAGGGCTCGACCTGTGCCTTCCTCCGGGCGATGCTCGAAGCCGCTGGGTTCAATGTGCACATGTTCACCAGCCCGCACCTGGTGCGTTTCAACGAGCGAATTCGGATCGCTGGCAAGCTCGTCACCGACGAGCAGCTGGCCGAGCTACTGACCGAGGTTCTCGACTGCAGCCAGGACATCGAGCCGAGCTTCTTCGAAGTGGCGACCGCGGCCGCCCTTCTCGCCTTCTCCCGAACTCCCGCCGACGCCTGCATCCTGGAGGTCGGGCTCGGCGGGCGCCTGGACGCGACCAACGTCGTGGACCGGCCGCTGGTGTGTGGAATTGCCGGCCTGGGAATCGACCACCGGCAGTGGCTCGGAAACCGGCTGAGCGACATCGCCGGCGAAAAGGCGGCAATCGCCAAGCGGGGGGTCCCGCTCGTCACCCAGCGCTATTCACCGCCCGCGGCGCATCAGGTCCAGCGCAAGGCCGAGGAGGCTGGCGCGCCGTGGATCGGCCGAGGCGCTTTATGGGAGTCGCGCCTCATACGCGGAGAGATCCACTATCGGGACTCCCACGGCGCATTGACGCTGCCGATGCCATCTCTCCCCGGGCGGCACCAGGCCGACAATGCCTCGCTTGCGGTGGCGATGCTGCGGCATCAGGACGTGCTTACCGTCGCTCCCGAAGCGATGGCGAAAGGCATTCGGTCGGCGACCTGGCCGGCGAGACTACAGAAGCTTGCTGCTGGGCCGCTAACGGCAATGCTTCCGAAGGGAAGCGAATTGTGGATCGACGGCGGCCACAATGCGTCGGCGGCCCGGCAGGTCGCGGACCACCTGCGCCGGACAGCCCGAGACAACTTACCCCTGGTGCTGATCTTCGCCAGCCTCACGACGAAGGACCCCCGGGCCATGCTGAAGCCATTCGCCGGGCTGGCGAGTGAGATCCACACGGTCCCGATCGCCGATTATGACTGCCGACCGCCGACCGCGCTTGCAGAGCTGGCGGCCGAACTCGGCTTCAGGGCGTCCGGCAACGAGACCGTTGAGCAGGCACTCGGACGCGTTGGCCAGCCAGCGCGAGTGCTGATCTTCGGCTCGCTCTATCTCGCTGGCGAGGTGTTCCGCGCCAACGGAGAAATCCCCGACTAGGCTTTTGCCGGCCGGTCCTGGTCCGGATGCTCGGCGCGAACGTCTCCTCCGCCCTCCACGCCTGCGGTTCCGATCGACTGGTCGATCAGCCCCATCCGCATCATGAACCAGAAGAGGACGATGCCAGGTACCGCGGCCGCAGTCGTGAGCAGGTAGAAGTTCACGTAACCCATCGCATCGATGAGCGCTCCGGCCGTCGTCCCTGTAAGGAAGCGACCGACAACGCTCGCCGCTGCGGAAATCAACGCATATTGCGAGGCCGTGAAGCGAAGGTCGCAGAGCGCCGAGAAATAAGCGACGACGCAAACGCCGCCGATGCCGCTGGCGATATTCTCGAAGCCGATTGCGCCCGCCATGCCCCAGTTGCTGTGGCCTGCCATCGCCAGCATCGCGAAGCTGAAGTTGGAGACGCCCATCAGGACGAGGCTGATCAGCACCGACCGCTTCATCCCCAGCTGCGCATACATAATGCCGCCGATGAAAATGCCGATCAGGTAGGCCCAGAAGCCCAGGCCCACGTCGTAGAGCGCAATCTCGTCATTGGTGAAATGCAGGTCGTCGAAGAGGAGGCGGAACGTCAGGTTCGCGAGCGTGTCCCCGATCTTGTGGAGGAGGATGAAGAGCAGCACGAGGAAGGCACCCTTGCGCGCAAAGAACTCGACGAACGGCCGCCAGATCGCAGCCACGGTGCGCGAGATGCCCTTCTTCTCGGCGGGTTCGCGGTGCCGTTGGGGCTCGCCCATCAAGAAAGCCGTCAGCATGGCTGGAAGAGCGAGGGCGGCACAGGCAAGGTACGCCGTGTGCCAATCAGACCGCGCAGCAACCACCAGGGCAAGCGCGCCTGCTCCAGCCGATCCGATCCGCCAGCCATATTGCGACATGCCCGACCCGACGCCCAGCTGGCGCGGCTCCAATATCTCGATCCGGTAGGCATCGATGACGATGTCGAAGGTCGCGCCGGCAAGCCCGACCAGGATTGCAGCGGTCACCGTCGACGCGAGGCTGGCCGAAGGGTCGACCAGCGCCAGATTCACGACCGCTGCCATCACTAGCGCACCGGCAAGCAGCATCCAGGACACGCGCTGCCCCAGACGCCCTAGCAAGGGCAGCCGCACTCCGTCGACGACCCAGGACCACAAAGGTTTGAGATTGTAGATGAGGAAGGCGAGCGTGAAGGCAGTGATCGTCGCCTTGTCGATGCCGTCCTGCTTCAGGCGCGTCGTCAGGGTCGCGCCGATCATCGCATATGGAAAGCCGGACGAGATGCCGAGGAAAAGGGCAGCGATCGGCGCCGCCTCGGTGTAGGGCCGAACTCCAGCCGGCAAAACGTGCCGCCAGTTGCGCTCAAGGTCGGCCTTTGTCCCCATGTCCTAGCCCCTCCGTTGGATGCCCTTGCTTAACAGCCCGAACGGCGCTGAACAGGGGTGATCAGCTGTCCACCGGCGGATAGATCTCGACGCCCTTGGGAGGTTTGACCTTCTCGCCTGCGAGAAGCCCGTCGACTGCCTCCAGCGCACCCTTCAGCTGGCGTTCCGTATAGGGCTTGGTCAGGCATCCGAGAGCGAGCAACCTGGCATTGTCGGGAATCTTGTGGCCGGTCGAGAACAGCACCGGAATTCCGCGGCTTTTCGCCGCCTTGGCAAGATCTAGGCCGCTGCGCTCGCCGCTCAGCCTGACATCGCTGAGGACGAGGTCGACGTCCTCGCTGTCGAGCATTGCAATCGCATCGTCGAAGCTGTCGAGAGTCGCGACCACCTCGTAGCCGAGGTCGCCGAGCGTCACTTCGTTGTCGAACGCGGTCAGCGGCTCATCTTCGACGATGACGATCCGCTTGACGATACGCTTGCGCTTCCCGAACAGCATCTGGCCCCCAAAGGAATGATAGACGTGCCAGCCGAACGAATGAAGCGCCGTCCTGTGCCGCGCAAACGCCCAGGCCCGCCGGGCGCGCGCGAGGCGGGGCCGCAGCGCATCGCAAAGCTGCTAGCCCGCGCCGGAATCGCTTCGCGGCGAGAAGTCGAGAGGATGATCGCCGAAGGGCGCGTCGCCATCGACGGCCAGGCAGTGACGACCCCGGCTACTCTGCTCGAAGATCTGCGCGGCGTCACCGTTGACGGGAACGCAGTTCGTTCCGCCGAATCCACCCGGCTGTTCCGCTTCTACAAGCCCCAAGGGGCGCTTACCGCGGAGCGCGATCCCAAGGGCCGCCCGACGATCTACGATCGCCTTCCGCCCAACCTGCCGAGGCTGATGCCGGTCGGAAGGCTCGACTTCATGACCGAAGGCCTGCTGCTGCTTACCAACGACGGCGAACTCAAGCGGCAGTTCGAGCTTCCGAAGACGGGCGTGGTTCGAACCTATCGCGCGCGGGCGTTCGGCAACGTGACACAGGAGCAGCTCGAAGCCTTGTCCGAGGGAGTCACTGTCGAAGGCGTCAACTACGGCTCGATAAATGCGAACCTCGAGCGGCGGACCGGCCGCAACTGCTGGATCGAGCTCAGCCTGACAGAGGGGAAGAACCGTGAGGTTCGGCGAGTCCTGGCACATCTCGGCCTAAAGGTGTCGCGGCTAATCCGGACCGCATACGGCCCGTTCGACCTGGCCGGGCTCGACCAGGGCCGGGTCGACGAAGTCCCGCGCCGCGAGCTCGACCACTTTCGAGCCACGCTCAAATGAGAATCATCGCCGGGGAGTGGCGCGGGCGGAAGCTGGTGTCGCCACCCGGGATCAGCACCCGGCCGACCGCTGACCGGGTAAGGGAAACCTTGTTCTCGATGCTGGCGAGCAGGCTCGGAACCTTCGAGGGCCTTCGGGTCGCGGATCTCTATGCGGGCAGCGGGGCGCTTGGGCTGGAAGCCCTGTCACGAGGCGCAGCTTTCGCGTCTTTCGTCGAACAGGACCGGGGCGCGCTGGATGCGATCCGCGCGAATGTTGCCAGCCTGGAAGCGGAGGCGAAAACGCAAATTCTCGGCCGGGCGGTCGAAAGCGCACGAGTGGAGGCGTCCTTCGATCTCGTCTTCGCCGACCCGCCCTATACCGCAAGCTCGGGAACCAGGGCGCTGGGCATGATGCTTACAAACGGCTGGGTTGCCCAAGGGAGCTGGATTGCCGTCGAGACCGAACGAGGCGACGCAGTGGAGCCCCAAGGGTGCGCGATCGACACCGAGCGCGACATCGGTGCCGCCCGGCTTACTTTGCTGCGCGCTTAGTCTCTTTCGACTTCGCCAGGATCTCGTCGATCTCCTCCGCGATGCGCGCGCCCATCGCGGTAGCAGCGGCTTTGGCCGCATTCTTGATCACGGTCTTGGATGACCGGTCCTGGCGCTTGCTGAGGCCGCGTTGGGCAAAGGCTGCTAGCGCAGCGGCGGCTCCGGCGGCCAGGATATCCGCAACGAGAGGGCTCTCGAGCAATCCCATCAGGGCGTCCGCGGCGCTCATTCCGGGTTCGCGCTTCGCCCCGCCGCCGGTGCGGCCGCTGCTGCTGCCGCCCTTGCCTGCTCCAGCGCGGGAGCCGGCGGGCGACGCCAGCCGCCGCGTCTTGGTCGAGCTTCGCGCCGGCTTCTTCTTCGCGGCCGCGGCCTTTGTCGTGGTCTTTGCCATGGACTCCCTTTCCGATTGCCGAGCCTCAACGGACAAGGTCAGCCGCGTTTCCCTTTAGCTTTCGCAATTTCCTTCTTCTCATGGATGTGCGCAAGGTAGCGGAAACCCATGCCGAGGATGGACGTCGCCATTCCGAAGAGCAGCACGGGGAGAACCCAGGCTGGATCGCTTGGCTTCGGCCAGGCAACCGCGCCGAGGAACAGCACGCTCACGATCGAGGTGAGGTAGCCGAGAGCCTTCCAGTCGAGGCCCGCATGGTTCTTGATATCGTCTTTTATCATTTGAACGCAGGAACATCCGTCACCGCAAATCGGTTTCCGCTCCAAAGGAGAACAAGGATGGCCGAGACAAAAAAAGACGCGATCGCGCTGCTGAAACAAGACCACAGAGAGGTCGAGGAGCTATTCGAGGAATTCAGCAAAGCCTCGGGCGAAGGGCGCAAGGAGAAGCTGGCCCGTCAAATCTGTCGCGAGCTCACCATCCACGCGATGATCGAGGAAGAGGTCTTTTACCCCGCCTGCGAGGGCAAGGTCGACGAAGATCTGCTCAAGGAAAGCTATGTCGAGCATGATGCGGCCAAGGTGCTGATCGCCCAGATCGAAGCTGGGGAGCCGAGCGACGACTTCTATGAGGCGAAGATGAAGGTGCTCTGCGAGGAGATCGAGCACCACGTCGAGGAAGAAGAGAAGCGAATGGAGGGGCTGTTCGCCCAGGCCCGCAAGGCCGGCCTCGACATGGACGCTCTCGGCGAGCAACTCGCCCAGCGCAAGGCGCAGCTACTCAAGGAAACGGAGAGCGGACCGTTGCCGACGCCCGAGCTGTCGACGATGGAGTAACGTCCCAGTCGCCGGCGGGCTATTCCCCGCTGGCGACGCGGGTGCCACCCGCCGGGTCCCAGCCATAGACGTCCTTGAGGAAGGTCAGCTGACCGTCCACCGGCTGGGCGGTGATATAGGTGACGAAAACCGGGACTCCGCGAGCCAGCTGCTCCGGATATTCCGCCTGAGTGATCGACTTGTCAGGCGAGTGACCAAGTAGCCAGGTCGCCAACCCCTCGGCATTCTCAAGCCGGACGCAGCCGTTGCTGCGGGTCCGCTGCGCAAGCGCAAACAGGTTGCGGTCGGCCGGGTCTGTATCGTGGAGATAGATGTCCTGGGGATTGGCGAAGGGAAACTTCAACTGGCCCATGAAATTTTCGGGGCCGGGATCCTGGCGAATACGGATGCTCACCTTTCCCGCGCGCACGGCCTTCCAATCCACTTCGCTCGCCGGGATTTCCGTCGCGTTGTGGGTCCAGTCAGACATCACCCTGAAGCCCCGGCTCTTGAGATATTTGTCGCCCTCGGCCGCGTATCGCGGGGCGATGTTCAGTCGCGTCAAAATGTCGGAGGAATTCCAATAGGGATTGTGGATCACGTAGAACATCATGCTGGTGACCAGCGGAGTGCGGGTATCCGGCCGGTTCTTCAGGTGCTGACCATTGTCGCCGACCACGATCCTCATCGATCCGACCGGAATGCCATCCTGATACATGTAGAGCGTCTGATTGGCCGAATTGACCATCACGAAACGACCCCTGGCGGGCATTTCGCGCGCGCGGTCGAGGTTCACCACAACGCGCGGATCGGGAACGGCCGAGCCGCTGGCCTGCATCTGGCGCCAGGCTGCATCGCGAATACCGGTATAAACGGTGTTGGGATTGGCGACGCTCGCCAGATAGCTCTCAAGGGACGGCGAACCAGCGGCGATCTGAAGCACTTTGGTCGCGCTCGGCGGCTTTGGCCGCATATATTCGTAGCCGTATGTCACGCCTTGGGTCGGGCGGCTCATGGTCTGGGCGTAGAGAACCAGCGCTTCCGACAGCGTGTGGTCGGCAAAGGCGATCGCTTGCGGTGTGCCCGTGGAAGTCGCCTGGGCGAGGGCGGCCTGCACCTGCGCCGCATATTGGGCGCCGTTGGCGAGACCGTCGAGCGGCGACCGCTGCAGGATCTGGATGAACTCCGTCGCGGCCGGTTTTGCGGCATTGCCGCTGAACCAGATCGGCGAAGACCGATAGCCCGAATAAAAAGCCGCGACCTCACCGGACGAGGGCAGGTTCGCCGATTGATAGGGAATCTGCACCGGTGCCGTCGGCGGGGGCGCACCCCTCGCGGCTGCAACTGCAGGGGTGAGCATTAGCGCTGAAAGCGCGGCGGAAAGGATCCCCATTCTCATGACACTGAATTAGATGAGGGATTCGTGCTTAACAACGGATGACCGGGCACAAACACCGCCATTCGCCGCAAAACGTGCCCAAAAAGACTCACCGCGCCGACAGCACGTGCTGCAAGCGCGGTAAGCCGTTTGGGTTTGCCAGGTCAGGCGCCGATCAGGATCGGCGTTCCGACCTCGGTGACGGTGTAGAGCTTCTTGGCGAACGCCGACGGAAGCCGGATGCAGCCGTGCGAAGCCGGATAACCGGGGTTCGCACCGGCGTGGAGCGCAATCCCGTAATCGGTGAAGAACTGGGCGAAGGGCATCGGCGCATTGTCGTACTTTTTCGAACGGTGCATCGGCGTCTTGTTGAGGATCTGGAAAACGCCCGCCGGGCTCTCCCGCCCATCGCTACCGCTGGACACAGAAGCAACCGCCATCAGCTCATTGCCGCGATAGAGGTAGGCGAGCTGGTCGCCGAGACTGATGACCACCCTCTCATCACCGGCCGAGGCCGGCACGTCGCGCCACAGATATTTCCCCGGCTTGACCGTATCGACGCCGAACGTGGCAACCATGTCATCATGAGCGGAACGCGAGGCATAAGACGCCGTTACACGGGCTTCGTAGCTCTGGGTGGCATTGGCTGGAGTTGCGGGGACGCCGAGCGCGAACGCACCCGTTACCGCCAGCGCCAAGGCTAGCTGTTTCATTTTCCATCACCTGAACTTTTGTGTTGACTTTCGCGGAATTAATGCTCCGCCGCCGAGTCGGGTTCCCTGAGCGTTCTAGGCGCCGTAACTGTCCACCGCTTCGAAGAGCGCAGATATCGCCCGCCGCTCTTCCGAACCGACCTCCGGACGCCACACGTCGAAGATCAGGATGATGCGCTCGCTCGGGCTGTCATTCCACGCTTCGTGCTCGACCGTATCGTCGAAGACGAGCAGCTCATCCTCGCGCCATTCGCGAGTTTCCCCGCCGACCCGAAATCCGCATCCGGGAGGAACGATCAGCGGAAGGTGGCAGATCAGCCTGGCGTTCATCACTCCATGGTGCGGCGGAATGCGCGCGCCGGGAGCGAGACGGGAAAACAGGATTGACGGCGCACGGGCGCCGAGGCGTGTGAGCTCGAGCGCCTCCAGCGCGGCCATGGTGGCGGGAAATTGGCTGGTCACACCTTCGACCGCGCTGCCGTTCTGCCAAAGATAAAGGGTGCTCCACTCCGGATTGTCGACCAGGCCGTGGAATTCGCTCCGCGGGCGAGAGGGATCGCTGATTAGGTACGGCGAAAAGCCCGCACTTCCGGCAGAGCGGAAAGCAAGAAGCTCGTCGCGGATCGCAGCTGCCGCCGCCTCGACCCCTGCGGACCAGAGCAGGTCCGTGCGCTCATAGTATCGGCGCTGCGGGAGGCCCGGGAAATAATAGCTGCCGGGCTGCTGCAGCTGCAGGGTCGCGGTCCTCCGCCCGAGCATCAGGTCGAGCGACTCCTGGAAGCGGGGCGGTCGCCGGTTTTCGGGAAAGCCGCGTTCGGCCAGCGCCCGCTCGAGATGCTCCTGGAACAATGCGTTCGCGCGGGCAGCCCCGGCCTGGGCGCGCTCGATCGCCGGGCGAAGAGATTGCGGCAGGGGCTGGGCCGCCGCCGCCGCCGACAGCGCGGCCTTGTAGAAGGCCATCGCCGCCCGGTCGTCGCCAGCGGAAGCGCGCAAGTCACCCTTGCGCACCAGCGCTTCGATGTTGCGCGGCTCCCGCTCGAGCAGCGCATCGATTTCGGCTTCGTCGGCCATCAGTAGAGGAGGAAGGGCTTTCGCTGCTCTTCCCAGTCGCGCTCGTCCGATACAGCGATCGCGTCCAGATCGGCCGGTATTGAATCACCGTCCACCCACTCGCGAAGCAAGGGCGAGCCGTTGATCACGTCGATTGGCAGCTTCCCGAACGCATATTCGTAGGGGAAATCGCGCCACAAGCCGTAGTCGGGGTAAAGCCGGCGGATCGCCTTGAAGGCCAGGCTTTGAAGCCGCCAGGGCCTGAACGCCTGATGGTCGTAGAAGCGGCCTTCGGCATGGATCATCACGCCGTTGCACAACTGGCCGACGTGCTTGTGGAAGGTTGGCTCGAAGTTGATCTCGCGAAGCTTGCACCCGGCCAGCCATTGCGGCGCGAGCTTCACCATCTCCGCAAGGACCGCGCGGGGCTCGATGTCTGGCGCTCCGAACAGCTCGAGCGGCCTGGTGGTCCCCCTTCCCTCGCTGAGCGTCGCGCCTTCGAGCATCACGGTTCCGGCATAACAACGCGCCATGTTCACGTTGGCGGCGTTCGGGCTCGGGTTTATCCAGATGCGATCCTCGGGCCAGCCGAAGCCAGGGCCCTCGTCCGGCCGCCAGCCGTCCATCTCGATCACCCGGTAGTCGACGTCGAGCTTGAAGTGATCGACGAACCAGCTGCCGAGCTCGCCCAGCGTCAGCCCGTGGCGCATCGGTATCGGGCCTGCGCCGACGAAGCTCTCCCAACCTTCGCGAAGCGTCAGTCCCTCGATAGGACGGCCGGCGGGGTTCGGACGGTCGAGCACCCAGACGCTCTTGCCCGTCTCGGCCGCCGCTTCGAGCACGTAGAGCAGCGTGGTGATGAATGTGTAGATTCGGCATCCGACGTCCTGAAGGTCGACCAGGAACGTGTCGAAGGTGGACAGCATCTGCCCCGTAGGACGGCGGACCTCCCCGTACAGGCTGAAGACGGGGATCTGGTGGACCCGGTCCGTGAAGTCCTCGGACTCGACCATATTGTCCTGCTTGTCGCCGCGAAGGCCGTGCTGCGGCCCGAATGCGGCGGTGACCTTGATGCCCGCTGCGACCAAAGCATCGAGACTGTGGGTCAAGTCGGCAGTCACCGAAGCAGGATGGGCGAGAAGCGCGACGCGCTTGCCGTCGAGCTCGCGGCGAAGCTCCGGGTCGGCGAGCAGCCGGTCGATTCCGAACAGGGTCATGCCGGCTTCGCTGCCGCCAGTTGCAAAGCAAAGCAATCCGCATCGTGGAAATCGGGCTTTTCCGCCGGGTGCTTCGCCGCCCAATAGGACTTGGTCCCGTCCGCCTCCTCGAGAACGACCGCGAGGCCGAGCTGCCAGGTCTTGCTCGCCTCGGCGACAATCGTCGCTCCGAGCGCCCACCAGGTCAGATTGTCCTCGAGCCTGATGTAGGGGGCCTGGACCTCCGCTTCGGCCATTCCATCGCGATAGGCGGAGAAATCGTAGGCCGCCCAGTCAGCCGAGGGCGAGAAATTCCACTCGCGGTATTCCTGCTCGCCGTCCGCTCGGAGGAAGGCTTCGAAGCAGGTCGTCTTCCACAGGTCGTCCGCGCGCCCTGGCTCGTCCGACTGCGGAATGACGAACCGTTCGAGCGGAGCGCCTACCCCAAACCAGATGTTGGCGGTGGCCACGGCGCCGAACGAGGCAACATAATCGACCGTTGCCCAAACCTTGAACGGCTGGCTGGTGGGTGGAGTGGACGGGTGCGGGACGAGGTTCACTTGCACCCTCGCTTCCTATCCAGCTTTCCCGGTGCTGACGAGTTGGCTAAGCGACGATCATGACAGCCTACCGCTCCAGCCTGCTCAAGCTGCTCGAAGAGCGCGGCTACATTCATCAGCTGACGGACCCCGCGGCGCTCGATGCGCTTGCTGAAAAAGGACCGGTCACCGGCTACATCGGCTTCGACGCGACCGCGCCGAGCCTTCACGTGGGCAATTTGGTGTCGATCATGCTGCTCCGGCGGATGCAGCAAGCCGGGCACCGCCCTATCGTGCTGATGGGCGGCGGGACGACCAAGGTCGGCGACCCGTCAGGCAAGGACGAGAGCCGCAAGCTGCTCGCCGAAGCTGATATCGATTCGAACATCGCCAAAATCCGCAAGAACTTCGAACCGTTCCTGACGTTTGGCGACGGGCCAACCGATGCGATCATGCTGAACAATGCGGAGTGGCTGGACGGCCTGGAATATCTGCCGTTCCTTCGCGACATCGGCCCGCATTTCACCATCAACCGGATGCTGACCTTCGACAGCGTCCGGCTCCGGCTCGACCGCGAGCAGCCGCTGACCTTTCTCGAATTCAACTACATGATCCTGCAGGCGTACGATTTCCTGGAGCTGTCGCGGCGCCAGGAGTGCCGGCTGCAGCTCGGCGGCTCCGACCAATGGGGCAATATCGTCAACGGCATCGAATTGGCACGCCGCGTGGACGGGACTGAGCTTTACGGCGTCACCACCCCGCTGATCACGACCGCCGACGGCGCCAAGATGGGCAAGACCGCTCAGGGTGCAGTGTGGCTCAATCCGGACATGCTCAGCCCCTATGATTATTGGCAGTTCTGGCGGAATACGCAGGATGCCGACGTCGGCAAGTTCCTCCGCCTGTTCACCGATCTGTCGCTGGACATCATCGTTCGGCTTGAGAGCCTTCCCGGCGCGGAGATCAACGACGCGAAGGTCGTGCTCGCGACGGAAGCCACGGCGCTGCTTCACGGGCGCGATGCGGCGCTCGATGCCAAGAAGACCGCCCACCAGACATTTGCGGAAGGCGGGACGGGCGGCGATTTGCCAACCTTGTCCGTCGGCGACGGCATGACGATTGCCCATGCCCTCACCGCGCTTGGTTTCACTCCGTCGAACAAGGAAGCGAAGCGCAAGATAGCCGAAGGTGCGGTGCGCCTGAACGATCAGCCGGTCAGCGACCCGTCGCTGGTCGTTACCGTCACTGCCGATCCCGTGAAGCTTAGCCTCGGCAAGAAGCGCCACGCGCTGCTCACCCGTTAGCTCCGACGGACGAGAACGACTCCGGCGATCACCAGCACCGCGCCCGCGACGCGCCCGAAATTGATCGGCTCGCGCTCAAGGCCGAGCGCCCCGAAATGGTCGAGCATCAGCGCCATCGCGATCTGTCCTGCGATTCCGATCGTGATCAGCGAAGCGACGCCGATCCTGGGCGCCACATAAGCCGCGACGGCCACGAACACGGCTCCGTAAAAGCCGCCGATCCACGCGTACCACGGCAGGCCTGCGAACGCTGAGACCCCCGGGCGGTTCGGAGTGGCGAGCCAGACGAGCAAGAGCGCAACCGTCCCCACGCAAAATGAAATGAGCGCTGCCAGGATCGGCGAGCCGCCAGCTTTCGCGAGCATCGAATTCGTCGGCGCCTGCGCGGCGACCATCGCTCCGGCGAAGAACACGAGCAGGATCGGAATAAGAAGGGCCATGATGTCTCTCGTCACCCGCTCCTGATGAGCCCGACCGCCTGGTCGCGCTCGAAGAGATACAGGCACACCCGCGCCGCCTGCCCTCGGGGGCCGGAAAGCCCGCCGTCGCGGTCGAGAAGCAATTGCGCGTCGCTCTGGGCGATCGGGGCGAGCGCCTCGACGTCCTCTACCTTGGCCACGCGAAAACCCTCCTCGCCCGACTGGCGGGTGCCCAGTATTTCGCCCGGACCGCGAAGCCGCAGATCTTCTTCGGCGATGCGGAAGCCGTCGTTGGTCTCGCGCATCAGCGCCAGCCGGGCCCGCGCCGATTCGGTAAGGCTCGGCCCACGGATCAGAAGGCAGGTGCTCTTGCCCGCTCCGCGCCCTACCCTGCCGCGAAGCTGGTGCAGCTGCGCGAGCCCGAAGCGCTCTGCCCCTTCGATGATCATCAGGGTCGCATTGGGCACGTCGACGCCGACCTCGATCACAGTGGTCGCTACCAGCACAGCGATGCCGCCCGCGGCGAAGGCGGCCATCACCGCGTCCTTCTCCGGGCCCTTCATCCGGCCGTGCACAAGCCCGACCTTGTCATCGCCGAACCTGACCTTGAGCAGCCGAGCCCGTTCTTCGGCCGCAGCGGCGTCGCTCGTCGCGCTTTCCTCAACCAGCGGGCAGACCCAGTAAGCTTGGCCTCCGGCTGCGACGTGGCGGCCGAGACCCGCAACGACATCGGCGAGCTTCTCGTCGCTGATCACCCGGGTTTCGACCGGCGAGCGGCCCGGCGGCATCTCGTCGATCCGGCTGACGTCCATCTCGCCATATTGGGTGAGGGTCAGAGTCCTCGGGATCGGGGTTGCGGTCATCACCAGCAAGTGCGGCGGCCGCTCCGCCTTCTGCGACAGAAGCAGCCTCTGCGACACTCCGAAGCGGTGCTGCTCGTCGATTACCGCCAACCCCAGCTTCTTGTACGCGACCTTCTCCTGGAAGATGGCATGGGTGCCGACGAGGATATCGATCGAACCGTCGGCGAGACCCATCAGCACACTCTCCCGCGCGCGGCCTTTCTCCCGGCCTGTCAGGATGGCGACGTGCACGCCGAGCGAGCCTAATTGCCTCGTCAGGGTCTCGAAATGCTGCCTGGCGAGGATCTCGGTCGGCGCCAGGAGGGCCGCCTGGGCGCCCGCCTCCACCGCAATCAGCATTGCTTCCAGCGCGACCAGGGTCTTGCCTGATCCGACGTCCCCCTGGAGCAGCCGGAGCATCGGCACCGCCTGCTCCATGTCGCCGCGAATTTCGCCGATAACCCGCCGCTGCGCTCCTGTATGCTCGTAGGGCAGCTTGAGCTTGCCGATCAGCGCGTCGGTGCCGACCAGCGGGACGCCTCGGTTCCGGCGTGCCGATTGCCTGAGCAGGAGCAACGCCAGCTGGTTCGCGAAAATCTCATCATAGGCGAGGCGCCGGCAAGCGTCGGTGGCATTGGGGTCCTGGTGGGCCTCGGCGACCGCGGCCCGCCACGGCCGCCACGCCTCGCGCGCGGCAAGGCTCGGCTCGATCCATTCGGGCAGGTCGGGCGCGCGCTCGACCGATTCTCCGGCAAGCTCCCGCATCCGTTTGTTGGTGATGCCCTCGGTCAGGGGATAGACCGGCTCGCGAATGACGGGCGCGGGCCCCTTCCCGGGCTCCGACACGTCCGGATGGATGATCTGCCACTCGTCGCCATATTGCTCGAGCTTTCCGGAGACGATCCGGACCTGGTCCATCGGCAGGCTCTTCTTAGCCCAGCCGGGGTTGTTGAAATAGACGAGGCTGATGGTGTTGCCGTCGCCGTCGGACGCGAACACCCGCATCGGACCGCGCCCGGAGCGGGGCTCGCGCGCCTGGTAGGGCTTCAGCTCGAGGATCACGTTGCGGCCCACAAGGCTTGGGCTTGCCGCGGGAACCCTGACTCGGTCGATGACACCGGTCGGCAGGTGATAGAGCAGGTCGATGACGCGAGTGATGTCGAGTTTCTTTAGAAGCTTCGCCACCTGCGGCCCGACACCCGGAAGAGTCTCGACCTCCGCGAACAACGCATTGAGCACGTCAGGCCGCATAGGTGTTCAATTCCGTGATGCCCCCCGTCGCCGCTGCGTTAAACGAAGGTGAAGTCGACTTTCTCGAAATTTTTCTCGTCGAACGCATGCTGCCGATACGGACCGTCGCGGTCTACGAAGAATAAGAAGAGATGAGCGGACCACTTGTTGGGGTTCGGCTGCATTCGCCCGTGCGCGTAATGGCTTCCCTGATAGAGGACAGCATCACCGACCTGCATCCCAATCGAGGCATAATCCATGGAGCCAAAGTCGTCGGACAGGGGATAGAGGGAATCGATCCGTTCCTTGCCCAACTGTAGGTCCCATACCTCGCCGTCGCTGTAGTCCAGAGTTAGTGACAGCCCGAACTCGCTCGAAGGACGGTCCGAGTGAATCCGGCAGATGTCACCCTTCAGGTAGATCCTGAAATAAGTATAGCTCGGCAGGAGACGCCGTCCGAGCAACTGGCTCATGATCGGCGTCAGCCCCCACAGGAAAAATTCCATTGGCTTGAATGCGTCCGACGAAACGTCGAATGCCGGATGCTTCAGCACAGCCGGAAATGGCTGGGGTTTGCTGAGCGGAATGGCGCGCCCGCGCGTCGCTTCCTTGAGCCTACCCATGAACGCACGCGCGACTTCGCCGGGAATCAGACCGCGCAGATGAGCGAATCCGTCGCGGTCAAAATCGCCAAGGACGTCCATCTCGCAAGTCGTAGAAGATGGATGTTTCGGCCGCAACGAATCCCAAGCGGATGCGGCGACTTTCCTCCGTCGTGCTGCGCTCCTACATGGCGGCCATGCATCAGGACGCGGAACTGAAGCGCCTGCGCTGGCGCGCCCATCATCGTGGGACGTATGAAGCCGACCTCCTAGTCGGCGGGTTCTTTGACGCTCACCATCCGTCGTGGGGTTCGTCGGAGCGGGCAAGCTTCGCCGAGATGCTCGAGGAGCAGGACGTCGACATCCTCGCCTGGGCGAGCGGAACCGCCGAGGCGCCGGAACGCTACCAAGGGCCAATGCTCGATGCGCTGCGCAAGCTCGATTACATAACCAAGGCCCCATGACGGAGCCGCTCCAACGGATCCTCGCCGCCAGCGAGCCGCTGACCCTCACCGGCGTCCCGGGGGGATTCCTGCCGTGGCTCGCCGCGGACCTCGCCCGCGCTGCGCATGGGCGAAGCAAGTCCTCTCGGGCGGTCATCGTCGCCGCGGATGAAGCGGCGATGCGAGCGCTGACTGACACGGTTCCGTTGTTCGCTCCGGAAGTGGAGGTGCTTGCCCTCCCGTCGTGGGACTGCCTGCCCTACGACCGCGCTTCGCCCGCGCTTCGGGTAATGGCGGAGCGGCTGTCGACGCTCCATGTACTCCAGGAGCCGATAAAGAAGCCGCAGCTTCTGGTCGTCACCGCGAACGGCGCGACGCAGCGCGTACTGACGCCATTCCGGGTGCGCCAGCTGACCCGACGGATCGCAGTTGGCGAGCGGATCGACCGCGACGAGCTTGTGAAACAACTGACGGCGCTCGGCTATCAGCGGAGCGACACGGTTGCCGAGCATGGCGAATTTGCCGTCCGAGGATCGCTGATCGACCTGTTCCCGTCGGGAGAGTCGACCGGCCTTCGCCTCGATTTCTTCGGCGACGAGATCGAAACCCTTCGGCGGTTCGATCCCGCCGACCAGCGGTCAACCGGCGCTGCCGAAGCCTTCACATTGATGCCGGCCTCCGAAGCACTGCTCGACGAGGACACGATCAAGCGGTTCCGCGAACGCTACCGCGAAACCTTCGGCGCGACCGCGACCGGCGATCCGCTCTACCAAGCTGTGTCGGACGGGCGCCGGATGGCGGGAATGGAGCATTGGCTGCCACTGCTCGAGGAGCGGCTGGCAACGCCGTTCGACTATCTGGGAGAGGACGACATCCTCGTCCGCGATTCGGGGACCGACGGGGCCCTGGAATCGCGCTGCGAAAGCATCGCGGATTATTTCGAGAACCGGACTCGCGCCATGCAGTCGGAGCCGGGGAGTTATCGCCCCCTTCCTCCCGACGCGCTCTACTTCCCCAAGAATGAGTGGGACGGGGCAGTAGCCTCGCGACCGATCCATCGGAGTTCGCCTCTGCCCGAAGCCGAGGGGCCGCGGACGATCGACTTCGCCGTCGAGGCAGCGCGCGACTTCGCGCCGGAGCGCGCTAGAAATGCCAACGTCTACGAAGCGGTGGCCGAGCATATCGGCAAGCTTAGGCGGAGCGGCCGCAAGGTCGTGCTCGCAAGCTACACCCGCGGCGCTCGCGAGCGGCTTTCCGGGCTTCTCGAAGACCATGGAGTGAAGGCTCAGGCGAAGGTCGAAAGCTGGCAGGAAGCTCTCGGCGCCAAGACCCAGCCGGCGCTGTTGGTGCTTCCCCTCGACCACGGCTTTTCAACCGCCGACGTCGCCGTCCTCACCGAGCAGGACATGCTCGGCGACCGGCTCGTCCGCCGGCGCAAGCGGCGCAAGAGCGCGGACGCCTTTCTTGCCGAGATCGCGAGCCTGTCCCCCGGCGACCTCGTCGTCCATGCCGAGCACGGGATCGGCAAATATGAAGGGCTGACGTCGATCCAGGTCGGCAAGTCGCCGCACGATTGCGTCGCGATCGAATATTCGGGCGGCGACAAGCTCTACCTTCCGGTCGAGAACATCGAGCTCCTGTCGCGTTACGGCAGCGAGAGCGACGGAGTGAGCCTGGACAGGCTCGGCGGCGAAGCCTGGCAGCGGCGCAAGTCGCGGATGAAGGAGCGGATCCGCGAGATCGCCGGCGAGCTGATCAAGATCGCTGCGATCCGGGCGACGCGGCCAGCGCCGGTCATCGAGGCGGATTCGGCGTTCCCGCAGTTCGTCGACCGCTTCCCCTACGAGGAGACCGACGACCAGGAACGTGCGATCGAGGAGGTTCTGGCGGATCTGGAGGCCGGGCGGCCGATGGACCGATTGGTGTGCGGCGACGTCGGCTTCGGAAAGACCGAAGTCGCGCTACGCGCCGCCTTCCTTGTCGCCATGTCCGGAATGCAGGTCGCGCTGATCTGCCCGACGACTTTGCTCGCACGGCAGCATTATTCGAACTTCGTCGACCGCCTCCACGGCTTTCCGATCGAGGTCGGACGCCTGTCGCGGCTGGTTCCCTCGGCAGAATCCAAGAAGACGAAGGAAGGCCTTGAGAAAGGCACCGTCGATATCGTTATCGGCACTCACGCACTTCTGGCAAAAGGCTTGAAGTTCAAGAAGCTGGGCCTCGTTATTGTCGACGAGGAGCAGCATTTCGGAGTGACTCACAAGGAGCGGTTGAAGGGGCTCAAGGCCGACGTCCATGTTCTGACCCTGACCGCGACCCCGATCCCGCGCACGCTCCAGATGGCGATGAGCGGGCTTCGCGAGCTGAGCGTAATCCAGACCCCGCCGGTCGACCGGCTTGCGGTGCGCACCTACGTCACGCCGTGGGACCATGTAGTGATCCGCGAAGCGCTGCTCCGCGAACATTATCGCGGCGGCCAGAGCTTCTTCGTCGCTCCGCGCATCGCCGACCTCCCCGACTTGGAGGAATGGCTTCGGCAGGAAGTCCCCGAAGTGAAGGCCGTCACCGCCCACGGCCAGATGAGCGCGACCGATGTCGAGGAGCGGATGAGCGCCTTCTACGACCGCAAATATGACGTGCTTCTGTCGACCAGCATCGTCGAGAGCGGGCTGGACATCCCCAGTGCCAACACCCTGATCGTCCACCGCGCCGACCGCTTCGGTCTTGCGCAGCTCTATCAGCTTCGAGGGCGCGTCGGCCGAGCCAAGGTTCGCGCCTACGCCTATCTGACGACGCCCGCGAACCGGCAGATCACCGACACGGCCGCGAAGAGGCTACAGGTCTTGGCAGACCTCGACAGCCTCGGTGCCGGGTTCCAGCTTGCAAGCCACGACCTCGACATTCGCGGCGCCGGCAACCTTCTCGGCGACGAGCAGTCGGGCCACATCAAGGAGGTCGGTTTCGAGCTCTACCAGTCGATGCTGGAGGAGGCGATCGTCGAGACCAAGGCCGGCGGAATCGAGCGGCAGGAGGGATTCTCGCCGCAGATCAGCGTCGATGCGCCGATCCTGATCCCGGAAGCCTATGTTCCCGACCTCGACCTTCGGATGGGCCTCTATCGCCGCCTCGGCGATCTGGAGGACAAGAACGCGATCGAGGAATTCGCAGCCGAGCTAATCGACCGCTTCGGGACGCTTCCGGAGGAGACGGCGAACCTGCTCAAGATCGTAGAGACCAAGCTCAACTGCAAGAAAGCCATGGTCGCCAAGCTTGATACCGGGCCGAGAGGCGCCGTGGTGACCTTTGCGTCGAACGGCTTCCCCGACCTTCAGGGGCTCCTCGCCTACATCGAGCGGCTGAAAGGGAGCGCCAAGCTTCGGCCGGACAGCAAGCTGGCGGTGAGCCGCAACTGGCCGACGCCCGAGGACCGCCTCAACGGCGCGTTGCAGCTGTCGCTCGGCCTCTCCCGGGTCGCGGCCGCCGGCGAAGCGGCGAAAAACGAGCTGCAGCCTGCGTAGCTGGAACCCCAAGGCGATTCGCAGGGCTGCGCGATTGCGTTTATGCTCGGCCTCACGTGAGCAGCCGGGAGTAGAATTCTGAGCGCGAATGACCCGTCGGGCGTGCCTAAGCAGGCAAAGGTCGATCTCGCCGAGCTGGGGATCGGGCTGCTGGCGTCCCACCGTGAGGTCGCGCAGGCCGCCGAGGCGATGCTTCGCCGCCGCTATCGCTGGGCCAAGGCCGACGAGGCCACCATCCTCGTCGCGCTCGGCGGCGACGGTTTCATGCTCCACACGCTCCACCACATGCTGGAGAGCGGCGCCGCGCGCCCGGTGTTCGGGATGAACCGAGGCACCGTCGGCTTCCTGATGAACGAATGGCGGCTCGACCGGTTGGCGGAGCGGATCGAAGGCGCCAAGGCGATCCGGGTCGCACCGCTTCAGATGACCGCGCGAACGGTGTCGGGCGAGACTTTCACACACGCGGCAATCAACGAAGTCTCGCTTCTCCGCGAAACGCGCCAGACGGCGAAGATCGAAGTGTCGGTGAACGGCCGGACGGCGATGCCGGAGATCGCCTGCGACGGAATCCTCGTGGCCACCCCCGCGGGTTCGACCGCCTATAACCTGTCCGCCGGGGGTCCGATCCTTCCCCTCCAGGCGAAGATGCTTGCGTTGACGCCTATCAGCCCATTCCGGCCGAGGCGCTGGTCAGGCGCGATCCTGCCCGACGACACCAACATCTGCTTCAAGGTGCTCGACCCGGAGAACCGCCCGGTATCCGCGGTTGCCGATCAGTTCGAGGTGCGTGAGGTTGCCCAGGTCGACGTCAGCCTCGACCGGGAGCGCTCGCTAACCTTGCTGTTCGATCCGGAGCACGCCCTCGACGAGCGGATCGCGATGGAGCAGTTCGCGACCTGAGCCTGGAGGCTTTCCGGCCTTGCCTTTGGAGCCGGCTTCGCTATCTAGCCGCGGCGCTCCGTTGAGACGGGGCTGCTCCCCGGTAGCTCAGCGGTAGAGCGTTCGACTGTTAATCGAATGGTCGCCTGTTCGAATCAGGCCCGGGGAGCCATTTCTCCAACGCTTTCGGGCGGCGGCTTTGCGCCCGCGCTGTCCTCCTTCGCGGGCTGCAGCTCTTCACGAGTTTGTGGGACAGTGGTTTGTTGTCCGTCCGCCGTCGGCGCCGGTGTCGGTGGGACCTGTATGCTTGTTACGAAGTCCTTCACGTCGGCCGCGTGGTTGCAGGCGGTCTTCACCTTTGTTCCCTGGCACTCCGGGTGCTTCTTTGGGGCCGGTTTCACCGGCTCTGCTGCAGCGATTCCGGCGAAGAATGTCAGGCAAAGGCTGGTCACCAGTGATCTTCCCATCAGGCTAAGACGCTGCATGTGGAGGCTCCCTTCCAGGCACGCTTCCATACCACGGTAATCGGTGGCGGTGGATCGAAAACACCGCAGATTTCGTCAGCATTTCGCGAGTCCGGACGCTGATGTCTGCCATCCGGAACCTTTTTGCCCCGCCCTCCATCAAAGGAGCGAGAGGATTTGAAGGTGAGCGAAGCACAGGCGGCGACGGGACCGGATCTGACGGCCGGAATCCCCCTGTCGGACATTACCGAAGGCGGGACGATTGCCGGCCGCGTCAGCGACGAGGCCGTGCTCCTGTCTCGGATCGACGGTGAGCTCTACGCGGTAAGCGGCACCTGCACCCATTATGGCGGGCATCTGCCGGACGGGCTTGCCGACGGGCGAACGGTGCGCTGCCCGCTCCACCACGCCTGCTTCGACCTGAAGACGGGCGCCGCGCTGAGAGCCCCCGCGCTCGACCCGCTCGACCGCTGGCAGGTCGATGTCGACAGCGACAAAGCCTATGTCAGTTACAAGCTGAAGGCGCGGCCCGAGAGCGGGGAGGACACGGGAGCCGACGCTCGCCGGATCGTCATCATCGGCGGCGGTGCCGCCGGCCTCGCCTGTGCCAACGAGCTTCGCCGGCTCGGCTTTTCGGGGTCGATCATCATGCTGAGCGCGGATTCCGACCCGCCGTGCGATCGCCCGAACCTGTCGAAGGATTATCTCGCCGGGACGGCGCCCGAGGAGTGGCTGCCTTTGCGCCCAGCCGACTGGTATTCGGACAACAACATCGAGCTGCGGCTTTCCACGCCGGTGACTCGAATCGACCCGGAAGCTCGCACCGTCCACTGCGCGTCGGGCGAGAACATCCACTTCGACAAGCTCCTGATCGCTACCGGTTCGGAGCCCAATCGCCTGATGACACCCGGATTCGACGGCGAGAAGGTTTTCACCCTTCGCTCGATCGCCGACGCCCGCGCCATCGCCGCCCAGGCGACGCCAGGGTCCCGCGCAGTGGTCATCGGCGCCAGCTTCATTGCAATGGAAGCGGCCGCCGCGCTTCGTGCCCGCGGCGCCGAGGTCGATGTCGTCGCCGTCGAACACGTGCCGTTCGACCGGGTCTTCGGGATCGCGCTGGGCGAGTACATCACCGGTATCCACCAGAGGAACGGCGTGCGTTTCCACCTGGGGTGCGTAGCTTCGGGCTATGACGGGCGCACGGTCACCATCGCCAACGGCGAACAGATCGAAGCCGACTTCGTGGTCGTCGGCATCGGCGTACAGCCGCGCACCGACCTGGCGCGTTCCGCGGGCGCGGAGGTCGACAACGGAATCCTGGTCGATGCCTTCCTGGAAACTTCCGTCCCGGGGATTTACGCCGCCGGAGACATCGCATCCTACCCGGATGCCGCAACCGGCGAGCGAGTCCGGATAGAACATTGGGTGGTGGCGGAGCGCCAGGGCCAGGTTGCGGCCGCGAACATGGTGGGCGCCCGCCGGCCTTATCAGTCCGTGCCCTTCTTCTGGACCCAGCAGTTCGGCACCTCAATCCGCTACGTCGGCCGCGGTGCAGGCTGGGACAAGGTCCTCGTCGACGGCGACGTCGAGGGCGGGTCCTTCACGATCCGATACTTCCGCGATGACGTCCATTGCGCGTCGGCTTCGGTCGGCCGCGACAAGGACAATCTGGAAGACGAGCTGACCCTCGAAAATTGCATCAATGCCAGTGCGGGGAGGGTTTAGTGAATCTTACCGAGTTCAACGCTTTCGACATTTCGGACAGCGACATTTTCGAGGAGAGCGCGCCGGCTCCACGGCCGGCGCAGCTCGAGATCGAGCGGGCGGTTCGCATGCTGATCGCGGCAGCGGGGGACGACCCGTCTCGCGAAGGCGTCCGCGACACGCCTTCCCGCGTAGCCAAGGCCTATGCCGAGTGGTTCGCCGGGTATCGGATCGATCCCAAGTCTTTTCTCGGCCGGGTGTTCGAAGAGACCGAAGGCTATGAAGAGACGGTGCTCCTGCGCGACATTCCGCTGGTTTCCACCTGCGAGCACCATATGGCGCCGATCACAGGCAAGGCGCACGTCGCCTACCGGCCCAACGGCCGCGTGGTAGGCATTTCAAAGCTTTCGCGGTTGGTCGATGGCTATGCGCGGCGCCTTCAGCTTCAGGAGCGGCTAACCAACCAGATCGCTCATGCACTCGACGATGTGCTTCAACCCAGGGGGGTCGCGGTCGTGGTGGAAGCGACCCACGGCTGCATGTCCACGCGCGGAGTGAATCAGCACGGCATTTCGATGGTGACGAAATGCTGGATCGGCGAGTTCAAGACCGACGAATCGATCCGCCGCGACCTGTTGGACTCGATTCGCCGCTGCTAGCCTTCAAGCTCAGCCATAAGGCTGGCGTTGCCCCCAGCGGCCGTCGTGTCGACGCAGGTGACGCGCTCGGTGGCGAAGCGCGCGACGTAATGAGGACCGCCAGCCTTGGGGCCGGTGCCGCTGAGGCCCTCGCCGCCAAACGGCTGGCTTTCGACGACCGCGCCGATCTGGTTGCGGTTAACGTAGAGGTTGCCGACGCGAGCATGCTTTTCGACATAGTCGCGGACCGTGTCGATTCTGCTCTGGAGGCCGAGCGTTAGACCGTAGCCGGTCGTGTTGATTGCCTCGACCACTTCATCGAGCTTGTCGCCGGCAAAGCGAATGACGTGCAGGATCGCGCCAAAATTCTCGCGATCCAATTGGCTTAGCGACTTTATCTCATAAAAGGCGGGAGCAACGAAGCAGCCGTTCTTCGCCTCTTTCGGCGGCTCCAGCCGGCAAATTTTCTTCGCATTTTTGTCGAGCCACTTGAGGTGATCATCGAGCACTTTCTTCGCAGCTTGGTCGATGACCGGGCCGACGTCCGTCGCCGGATCGCTCGGGTCGCCCACCTTGAGCGCTTCCATCGCGCCGGCGATCATCTTGATCATGCCGTCGGCGACATCCTCCTGGACGAACAGGACCCGCAAGGCCGAGCACCGCTGGCCCGCGCTCTGGAAGGCGGACGAAATGACGTCGCGCGTGACCTGTTCCGGGAGCGCTGAGCTGTCAACGATCATCGCATTCTGGCCGCCGGTTTCGGCGACGAACGGGATGATGGGCCCGTCGCGCTCGGCCAGCGTCCGATTGATCATCCGCGCGGTCTCGGTCGAACCCGTGAAGACCACGCCCGCAAGCAGCGGGTGGGCGGTCAGCGTACCGCCGACGACCCTGCCGGAACCGGGCGCAAGCTGTACGACATCCTTGGGAACGCCCGCCTGATGCATCAGCTCGACCGCCAGCGCGCCGATCAGCGGCGTTTGCCCGGCAGGCTTGGCGATGACCGCATTGCCCGCGGCCAGCGGCGCGGACATCAGCCCGGTGAAGATGGCGAGCGGGAAATTCCAAGGCGAAATGCTGGCGATGACCCCACGGCCGTGCAGCCGCAACTCATTCTGCTCCCCGGTCGGTCCCGGAAGCGGGAGCGGCCTGGTGAACTGGCGCCGTGCTTCTGACGCGTAGAAGCGGAGGAAATCGACCGCCTCGCGCACTTCAAGCACGGCATCGACCAAGGTCTTCCCGGCTTCCCGAATGCAGAGCGAGAAGAATTCCTCGGCATGCGCCTCGTAGAGGTCGGCCGCGCGCTCGAGAAGCTGCGCACGCGCTTCGCCGCCCAGCGAATCCCAACCCACCTGCGCCGCATGCGCGGCATGAACCATGCGATCGACCTCGGCCGTGGTCGCCTCGAACGTCGTTCCGACGGTGATCCGGTGGTCATGAGGCGATACGATCGCCCTGCCCTCGCCCTTTCCAAGGCCAGGTTTCGCGGTCCAATTGCGCGCTTCGAGCGCTTTGAGGCGCTCGAGCAACGGCTCACGAACGAGCGGATCGCTTAGATCGACCCCGGCGCTATTGCGCCGCTGAGGCGCGAACAGGTCAGGTGGGAGGACGATCTTCGGGTTCCGCTTGGGCTCCAGAGATTCAAGCTCGCCGACCGGATCCCCAACCAGCTGCTCGACCGACACCTGCTCGTCCGCAATGCGGTTGACGAAGCTCGAATTGGCGCCGTTCTCCAGCAGTCGGCGGACGAGATAGGCGAGCAGCTCCTTATGGCTTCCGACGGGCGCGTAGATGCGCACGGGAGTTTGCGCGTCGCCGATGGCCTTCTCGAGCTTGGCCAGCTCTTCGTAAAGCTCCTCGCCCATGCCGTGCAGGCGCTGAAATTCGAACGTCGCGCCCCCCGCGAGCGACTTGATCTGCCCGATGGTGTTGGCGTTGTGCGTGGCGAATGCGGGATAGATGACGTCGCTCGCGCTCAGCAGGGCCTTGGCGCAGGCGAGGTAGGACACGTCAGTGGCGACCTTGCGGGTGAAGACCGGATAATCTGGAAGGCCTGCGACCTGCGCAGCCTTGATCTCCGTGTCCCAATAGGCGCCCTTGACCAGGCGGATCATGAACTTGCGGCCGCGAGCGCGGGCGAGATCCACCGCCCATTCGCACAACGGCAGCGCCCGTTTCTGGTAGGCCTGGACCGCGATCCCGAGGCCGCCCCAGCCGTTGGCGAAAAGCGAATCGTCCGCAGCCAGCGCCTCGAACAGGTCCATCTGGAGCTCGAGCCGATCGGCCTCTTCGGCGTCGATCGTCAAATGCACATCGGCCGCGCTCGCCTTGGCCGCAAGCTCCCGGAGAACAGGGAGGATATAGGCCTTCGCCTCCTCGGCATGGCTCCACTCGTAGCGCGGATGGAGCGCCGACAGCTTCACGGAGATGCCCGGCGAGCGAGCGAAGCCGCCGCTGGCCTGCGCGGCGATCTTGTCGAGCGCGTTGCGGTAGGAATCTGCGTAGCTCTCGGCGTCGGCGACTGTCCGCGCCGCTTCGCCGAGCATGTCGAAGCTGTGGCTTAGCCCCTTCTTCCGCTCGGGCGCACCCCGCTTTAGCGCTTCATCGATCGTCCGGCCGAAGACGAACTGGCGGCCCAGGATTCGCATCGCCTGGTCGACCGCCGTTCGAATGACCGGTTCGCCGAGACGTCCGACCGCCCGGCCGATCGCCGCCCGCCAATTGTCGGAACGGTCGTTCGCATTCTCCAGGACCTTGCCGGTGAGGAGAAGCGAGAAGGTCGCCGCATTGACGAAGGCCGAGCCGGAATCGCCAAGCTTCTCGGCCCAGCGCGGCTTGGACAATTTGTCGGCAATCAGCTCGTCTGCCGTATGGGCATCGGGAATCCTAAGGAGCGCTTCGGCAAGGCACATCAAGGCAATGCCCTCGTCGCTTCCAAGGTCGTAGGTGTGAAGGAAGGCGTCGAGGCCTGCGGGCTTGTGAGCGCGCATTCCCTTCACCAGCGTCCGGGCGATGGAACCCGCTTCCCTGGACTGCTCGGGATTCAACCGCGCCTGCTCGATACGCTCCGACGCGACGGCTTCTTCGCACGGACGATAGGCGAGCCGGACCCGCTGGCGATCGATGCCGACGGCGGGCGCAGCCGCCGCTTCAGCTATCCGAGCTGGCCGTGGCAATGCTTGTACTTCTTGCCCGACCCGCAGGGGCATGGTGCATTGCGGCTGACCGGCGCCGTCGCCGTATCGGTGCCACCCTCCATCGCCGGCAGATCGGGCTGCGGTATCGAAAGCGGCGGCAGATTGGACAGGATCGCTCCGGTGGCTGCGTCAACGTCCGCAGTATCGTCGTCACCCGAGAACGGATCGATGTGCTGGGTAATGAAATCGGGCAGCGGTGGCGGCGGCGCGGATTCAAGCTGGATGTTCGCGCGCATCAGCATCTTGGTGACTTCCTCGCGGATCGACACCAGTAGCCGCTCGAACAGCAGGAAAGCTTCCTGCTTATACTCGTCGATCGGCTTCTTCTGCGCGTAGCTCCGCAGGTGGATCACCTGCCGGAGTGCGTCGAGGGTCGCCAGATGGTCCTTCCAGTGATGGTCGAGTGTCTGGATCAGGATCTGTTTTTCCGCCTCGGCCCAGCGCTCCTGCTCCACGTCCTTTAGCTTCTCGGCCATGTGTTCCTCGGCCAGGTTCTGAAGCCGCTCGATCAGCATGTCCTGCTCTACCGCTTCCTCCTCCAGCCAATCGTCGACTGGTGGCTGGAGTCCGAAGACGACGTCGATGCTCTCCTTCAGCCCCGGGACGTCCCACTGCTCCGGATAGGTGCCCGGCGGGCAATGGGTCGCGATGATCGAAGCCGCGGTCTCCGCGCGCATCTCGACGATGACGTCGCTGACGCTTTCGGAGTCCATGATGTCTGCGCGCTGCTCGTAGATGACCTTGCGCTGATCGTTCATCACGTCGTCGAACTCGACCACCTGCTTGCGGATGTCGTAGTTGCGCGCCTCGACCTTCTTCTGCGCGGTCTCGATCGCCTTGGAGATCCACGGCGAGATGATCGCCTCGCCGTCCTCCAGGTTCTTGTTCATCAGCCGCGCGAACATCGTCTGCGGGCCGAAGATTCGAAGCAGGTCGTCGTCGAGGCTGAGGTAGAATTTCGACAGTCCGGGGTCGCCCTGACGGCCTGAGCGGCCCCGAAGCTGGTTGTCGATACGCCGGCTCTCGTGGCGCTCGGTGCCGAGCACGTAGAGACCGCCGGCTTCGAGCACGCGCTGCTTCTCCTGCACGATTTCGGCGCGGATCTTCTCCGCCTGCGCCTCATATTCGGGCGTTCCGGCGACCAGGTCCGGGAACTCGTCGAGCATCCGGAACTCGAGGTTGCCGCCTAGTTGGATGTCGGTTCCGCGGCCGGCCATGTTGGTCGCGATCGTTACCGCCCCGATGCGGCCGGCCTGGGCGACGATATGCGCTTCCTGCTCGTGGAAGCGGGCATTGAGGACCGAATGCTTGATGCCCTCCTTGTCGAGATATTCGGACAGCATCTCCGATTTTTCGATGGAGACGGTGCCGACGAGCGCCGGCTGGCCCTTCTCCTGCTTCTCCTTCAGCTCCTTGGCGATGGCGGAGAATTTGTCGGTGATGTTCTTGTAGAACTCGTCGTCCTCGTCGACGCGCTTGACGGGCACGTTGGTCGGGATTGCGACGACGTTCATCTTGTAGATGTCGAAGAATTCCGGGGCCTCGGTCATCGCCGTGCCGGTCATTCCCGACAGCTTCGGGTACATCCGGAAATAGTTCTGGAAAGTGATCGACGCGAGTGTCTGGTTCTCCGGCTCGATGAACACGCCTTCCTTGGCTTCCACAGCCTGGTGAAGTCCGTCCGACCAGCGCCGCCCATCCATCATCCGACCGGTGAATTCGTCGATGATGACGACCTTCCCGTCCTTCACGATATAGTCGATGTCCTTCTTGAACATCACGTTGGCCTTGAGCGCCTGGTTGAGGTGATGGACCGTCTGCGTGTTGACGATGTCGTAGAGGTTGCGGCCTTCGATCAGACCCGCCTCCTCGAGCATCCGCTCCGCATTCTCGGTGCCGTCCTCGGTCAGGACAACCGACCTTTGCTTCTCGTCCTTCTCGTAATCCTGCTCGGTGAAGGTCTTCACGATCTTGTCGACCGACACGTAAAGCTCCGACTTGTCGTCGGTCGGGCCGGAGATGATCAGCGGAGTCCGGGCCTCGTCGATCAGGATTGAGTCCACCTCGTCCACGATCGCGAAATTGAACGGCCGCTGCACCATCTGCTCGCGGGTGAACTTCATGTTGTCGCGGAGGTAATCGAAGCCAAATTCGTTGTTCGTGCCGTAGGTGATGTCCGCGGCATAAGCAGCCCGCCGTTCATCGTCCGTCAGGTTGGGGACGATCACGCCCACGCTCATCCCGAGGAAGCGATAGATCTGGCCCATCCAGTCCGCGTCGCGGCGGGCGAGATAGTCATTGACCGTGACGACGTGCACGCCCTTGCCGGTCAGCGCGTTGAGATAGACCGCGAGCGTCGCGACGAGCGTCTTTCCCTCGCCGGTCTTCATCTCGGCGATCTCGCCGCGGTGGAGTGCAATTCCGCCGATCAGCTGGACGTCGTAATGCCGCTGGCCAAGCGTACGTTTGGCAGCCTCGCGGACCGTGGCGAAGGCCTCCGGCAGAAGATCGTCGAGCTTGGCGCCGTCCGCGAGCCGCTTGCGGAAAATCTCCGTCTGGCCGCGAAGCTCGTCGTCGCTAAGCGCCTCGATCGTCGTCTCGAACGCGTTGACCGCGTCGACATATTTCGAGAGGCTCCGCACATAGCGGTCGTTTGCCGATCCGAAGACGCGTTTGGCCAGTGCGGCGATCATGGAATTCCCTTAGATGCTCGAGGCGCCACGGCGGAACCGGCGACCTGCCTCGCCCGCGCGCGGGCGTTGCGGCGGCGATGTAGGAACGGCGCTAGGGATAGTCAAACGGAGAGCGAGCATGGGGCTGACCGGAGGGTGCATGTGCGGCGAGGTCCGCTACGAGCTGAAGAGCGAGCCGTTCGACTGCGGATGGTGCCATTGCCGGACCTGCCAGCTGAACAGCGGGGCGCCGGCGATGGTGTTCGCAAGCGTTCCGGACGGCGACTTCGCCTGGACGAAGGGCGCTGACAAGGTCCGCTCCGTCCACTCTTCCAGCTTCGGCCATCGCGAATTTTGCGGCGAGTGCGGCACGCCCTTCCTGATGAAGGTCGATCACCAGCCGGAAACGGTCGATTTCAGCGTCGCCACGCTCGATGACCCGGAAACGATTGCTCCGGAATTTCACATCTTCTGGGGCAGCAAGATCGGATGGTTCAACCCGTCCGACGGGATTCCGAGGCACGACAGATTCCGTCCCGACACCCGGGGCCTCGATGGATCCGAGCCGCCCGGGTGACCGACGCTAGCCCGCCTGCGACTGCGTGCTGACGAGATTGCTCTCGAGCCACTGCTGGATCTGGCTGCGCGGGGCGGCGCCGACCTTCTGGGCGATCGGCTGGCCGTCCTTGAACAGCAGCATCGTCGGGATTCCGCGCACTCCGTAGCGCGCCGGAACGTCCGGGTTCTCGTCGATGTTCAGCTTGGCCACCGTCACCTTGTCTCCGAGGTCGTTCGAGATTTCCTCGAGCGCCGGAGCGATCATCCGGCACGGACCGCACCATTCGGCCCAGAAATCCACGAGCACCGGACCTGACGCGCCCAGCACGTCGCTTGCGAAATTCTGGTCGGTTACGGTCTTGGTGGCCATGGCCTCAGTCTCCTTTGAGTCGCTTGATTTGCATATGGGCAGCCCGAAGGCCGCTCTCAACTGCCGATCATGAAGAATTGTCCGCTGGCGGTGTAAAGTAACGCGGATTCGATGTCCCGTTCCGGGAAGATCACCGACAGCGCCTCGCGGTAGGCCTGCATCTGCAGCCGGTGTGCGGCGGGGATATCCGCTTCCCGTTCCGGCGCCCTACCCGTCTTGTAGTCGACCACCACGACGCGCCGATCTTCGACCAGCAGCCGGTCGACGGTCCCCGCGATGACCCGCCCATCGGGCAAGGTTGCGGCAATTGGGGCTTCAGCAAGCGAGCCCGGACCGAATAGGGGAGAGAAGCGGCCGTCTGAAATCAGGTCGCAGACAGTGCCCGTAATCTCCTCGCGGACGCCTTCGTCGCTCATTCCGGCTGCCCGCTCCAGCCAGCGCAACGCCGCCTGCCGGCGATTTTCGGGCGCCACCGGCGGAAGCCGCTCCAGCAGCGCGTGGATAATCGTCCCGCGTTCGGCGGCGGCTTTCATTCCGGGCGACGGGGGCGGCGCCGCCTCGCGATCCTCCGCAAGCGCGGAAGGCGCAAGCGGCCGCGGCGGGCGCGCTTCCGGTGGCGCAGGTGATTTCGCCCACTCTGGAATTGCCGGCGCGGCAACTCGGGCCTTCGAAATCTTCGGTTTCTCCGCAGCCGCGGTGACGTCGCCGCTGTAGGTCAGCGCCTTTCCCCAGCGCTCATCTTCGGATTCTGCGGCGCCGAGCGACCGCAAGGCTCTCTCCACCCGAAGGTGCCAGCAATTTTCGACCCGCTCGCCTTTGTCGAGCCCGGCGACGACCAGGCGGTCGATGGCGCGGGTCATCCCTACATAGAGGAGCCGCCAATGCTCCTGGAGGTCGAGTTCCTCGCCGCGCGCGATCACCTCGGCGAAAGGAGAGGCTTGCTCCGCCTTGCGCGGCCGGACGACCGGCACCTGCCGCCCGTGAATCGGCATTTCAACGGACGATGGAGTGCCTCCCGCCTTGGCCGGATCGGCGGTCGAGTCGGCAAGGATGACGACCGGCGCCTCCAATCCCTTCGCGCCGTGGACCGTCATCACCCGGACTGCATTCGCTGGGGCCGACGGGTCGCGCTTGATCTCGACCTCGCCGCGGGCGAACCAGGCGAGGAATCGGTCGAGCGAGGCGGTCTCGGTGCGCTCGAATTCCAGGGCGCTCGAAAGCAGCTCGTCGATCGGGTCGCGCGCCGCCAGCCCGAGCCGCGAATAGAGCTTGCGCCGCCCCTCGATTGGTCCGGTCAGCACCGTCTCCAGGAACCGATGCGGTGTGGTGTAATCCGCCATCGCCAACAGCGAGCCGAGCAGCTCGCGCGTTTCCGGAAAGTCCGACGATTTCGCCCGCAGGGTTTCCCAGAGCGGCTTGCCGTCTCGCCCATAAGCCAGCTCGCGAAGCTCGTCCTGGCTCCACCCGACCAGCGGAGAGACGAGCAAATTGGCGAGGTTCAGGTCGTCCAAAGGCTGCACGGCAAAGGCGACCGCCGCGAGCAGGTCGCGGACGGCAAGGGGCTTTTGCAGGTGCAACCTGTCGATTCCCGCAACGGGAACGCCTTCCTCGAACAGCCTCGCGACGATGAGCGAGGCGAGCTCGCCGCGGCTCCTGACGAGGACCAGTATGTCGCCCGGTGCAATGCGTTGCCCGGTCGACGGCAGCACCGGACCGTCCTCGATCCAGTCGCGAACCTGCTTCGCAAGCTCGCCCGCGTAAATGCGGGCATCTTCGCCGAGCCATCCTTCCTCGCCCGCATCTTCATCGCCATTCGGGATCGCGAACGGGCTCCAAAGCTCGACGCTACCGGGACGCTTGAAGAAGGCGCGGTGGCGGTTCGGCTGCTCCGGCAGGCCCATGTTCGGGTAGCCGATCTCATCGATCGTGGCGTCGACAGCGTCGAGCACCGCTTGTGACGATCGGAAGCTCGCGTCGATCGACAGCTCCCGATAGTCCGGAAGGACAAGCTCCGAGTCCTCGTCAAGCGCGGACCGAAGCGTGTCACTCCGTTCGCGAACCCATGCCCGGGCGCGCTTGAACTCTTCCGGGTCCGTACCCTGGAACCGGAAGATTGCCTGTTTGAAATCCCCGACCATGAAGATTGTGCGGTGGCGGTTCTCGAGGACTCCGGCGCCCGCAAAGAACTCCTCGGCCAGCGCCTGGATGATCTCCCACTGCGCCGCGTTCGTGTCTTGGGATTCGTCGACCAGAATATGGTCGGTTCGCCGGTCGAGCTTGTAGCGGACCCATTCGCCCATTCCCGGCTCGGCAAGCAGGCGGCGGGTCCAGTCGATGAGATCGGTGAAGTCGGCGACTCCCGCCGCTCTTTTCGCTCGCGAATAAGCGGCCGCAAACGCCTGTCCGGCACGCAGCCCCGCGGCCATTTCCCCCGCCAGGCGAGATGCGTTCTGGATATGGATCAGCTCGGCGACCGCGTCCGCCATTGCGTCGGCGTGATCGTCGTAATCGGGTTCGATCTTCAGCTGACCGGCCGTCGCTTTGCGGCGGTCGCCGTCCGATTTGAAGACGATTTTCGCCAACCGATCGAGTGTCGCGGCGCGCTGCACTGCCGGCTGCGCCAGCCATTCTTCAATCACATCGGCATGGCCCGCCCCGGTCGATGCGCCCCACTGGCGGTTCACCCGCGCGACCGCCCGCAACAGCTCGCAATCGAAGCGCTCATCGGAGCAATGTTCCGACAGGAAGTCTCCCACCGAACCTTCCGGAAGTCCCATCATCTGCCGCAGCTTTGGCTCGATCTCCTCGGCCGATCCCAGCCCGGTCATCGCTTCCGCCGAATGCCCGCAGCGCATCAGGTAGCGAACAGCATCGACTTCGCCGAGCCGGAGGCTGAGCTGCTGCACGTCATCGACGAGGCTCCGCCGCCCGTTCGCTTCCGCATCGGCCAGCAAATTGGCAAGCGTGGTTCGAGCCAGCTCCTGCTCCGCCCGTCCCTCGATCGGTTCAAATCCCGGAACCACTCCCGCCTCGGCGGGGAAGGCAGCGAGAAGCGCCTGGGCGAAGCTGTGGATCGTCTGGATTCTCAGGCCGCCGGGGCAATCCAATACCTTGGCAAACAGCTGCCGCGCGCGGCGCATCGTTACCGGATCGTTGGGCTCGCGAAGAGCGAACAGCTCCTTGCGGAGATTCTTGTCCGGCATCCGCACCCACGCCGCCAGCCGTTCGCCGATACGGTTGGCCATTTCCGCAGCCGCCGCTTTCGTGAAGGTCAGGCAGAGGATCGATTCAGGAGAGGCGCCGTGGAGCATCAGCCTCAGCACCCGCGCCGTCAGGACCTGGGTCTTCCCGGTGCCGGCAGACGCGGACAGCGAAGCATTTGCGAACGGGTCCGCCGCCAGCGCCTGTTCGGCTCCGAGTTCGGGAAGCGCCCTGACGCGGTTGCTCATGTCGCGTGCCCTTCCCAACCCGCGACGGCCGCCATAGATGGACCTGTGGCAGAGGAGCTGAGGACAGGACGATGAGCGATCGCGACGACGACCGGGCCAACGAGGAACGCCGCGCCAAGTTCGTGAAGGCGGGCTTCGCCGTCGGAATCGGCTCGGCCGCGATCGTCGCGGCGCTTCTCTACGCATCCAAGGTCAAGAAGAAGCCGAGGAGCTGAACAGCTCATCTGCGGCCGTACCATTCTTCGAGCCGCATCAGCTGGTCGTAATCGCCGTACGGCGCATAAGCCGGGTGAAGCTTGGCAGTGAACGGCTGGGCGCCGATCAGCCATCTTGCGGCAGCATCGGCAAAATGCGCCTGCGCATGGGCCAGGAAATCGTCCGGACCCATTTTCTTGTCAGGCTTCACGCATTTCCCGAATTGATCGCCATATTTGGTCAGCGACCAATATTCGAATGCGCGGGGCGAACCGCTGGTGCGCTCAAACCCGCCAGCCTGGGCGATCAGCCCGAGAAGGCCGAGCTGTAGCCTGAATCCAGCGTCGATCGCCTTGGGTGCGGGGGCCTTGCCGGTCTTGTAGTCGACGACCGCCAGGCCGCCGTCCGCGAGCCGGTCGATGCGGTCGGCTTTTCCATAAAGCGTGATTCCCGATATGTCGGCCTCACCCCAGGCTTCAGCGGACACGGGGCGTCGGCCTTCGGCGCGGTTCCTGCGCTCCTCCTCCTCGACCCAGCGGATCGCCTCAATGAGGCGCGGCGACCACAAGGCGCGAAGCATGGGGTGGATGGTCTCGTCGGCCAGAAGCGCCCTTGCCCGGTCCATAAGCCGGTCGGGATCGCAGTCATCCTGCTTCAGCCATTCCTCCAGCACCTCGTGAACCGCCGTTCCTTTCCACGCCGCACTGTGATCGGCATCGACGGGATCGATGGTGCGAAGACCGAGGATGGCCTGCGCGTAAAAGGC
Source organism: Sphingomonas anseongensis (assembly GCF_023516495.1). Taxonomy (NCBI): domain Bacteria; kingdom Pseudomonadati; phylum Pseudomonadota; class Alphaproteobacteria; order Sphingomonadales; family Sphingomonadaceae; genus Sphingomonas; species Sphingomonas anseongensis. The sequence goes on from NZ_JAMGBC010000001.1 coordinate 775,138, forward strand.
GAAGGGGTCCGCCTTCAGGCGGTCTACCGCGGTTACCGAAATCCGCTTCGGCCGTTCGGCGGCTGGCGGGCAGGGTTCGGGTCGGTCCGCGGGTTGGGGCGGTCCGGGATCGTCCAGCGCGGCCGTCAGCCGCTCCAGCACTATGTCGCGCGGGAGACCGCCCGTGAGAGCATTTAGCCTCAGCAGGAAGCGCGAAGCGACCGTCGGCGAGCGAGAGTCGCGCCTTGCCCTTGTGATCAGCACCTCGCGCGCGCCCAGAGCGCTCGCGAAATCCTGGGCCGAGAGCCCAATCCGGTGCTCGAGCCCGGGAAGCTTCAGGTTGGTGCGGATCTTCGGCGCAAGCCACGGGTCCGGCGCAGGAATGGCCGGCCACACGCCCTCGTTAAGGCCGCCAAGGATCATCACGTCGGCCTGCTGGAGCCGCGCCTCCAGAAGACCCCAGATGAACACCCGCGGATGCCCGCCGTAGGCCGGTCGGATGCTCTTGCCTGCCAGCAAGTCGCCGAGCAGGGTGGCCGCCTCCTCGGGCGCGACGGCGATCCGCCGCGCCTGCTCGGTGGCTTGCAACTCGGCCAGAAGCTCGGCGGCCATTCGCCCGTCCTGCCCCCGCCATCCTTTATCGCCCGCCAGGCGCTCGGCGCCGACCACGAGCTTTCCGGCAAATGCCGCCAACGAAACCGGCTCGCTCAACTGGCCGTCCAGCGATTCCAGCCTCGGCCGGATGCGCTTCCACGCGGCCAGGCAGCCGCGGCATTTGCTGTCCTGCTGCTCCTTCTCCTCGAAGTGCCGATCGAGGCCGGCGGCCCCTGGTGCCGGTCGCGGACCGCGCAGAGCAAGGTCGAGGAGCCGCACGTCGTCGAGCCACTTCAGCCTCGCCTCGTCCGAACCGCCGACAAGCGGGTGCTTGAGCAGCGCCAGCAGCGGCACCGGCGCCAGCTCCTCGGCGATGGCGGATGCTATGCCGAGGAGGAGCGTGCCGGGAGGAGTTTCCGAGAGTGGCTTTCCGGCGCTGTCGTCCGCTGCAATGCCCCAGCGGTTTAGAAGCGCCGACACCCTGCGCCCAAGTGAGCGGTCGGGCGTGACCAGCGCGACCGTTTTCCCGGGAGTCTCGACCGCTTCGCGTATCGCAAGCGCGATTGCCTGGGCTTCGGCGGCCGAGTCCGGAAGGACCGCGGCGCGGATTCCGCTCAGCCGCCGCTCATCGGGCTTGAGAGCGCTCCACTTGTCGGAAAATTGCGCCGACGCGAACGCATTGGTGACGGCACGGGAACGCTGCGGACTCGAGGCCGCCAACCCCACCCGCGGCCAAAGCCTGACCTCGTCCCTGGCTACCCCGATCCGATCGAGCAGCAGCTTGAGGTGGAATTGCGGATGGGTGTCCTGGCCGCGGCCGTTGTCGTACGGTCCGAGCGCGTCCCATTCTTCATCGGGGAGCGCGGATTTGAGCGACAGGCCGGGGAGAACCACCATCCCTTCGGGCATTGTTGCAACGCGAGCCTGCACTGCGGCGACTGCGGGTGCGGCGGTGGTGATTCCGGCCGCGACGGTGAAGCCCGGCGGCGGATCGGCCGCCCAACGATCGGCGAGGCGGTGGAGCAGCAGGTTGCGCCGCTCGGCTACGTCGATCCGGCCAAGCTCGCGAAGCCGCTGCGGCCATTGAACGAGGACGGCGCGCAGCCGGTCGAGCGATATCTGCCAGTGCCTCGCAAGTTCTGGAGCGTCGGCAGCCGCTTCCGTGAGACTGGCCGGCTCCACCTCCTCCACCAGCAGGCTGTCGAGCGTCCGAGCCAAATCGGAGGCCATTCGCAGTGCTTCAACGGCGCTTTCGCCATCGCTTCGAACGAGCTCGGCCAGAGCCAGCAGACGCTGCAGCGGTTCTACGGCAGGGGGAACGGCTTCGATCGCATCGGCAGGGTCGAGAGCGCCGCCGATCCGCTCGTCGAGCTCCGGTTCGCCGATGGCGATCAGCCGAGGAAGAACCAGGCCTGACTCGCTCGCTCTGACGAACGCTTCGGTGACGCTCCGGACCGCGCGGTTGTTGGGCAGCAGTATCCGGCCGTTGGCGAGGCTCAGCGGGTCGCGTCCGTAGCGCGCGATCAGTCCCGCAACGAGCGAATCCGCGAACGATCGGTTGGTCGGGATATTGAAGACGGCCGGCCGCCGCACCTGCTCGGCTGCGGCCTCAGGCATCCTCCAGGATGAGCTCCGTCGCCTTGATCGCCTGCGGGGTGCCGACGTCGAACCACAGTCCCTGGTGAACCGCGCCGAAGCAGCGGCCTTCCTCCATCGCCCGGTCCCACAGCAGGTTGGTGGAGAAAGGTCCCGACGGCGCATCGTTCAGGAGCTTCTTCGAGACCATCTGGATGCCCGTGTAGACGAACGGCGCGACATGCGCTTTCACTCGGCGGCGAAGGCGTCCGGAACTGTCCATGTGAAAATCGCCGCGGCCGCCGTGATTTGCCGCGCGGGCGTGCGGGACCAGAAGCAACAGGGCGTCCATTTTCGCGCCGTCCCAGTGCGAAGCGAGCAGCTTGAGCGTGTCGGCGGGGCCGTCGATCCACAAATTGTCGCTGTTGACCACCAGGAACGGGTCTGCGTCGATCAGCGGCGCGGCCTTCACCATTCCCCCCCCGGTTTCGAGCAGCAGGCTGCGCTCGTCGGAGATTTGAACGCAAAGGCCGTGGGTGTTCTTCGCGAGATGGGCCTCGACCGCGTCCGCGAGATAATGGACGTTCACGACCACGTTCTCGACGCCGGCTACGCGAAGCCGCTCCAGCAGGTGGTCAAGGAGCGACTGTCCCGCGACCTCGATCAGCGGCTTTGGCCTGCTTGCGGTCAGCGGCCGCATTCTCTTGCCGAGGCCCGCTGCAAGCACCATCGCGGTCTTGGGGACCTCGCTCGCGATCTCGGCCTTCAGCCGAAGCGCCTGGGTCGCCCGCTTCATGCCGCGTTCGCCCACGGCGTCGCGCGATTCTCCGGCGCTATGTTGGAGTCGAACCAAATCCTCACCGGTTTGAGGGCCGGACGGGCAAGGTCCCGCTCGAGCAGGCCCCACATTCGCGGCTGGAACGCGGTGTAGTGCGGCTTGTTGTCGCGCTTCCACAAGCGCGTGAAGACTCCGAGGATCCGCGTGTTCCTCTGCGCGGCGAGGGTCCAGTAAGCGCGCTCGAACGCTTCGGCGTTGCCTGTGGCGCTGACGTAGCGGTCGATCATCGCCCGCTCGATCTCCGGGGGAACGTCGCGGCGGGCATCTTCAAGGACCGATGCCAGATCGTAAGCCGGGTGGCCGACCAGGGCGTCCTGGAAGTCGAGAAGGCCGAAATGCCGCACGCCCTCGCGATCGCGGACCAGCATCACATTTTCCGCATGATAGTCACGAAGGACGGTAACCGGCCCGAGGCCGTCGTCGGCCACGGGCTCCAGAACCTCTCGCCACGCCTTGGCGAACCCGTCCGTGTCCACGGCGAGGCCAAGGGCCGGGCAGTACCAGTCGGTGAACAGCGAAAGCTCGTCCAGCCACTGGTCCATCCCATGAGGCGGGAGGCCGGACATCGGCGGGTGGTTGTGGAGGTGGACCAGAACGTCGGTCGCAAGCTCGTACAGCTCGAGCTCGCGCGACGGATCGCTATCGAGCATCTCGCGAAGCCGCCAGTCGCCGAAATCGCCGAGCAGGAGCAGCCCGTGCTCAAGGTCGCGGGCGAGGATCTCCGGAGCGCTCAGCCCTACCGAGTGGAGCCATTCGGCGACGGCGACGAAGGGCCGCACGTCCTCATGCGCAGGCGGAGCGTCCATCAGCACCGCACTTCGCGGTCCATCGATCACACGGAAGTAACGTCGGAACGAGGCGTCACCCGCGAGCGGCTCGACTCGCGCACCAGCCCAACCGCTTCGGGCAAGGAATTCATGCACTTCGGGAGCCGGAATCATCGCGGAGGCCATCGATCCTGCCATGCCGGAGGCACCGATGCTGTCAAGCGCCGAGCGCCGCCCCGATCGAATTCGAGCGCCAGCCGAAGTGCGTCCGGCCAGGCCGTCTCCCCTGCCCGCTCGGGCCATTCGACGAGCAGAACGGCGTCCGCCGCGAAATCGAGGCCAAGCTCATCCAGCTCGCCCGCATCTTCGACTCTGAACAGGTCGACGTGCCACACGGGCGGTTCGAGATCCTCATAGGGTTGGACAATCGCGAAGCTGGGGCTGGGAACGTCACCGTCGTGTCCCAGTGCTCTAATGAGCCCCCTGGCCAACGCTGTCTTCCCTACCCCCAGCGGGCCGGAAAGCGTCACCACGTCGCCCAAGCGGATCAGGCCCGCCAGGCGTCGCCCGAGCTCCTCCGTCGTCACCTCGTCTTCGAGGATCATCGCGGCGCGCGCGGGATGGTCAGTGTCACTGTGGTGCCCTTGCTCTTGCTCGACACCAGGTCGACCTTGCCGCCATGCGCCTCGACGAACTGGCGGGCTAGCGGGAGCCCGAGCCCGAGGGCAGCCTCTCCGCGCGACGGGTCGTGGTTGATCCGGTCGAAGCGATTGAACACCCGCGGCAGGTCCTTCTTGGCGATTCCCGGTCCGTTATCGCTGATCTGCACATAGGCCTGCTCTTCGTCGCCCCAGGCCTTCGCGGAGATCTTGCCGCCGCGCTCCGTGTAGGCGGCGGCATTCTCGAGAAGATGCTCGATCGATTCGCGGAGGCGGCGAGCATCGCCCACGACGGTGCCCGAGCTTTCGGCGATGTCGGGCAGCAGCTTCTGCCCCTTCGCCTTGGTTCGCGGCTCGAATTTCTCGACCGCCATCTTGCACAGGCCCGCGATATCCACCCGCTCTCGCTCAAGGACGATTGCCGCCGAATCGCCGTGGGTAAGGTCGAGCACGTCATCGATCAGCTTGGACAAGCGGGCGACGGACTCCAGGATCGCAGCGACATAGTCCGACGCAGCCGGCGTGAGCGTCCCAGCATAGCCCTCCGCCAGCATCTCGGCGAAGCCGCCGATCGACGTCAGCGGGGTACGAAGCTCGTAGCTCATGTTGGCGACGAAGTCGGTCTTGACCCTGTCCGCCTGCTCGAGAGCCGTGGCGCGCTCTCGAAGGGCTGCTTCGATCCGCGTTGAATCGGTCACGTCAACGAGGGTGAAAAGCGCGTTCCCGTCCGGGAGAGGAACGGCCGCGAATTCGAAATGCCGACCGTCGGTCAGCGTAATCCGCCCGTTGGCCGGCTCGCGGTCGCTGATGGTCTTGCGGACCATCTCCCTGATCTGCGCGGCGGCCGTCGGATTGACGAGCTTGCGGGCAAGCGCCGGAACCATCTCGTCGACTCGCGGATGCTCGGCCAGCCATTCCTCGTCGAGGCCCCAGACCTGGCTGAACCGCCGGTTCCACAGGTACAGGCGGCCGTCGCTTGCAAAGACTCCGACGGCTTCGAACAGATTGTCGAAGGTCGCCGAGCGGACCCGAAGCAGCGTGTCGCGGGCGGAAGCAAGGCGGGCCTGCTCGGTCCTGTCCTCCAGGAAAAGCCTGAGCCCGCCATCGGGAAGCGGCTGGCCGACCACTCGCCAATGATCGCCGCCCGGAAGCATCCAGTCTTCCTCGATCACCTCCAGCGGGCTGGTGAACCACTCCCGCCGCTCCGCCTTCCAGGTCGGGAAGTCGCGAGTTTCCGGGACTCGATTATGCTCGCGCATCCGCTCGAGCACCCGGTCGAATTCCGGCCTTTCGCTCAGCCAGTCCCCGTCCAGCCCGGCCATTGCCGCGAACGGCCCGTTGAAGAAATCGAGGTTGCGGTCCGAATCGAACTGGGCGGCGCCCGCGGTCATCCGGTCGACAAGGTCGCGCTGCGACTGAACCTGCCGGGCAAGCTCCCCCCGGGCTTCCTCCAGATCCTGCACGTCGAGCGCAAAGCCGGCCACCGCGCCCGTCGGCAGCGGGACATTGACGATCTGGAGCATTCGCCGTTCGCCGCGGACGATTGCCGCCTGCTTGCGCGAGGTCGGCTTGCCGCTTTCGAGCGCAGCCATGGCACTGCTCTGGGCTTCGTTGACGTCGCCGATCAGCTCGCTCGATCGGGCGATCACGTCCGCGGCATCGCGGCCTTCGACCGCTTCCACGAACGCGCTGTTGACGAGGCCGAGGCTGAGGTCCGGGCCGCGGTACCACATAGGGAAAGGCGCAGCTTCGATGAGGCGCGTCAGAGCGTCGAGAGCCGCCTCCGCCTGCTCCAGCCGCTGTGCGAGCTTGGAGCGCTCAGCTTCGGCGCTGCTCGTGTCGAATAGCCACAGCAGCATCGTTCCCGGAGGCTCCGGCGCAGGCGCCGGCGCTCCCCGAACGTCGAGGACACGGCCCGACCCTCCGACCCGTACCTGGCACTGGAACCTGCTGCTCGACAGCGCGGCTTCGCCAACGCTCTTCGCAAGCATGTCGACGTCTTCGGCGAGCAGGCCGTTGTCGCTTCCGGCGAGGTCCGACAGCGTTCGCGGCGGCTTTTCGATTCCGATCTCGCGGAGCAGCCGGGCGTCGGCTTCGATCGTCGAGTCCGGCCGAACGACCAGGGGTCGCGCTGGTGACAGCTCGACGAGGTTCTGTAGAGAGCGGGCGGCGCTGAGGATCGTGCTTGCGTCCCGCATCCGGCGGGCGGCGACGATCGACAGCGCCCCGGCGAGCAAGATCCAGAGCGCGGCCAGCGCAGCGGCGATGAAGCCGGTCGTCGCTAACGCGCTCACGCCTCAGTGATCCCCTCTGCCCATGCTCATTTCATATGCGCGAGCAGATGGCAAAACAAAGGGCTGGAGAGCGACAAGCCCTCCAGCCCCTTGGTTAGTCTAGCTCGGGCTACTTCAGGTCGACGATGAAGCCGGCGTAGAAGAAGCGGCCGATACCGCTGTAGATGCCCGAGCCCGCGCCCGCACCGGTCAGACGCAGCGGTGGCTGACGGTCGAACAGGTTATCCACGCCCAAGTACATCTGGTACCGGTTCTTGATCGTGAAGTTCAGACGGATGTCCGAATAGGTCACCGAGCCGGTGTTGATGCGGTCGGCGACGTCCGAATTGAACGGGGGACACTGGGTGGGGTCGATCGGATCGCACGCCGGGCCGAACGAATGCGTGTCCTCGTAATCCCAGTCGGTCATCGAACCGATGTACCGGAACGTGTACCGCAGATCGAACGGACCGATCCCGTAGCCGGCGATCATGGTGCCCGAGAAGACCGGGTCGCCGAGCTCGCTCAGCTGGCGATCACCGACCTTCGGGAACGTCGGATCGGTAAAGTTGGTCCGATTGAGCGTGTAGGTCGCGATACCGCGGAGATCGAGACGATGGCCGTTCGCAAAGCGCTTGCGATAGGTCAGGTCGAAGTCGACGCCCCGTGAGGTCTGCTTCGCGAAGTTCACGCCCGCCGAGGTCAGCGCCGGCTCAATGAACAGCCCGAACTGGTCGCGCTGCCCGAGCAGGCTACAGTACTGGTTGTTGATGCTCGACGCATTGAAGCAGTTGTTGAGGATCGCGTTACCGCCCAGCACCGAGATCAGGTTCGTCACCTTGATGTCGAAATAATCGGCGCTGAAGCTGAAGCCGGGGATGAACCTCGGAGTGATGACTGCACCCAGGGTGATGCTCTTCCCGGTTTCTTCCTTCAGGTCGGGGTTACCAGCCGACGTGATCAGCGTCGTCTGAGTGTTCGCAAGGCAGTTGTGGAACGGACTGCCGACCGGTCCGGTATTAGCGGTTGGGTTTTGGGCAAAGCACGGCGAGTTCGTGCTCGTCACCGTCGTCGGAACGCCCAGAGCCGCGCAATTGGCCGCGCGGTCAGGATCGAGATTAATCCTGGCCTGATCGCACGGGTCATTCAGCTGCGCGAAGTTCTGTGTCGGCGGCGTGAACAGATCGCTGAGCGTCGGAACGCGGACAGACCGCGACAGATTGCCGCGGAGCCGGAGATCACGAACCGGCGACCAGATGCCGTTCAGGTTCCAGGCAAAGGTGTGGTTCGCCGCAGTGTTGTAATCAGAGTAGCGCGCCGCGCCCGACACCGTCAGCTCGTGGAAGAAGGGACGGTCCTTGAGGATCGGCACTTCGAGCTCTCCGAAGATCTCCTTGACGGAGAAGGACGGCGGATCGAACTCGGGGAAGGCATTGAAGAACGTGCCGCCCGAAGCGCTGACCGGATCGGCGATCGAGTGCGCAGTTTCCTTGCGATACTCGGCACCGATCGAGAAGCCGATTGGGCCGCCCGGCAGCTCGAACCACCGACCGCTGTTGCCGCTCATGAATGCCAGCAGGTCCAGCTCGGACGCCTTCGAAAAGAGGTGCGACGTCGTGTTCGAATAGGCGATCGCCTCAGGAGACGCGCGCCCGAAACCGAACGGGTTGATCGGAACGCAGCCAGGCGCGTCGTTCGTCGGGTCGGCATCCGCGTTCACGCCGCAGACGATGTTGCCGTTCACATCGCGGACCGCGTTGCTGGCCAGACCGAAGCCTGCGAGGTTCCCGTTCTCATCGAACAGGAGAAGGTCGTTCTTCTCGATGTTGTTCGACTTGAAGTGGCCATAGTTGGCCGAGACTTCATAATGCCAGTCGCCCAGGAAGTTGCCCTGCGCGCCGCCGACGATGCGGTAGGTCGTGCGGTGATCTTCCTCGACACGGCCGCCCCAGTCGACGTTGAAGCGGTTGAGGGGGATCGTGTTGACGGCGGGATTGGCGCACAGGCCGAACGACTGCAGAACCGCCAGATTTTGCGCAGTCAGGAACGGGTTGTTGCAGCGGAAGCTCTGAATTCCGAAGAACTGGCTGAGCCGGGCCTGGAAGAAGCTCGGCTGGCCTTCCTGATAGACCGTCTGCTTGATGTAGCTGGCTTCGATGAACGGCTTGAAAGCGTCCGAAACATCGAAGTGTGCAAGCAGATTGGCCATGTAGCGGTTGCGGCCGACTGCAAGGTCGCCGGTTTCACGAAGCGTCGAACCGCCATTGGGGTCGTTGCTTACGATCGTTCCGCCGGTGAAGTCAGTGAAGTCCTGTTGGGGAGGGTTCGAAATAATGAGGTTCCCCGCAGGATCGAACGCGAGCACCTGGCCACCGCCGAGAAAGCCGATCGAACCGCCATTCGTGACGAAGGGGTTGCGGATGCCACAGACGAAGACGTTGTCCGGAACGCCGTTCGTATTGTCGCCGCCAGCCGTTGTGGGATCGTCCGCACCGCCATTGTCGGCCGGATTCGGCTGGAAGCCGCAGACCTCCGCCGCCCGCGGACGGTCTCGGAAGAACAGCTCGCCCGCGTGCGTATATTCGAGGTTCAGCGCGACGTTGGCGCGGTCGTCGAAGAAGTTGCGGCCCATCGTCGCGGAAATGAAGTCGACCGGACGGTCGCCGCGGCTGGAGATACCAGCCTGGCCGCGGATCCGGAATCCGTCGAAGTTGCGCTTGGTGACGAAGTTCACCACGCCCGCGATGGCGTCCGAACCGTAGACCGCGGATTCACCACCGGTCACGATGTCGACCCGCTCGAGGAGGTCCTGCGGGATGTTGTCGACGTCGACGATGAAATCGCCGGGGCTGGAGGTGATGTGGCGGCGGCCGTTGACGAGCACCAGGGTGCGCGTGGTGCCGAGACCGCGAAGGTCGAGGAAGTTCTGGCCGGCGGTGCCGATGAAGCGGCCCGAGTTCTGCTGGCTGAAGGTCGACCGGAGCGCCGGAAGGTCGTTCAGCGCGTCACCGACGCTGGCCTGGCCCTGGTTGGTCAGCTCTTCCTGGCCTACCGAGGTGATCGGAACCGGAGACTGGAGGTTCGGCCGCTGGATGCGCGTTCCGGTAACGACGATCGCGCCGTTGCCGCCCGCGTTGGCCGTGGTTCCGGATTCGGTTTCGACTTCGCCCGAAACGCAATTGTCCTGGGCCGACCCAGGTCCGTTGACCGGACAGTTGGGAGGCGTCTGGCCCGGCAGGGTTGTTGGAGCAGTAGGAGCGTCCTGTGCAAATGCCGGGGTCGCGAAAGCGACAGCAGTTGCAGAGACGCCGCACAGAAGCAGGCGTGACGAACGAAACATGGAAAAACCTCCCCAAAAAAGCAGTTCAGCCCTCATCTAACGTTAGGCAGGGCCGCGCGGCGAAAGGAAGCTGTTTGGGGTCAATGGGTTGGGTTTTTCCGAAAATGTAGCATTAATGCAACATTCAGGTGCCGCTAGAGTCGTGTAAATGACTCAGCGTCTGGAAATCCTGGCATTGTGCGACCGAAATCGCCGCTAGTAGCGATAGTGCTCGGGCTTGAAGGGGCCATCCTGAGAAACCCCGATATAAGCCGCCTGCTTGTCGTTCAGCGTGGTCAGCTTCACTCCAAGCTTGTCGAGATGTAGCCGCGCGACCTTCTCGTCGAGGTGCTTGGGAAGCACGTAGACGTCGTTCTTATACTTGTCGCCGCCGGTCCAAAGCTCGATCTGCGCAAGCACCTGATTGGTGAAGCTCGAGCTCATCACGAAGCTCGGGTGGCCGGTGGCGCAGCCCAGGTTCACAAGGCGGCCCTTGGCGAGGACGATGATCTTCTTGCCGTCCGGGAACTCGACCTCGTCGACCTGCGGCTTGATCTCCGTCCACTTCATGTTGGCCAGAGCGTTGATCTGGATTTCGCTGTCGAAGTGACCGATGTTGCACACGATCGCCATGTTCTTCATCGCCCGCATGTGGTCGACGGTGATGACGTCCATGTTGCCGGTCGCGGTGACGAAGATGTCGGCGCGTTTGGTCGCCTCTTCCATCGTCACGACTTCATAGCCCTCCATCGCCGCCTGAAGCGCGCAAATCGGGTCGATCTCGGTGACCAGGACGCGCGCGCCGCCGTTGCGCAGCGATGCGGCCGAGCCCTTCCCGACATCGCCATAGCCGGCGACGCAGGCAACCTTGCCCGCGAGCATAACGTCGGTCGCGCGGCGGATGGCGTCGACGAGCGACTCCTTGCAACCGTAAAGATTGTCGAACTTCGACTTGGTCACGCTGTCGTTGACGTTGATCGCCGGGAACGGGAGCTTGCCCTGCTTGGAAAGGTCATAGAGCCGGTGAACGCCCGTGGTGGTCTCTTCTGAAACGCCCTTGATCGCTTCGACGGTCTTCGTGAGGTAGCCGGGCCGCTCCTTCAGGAAGCGGTTCAGAGTGGCGGCGAAGATTTCCTCTTCTTCGTTCGACGGCTCGAACAGCGCCTCGCCGCCCTCGACGCGAGCACCCCACAGCGCGAACATCGTCGCGTCGCCGCCGTCATCGAGGATCATGTTGGCGGTGGTGTCCTGCCCCCAGTCGAAGATCCGGGTGACGTAGTCCCAATATTCCTCGAGGGTCTCGCCCTTGATCGCGAACACCGGAGTGCCGCCGGCGGCAATGGCAGCGGCGGCATGATCCTGCGTCGAGAAGATGTTGCAGCTTGCCCAACGTACTTCGGCGCCGAGCTCGAGCAGGGTCTCGATTAGAACCGCGGTCTGGATCGTCATGTGGAGCGACCCGGTGATCCGGGCGCCCTTCAGCGGCTTCGACTGACCATATTCCTCGCGGAGCGCCATCAGGCCGGGCATCTCGGTCTCGGCGATCTCGATCTCCTTGCGGCCGAAGTCGGCGAGCGAGATGTCCTTGACGACGTAGTCGTTGAAACGCGTGTCAGCCTGGGTCGCCACGAAACTCTCCGGAAATGTGATTGGGTCGTGCCGCGCCCTAGCCCCGAAAGGCCGCGGAAGCAAATATAAAGAATTCTTTATATGTCAGGCGCAGCAAGCTCGCGCTGCATATAGACGGTGTCGAGCCACCGCTCCTTCTTCCAACCGACCGACCGAAGCCTTCCCACCTCTTCGAAGCCGAGGCTTCGGTGAAGCGCGATCGACGCTGGCTCTGCCCCGCCGATAACCGCGATCATCTGCCTGAAACCGATCGCCGCCGATCGCTGGCACAAGGATTCCAGCAGCCGCTTGCCGATGCCGCGCCCAAGCCGGTCGTGATGAACGTAGATGCTGTTCTCGCAGGTGAAGCGATAGGCGGCACGGTCGCGAAACTGGGTAGCATAAGCATAAGCGACGACCTCGCCGTCGATCGTGGCGACGAGGAACGGCCAGCCTGCGCCGGTGATCCGTGCGATCTTGGCCACAGTGTCGCCCTCCGACGGCGGGTCGGTATCGTACGACGCCGTGCCGTGAAGGACGTGGTGCGCGTAGATGTCCGCGATCGCCGCAGAATCTTCGGGCGAAACGTCGCGGATTTGGACCTCACGGGGTTGCACGGCGCAGCAACGCCGCATCTCGCCCAAACGCGCAAGGTGAAGAATTGGCCCTAGGCCGCGCCCGCCTCGCTCGAAAGCAGACGCGGATCGATCCCGGAGGCCTTGAACGCCCCCGCCCAGCGTTCGTCGCTGGGGGTGTCGAACAGGATCGCTTCGTCCCCGTCCGCGGCGAACCAGCCGTGGCGGGTCATCTCTTCCTCCAGCTGGCCGCTCTCCCAGCCCGCATAACCCAGCGAGACGATCCACCTCGACGGTCCGCGTCCTTCGGCGATCGCTCGAAGCACGTCGATGGTGCCCGTCATCGCGAACGGCTCGCCCGCGGCGGTGCTGACCTGGAGCGTGTCCTGCCCTCCCCAGTCGGTCGAATGGAGAACGAAACCGCGGCCCGGCTCGACCGGGCCTCCGTGGTGGACGGGGCAATCCGGCGCCTCGCCGGGGTCGAGGTCCAGCTGCTTGAGCAATGCTCGAAACCCAAGCCCTGCCCGCTTGTGGCCGATGCCAATTCCGACGGCGCCGTTCTCGTCGTGAACGCACATGGCGATGACCGCCCGCTCGAAGCGAGGGTCGGACATTCCCGGCATTGCCAGGAGGAGCTTGCCGGACAGGAACGGTGGACCCTGCACGAATGCCATGATGGGACGGGCGCCACCGAGCCGCAAGGTCGAATAACACCGCCACGAGTTTGTTTGCCTCAGCCTTGAGAGCGCACTGGCCGAAGCCTATCTGCCGGGCTCACCCGCCCAGCAGGAGAGGCGCAATGACAATCGAAGTCGGCCAGAAGCTTCCGGACGTCCCCCTCACGATCGGCACCGCCGACGGTCCCAAGCCAACCACCAGCGGCGAATATTTCGCCGGCAAGAAGGTGGCGCTCTTCGCTGTGCCCGGAGCCTTCACCCCGACTTGCTCCGCGCGCCACCTGCCCTCCTACGTCGACAAGGCCGCCGAGCTGAAGGCGAAGGGAATCGACGAGATCGCCTGCGTCTCCGTCAACGACCCGTTCGTGATGGCCGCCTGGGGCGAGCGCGACGGATCGCAGGACGTCACGATGCTCGCGGACGGCAACGGTCAGTTCGCCGAAGCGGTCGGGCTGGAAATGGACGGATCGAAGTTTGGCATGGGCAAGCGAAGCCAGCGTTACTCGATGATCGTCAACGACGGCACTGTCGAGCAGCTCAACGTGGAAGGTCCCGGCGAGTATCGCGCGTCCAGCGCCGAGCACATGCTGGAGCAACTTTAGCCGCTTTCAGGTAGCCCACCGCTCGGACGTCTCCCCTCGCCGATGAGCCGCAACAGCGGAGCCTCGTGATCGTTGAATCTCCACTCGAACCCAAAGGAGAATTTTCGATGGCGAGGAACAATCAGCGTGGTGGCCGGAACAACAATCCGAGCGGCCGCAACCAGCATAGCAGCGACTGGATGGGCACTGTCCGCGACCGCCCGATGACGACCGCCGCCGCGGCGGCCGCTGCGGTTGGTGCGGGCGTATTCCTGTGGTCGAGGCGCAACGAGATCAGCGACCAAATCAGCCGCCTGTCCGACCAAATCAGCGACTGGGCCGGCGACACGCGTTCGGAGGATTCCGGAAGCGAGATGGCGATGGCCGGCGGGTCGAGCCAAGCGGGCGCAATCGGATCGTCAAGCACGACCGGCGGCAGCCGCTCCAGCCGTTCGACCTCCTCGAAGAGCCGTGGATCGAGCAGCCGCTCTGCCAACCCGGCCATGGGCTCGGGCAGTTCGGGCACGGACACCATGACCCACTGATCAACCGGTCCATGGATTCCCAGGGGCGCCCCAATGGGCGCCCCTTTTACACTGGGCGAGCCAGGAAGGCTGCGATCGCTTCCCCGAACTCTGCATTCGCGACCGAACTCATGTGCGTGCCCGGCACTTCCTTGAACGTCGCATTCGGGAGAATTCCGGCGAGCTTCTCGCCCGAGCCATTGTCCTGATCCTCGCTTCCGCAGACCACCAGCGTCGGCATCGTAATCGCCTTCAGCCACTCGTCCTGCGCATCCACGAAGCTCTTGAGAAGCAGCGAGGCCGCTTCGCGGTCCACTTTCATCGTCTTCATGAACTGTATCGCCAGCCAGTGCGGATCGCCCCGGCGGGCGCTGTCGAACTGATCGATGGCGTCGAGGAAAAACTGCTTGCGCCGTAGCCACCCCTTCAACCCTTCCAGGCCCATTCCGCCAATGACCGCCTTGCCCGGCCGGAGTCGCTCGCCAATCGCCTCGATCGTTGTTCGCGATCCCAGCGAAAAACCGCCAAGATCGAAGGCTTCCAGCTGCAGCTTCGCGACCAGCTCAATTGCATCGCGCGCGAGGATTCCGTGCGGGTAGGAAGCGCGATCGTGCGGTTTGCCCGACCGGCCATGGCCACGAAGGTCGGGCATGATTACACGGAAGCCTTCGGCCGCGATGCGCTCCGCGTGGCCGAACTTGATCCAATTCGTCTGGGCATCCGAGAAGAGTCCGTGAAGCAGGATTACAGGCCGTCCCTCGCCAAGCTCATGATAGGCGAGCTCGACCCCGTCCGAAGCGGTCCACGTCTTGGTCGCCACGCCGCTCACCCGGGAAACTTTCCGGTCGCTTTCACCCATTTGTCGACCAGCGCCTGGTATTGATCCGTACGATATTCGGGCAGGCCTTCGGTATTGATCCAGGCGCGCTGGATGCCCTCCGCGCCGAAGTGGTGCTTGGGCTTGAAGGGCGACGGATCGTCGAACGACGCGACGGTCAGATCCATCCGCTTGGAATCCTGCCTGAACTCGAAGCCGAGCGAGGTGCCGCAGGTCGAGCAGAACGGCCGACGCGCGATCGGCGAGCTGTCGTACCAGTCGGGCTCCGTCTCCCACCGGATGGCTTCCAGCGGAAAGGTGGTGAAGGCGATCGACACCGAGCCGGTGGCGCGCTGGCACATCCGGCAATGGCAGAGATAGGCTTCCTCCGGCTCGCCGGTGACCGTGTAGCGAATTCGGCCGCACGCGCAGCCGCCGGCCATCTCTTCGGCCATGACTCGTCCCCTGTGGTGCAAGCCCAATTGGCCGGTTAAGTGGCGCCATGTCCAGCGCTCCGACACCTTCCGAGATCGTCAGCGACGCGCGCTGGCTGGCGCAGGCGCTCGATCCGGCGAGCGGGATGGTTCGAGTGGTCGAAATGGACGCGGACTCCTATCGCTCGGCGAGTTTCCTCGACGACCGGATGCTCCAGGACCAGCATTTCGCGGGCATCGTACCCTGGGCTTCGGTGGCCGAGGCGCTCCCCGAGGATGCTCGGACCGACGCGCGTTGGATCTTCCACATCGGCCACGTCGGCTCGACCTTGGTCTCGCGCCTGCTGGGCGAGCTCGACGGCGTCCTGTCGGTTCGCGAGCCGCGCAGCCTTCGCGACGTCGCGATGCTTCCCGCAGAGCGAAGGGCGGCATTCGTTCCACCAATCCAGAAGCTGATGTCGCGAACCTTCGCCGACGAGCAGACGGTGCTGGTCAAGGCGACGAGCTTCGTTAGCGAGATTGCGCCCGAACTCGTTCCGCCTGGCGAGCGGGCGCTGTTTCTCTATGCGAAACCGCGGGCCTATGTCGCGTCGATCCTGGCAGGCGAGAACAGCGTCAGGGAATTGTCGGCGCTTGCGCCTTCGAGGACACAGCGGATCGCCGGTCGAGCCGAGCTGCCCGAGCCAACGAGCGCAGCAGGGGCCGCGGCGGCGGCCTGGGCGTGCGAAATGACCGCGCTCGAAGCGTCCGCCGAAGCGATGCCCAACCGCCACCTGGCCTGGGCCGATTTCGACGAGATACTGGACGACATGCCCGGGGCGCTTGAGCGGACCGCGACCTTGTTCGGCTTTGCCGCTCCCGCTGAGCGGATCCGTGAGATCGCCACGGGACCGTTGATGGGCCGCTATTCCAAGGCGCTCGAACACGAATACAGCCCGTCGCTTCGCCGCGACCTGATCGCCGAAGCCGCCGGTGCCAATCGCGAGGACATCGACAGCGCGCTCGCCATGTTACAGTCTGCGGCCGCAACATCGCCCCTGCTCGCCCGCGCACTCGATCGCGCGAAGGAGTCCTGATGTACCGAATTCTACAGCTGCTCACGCCCGAAGAAGTCGAGGAATGCCGGAAGATCGCGGCCGCGGCTCCCTTCGTCCACGGCCGAATCACGAACCCGCACAACACGGCCAAGGACAACGAGCAGCTTCATGAGCAGCAGGCATACCAGAAGAGCTCGCAGCTGCTGATGCAGGCGTTCGGCCGAAGCCCGGAATTCGCCGAGTTCGCTTTCCCGACGCTGATCGCCCCGCCGCTCATCACCCGTTACAAGCCGGGGATGAAGTACGGCGCGCACGCCGACGCCGCCTTCATCCAGCTTCCCGGCCAGACGATCCGGAGCGACCTGAGCTGCACGATCTTCCTCAACGAGCCGGAAAGCTACGAAGGCGGCGCACTGCACATCCGCCTCGGCGACGGCGAGATGCGCTTCAAGCTCAAGCCCGGTGAGGCGGTCGTTTATCCCTCCGATACCTTCCACGAGGTCGAGCCGGTGACGAAGGGCGAGCGCCTGGTCGCAATCACCTTCATCCAGAGCCAGGTGCCGGACCCGTTCCGCCGCAACCTGCTGTTCGACCTCAACGAGGTAGCGGCGCTCGAGGGGCTGAAGATGGACCCGCAGAACTTCAGCCGCCTGCAGCTCGTGCAGCAGAACCTGCTCAGGTATTGGGCGGAGAAGCCTTAGGCCGCCTTCTGCAGATGCTTGCGGCCGAGAAGCTCGGCGATCTGGACGGCGTTCAGCGCCGCGCCTTTGCGCAGGTTGTCGCTCACCACCCACAATGACAGGCCGTGCTCCACGGTCGGATCGTCGCGGACACGGCTGACGTAGGTCGCATATTCGCCGACGCATTCGACGGGCGTCACGTAGCCGCCGTCCTCGCGCTTATCGACGAGCATGACCCCCGGGGCCTCGCGCAGGATCGCCTGCGCCTGCTCTGCCGAAAGCTCGTTCTCGAACTCGACGTTCACCGCTTCCGAATGGCCGACGAAGACAGGCACACGGACGCAGGTTGCAGTCAGCTTGATCTTGGACCCCAGGATCTTTTTGGTCTCAACGACCATCTTCCATTCTTCCTTCGTCGATCCGTCGTCCAGGAAGCTGTCGATGTGCGGGATGACGTTGAAGGCGATCTGCTTGGTGAAGAAGTCGGCCTCGTTGGCGTCGCCGACAAAGATGTTGCGCGACTGCTCGAATAGCTCGTCCATGCCGCGCTTCCCGGCGCCGGAAACGGACTGGTAGGTCGCGACGACGACCCGCTTGATCTTCGCCGCGTCGTGGAGCGGCTTCAGCGCCACCACCAGCTGCGCGGTCGAGCAGTTGGGGTTCGCGATGATATTCTTCTTTGTGTAGCCCGAAATCGCTTCCGCGTTCACCTCGGGCACGATCAGCGGAACGTCCGGGTCCATCCGGTAGAGCGAACTGTTGTCGATCACCGTGCAGCCGGCCTGGGCCGCCTTGGGCACGTAGATCTTGGATACTTCCGAGCCCGCCGCGAACAGCGCCATGTCCCAGCCGCTGAAGTCGAAATGCTCGAGGTTTCGGACCTTGAGCTCCTTCCCGCTGTCGCCGAAGTCGATGACGTCGCCGGTCGAGCTTGCCGAGGCCACCGCGGCGACTTCGTCGAGAGGGAATTGGCGCTCGGCCAGGATGTTCAGGATTTCCCGGCCGACATTGCCGGTGGCGCCAACGACGGCGACGCGATAGCCCATGATATTCTCCTTGGCCGAGCGCCTATCGCACCCGCGTGCCGAAATCGATATGGCTCTTGCCGAGCGGGGCACAAGCAGGGGGAAGCATGAACCGGCGGATTTTGCTGTTTTGCGCGCTTCTGCTTGCGCTTCTTGCCGCTCTCGCGGCCACGACGTTGCTGATCCAACCGCCGGAGGTCCGGACGGCTTCTGAGCAAGGCGAGTTCGATGCGGTTCGGGCAAAGGCGCGGCTCGCAGCCATCCTCGGTAACCAGCGGCCCCACCCCGCCGACAGCTTCGGAGACGATGCCGTCCGCGCACGGCTGATCGCACAAATTCGCGGCCTCGGGCTCAACCCCATCGTCCGCGACCAGTTCGCCTGCAACACCATCTACAAGCAGCGCGGAGTGAGCTGCGCTCGGGTGCGCAACGTCGTGGTCGCGCTCGGGCCGCCCGCCGGAAAGGCTTTGCTCCTCAACGCGCACTACGACAGCACGCCGGTCGGCCCCGGGGCGGGCGACGACGGCGTCGGAGTGGCGACGCTCCTGGAAGTCGCATCCATCCTCAAGACCGAGCGGCTGAAGCGGCCCGTCATCTTCCTCTTCAATGAGGGCGAGGAACTCGGCCTCATCGGCGCCCGGGCCTTCATGTCCGATCCACTCAGCGGCCGTGTCGACAGCCTCGTCAACCTTGAAGCGCGCGGGGTCAGCGGGCCGGTGACCATGTTCGAGACAAGCCTTCCAAACGGTCCAGCCGTCCGGGCCTTCGCGAAGGCGGTGGATCGACCGTTCGCCAACTCGCTCGCGACCGATTTCTACCGGCAGCTCCCCAACTACACCGACGTCAACAGCTTCTCCGAGCGCGGCTGGACCACGCTCAACTTCGCGATGATCGGGAATGAGACGCGCTACCACAGCCCCGGCGACGACATTGCCGCGCTCGACCTGAGAAGCGTGCAGCACATGGGCGACCAGACACTCGCGGTAGCCCGTCAGCTCGCCAACGTGAGTACGGCAAGCGGAGGCAGCGTGCTGTTCGCCGACGTCGCAGGGCGGCAGCTGATCGTCCTTCCCGACATCGCCGGTTTCGCGCTTCTCGGACTCCTCGTCGTCGGCTTTGCAGTCGTCGCTTTCCGGCGCGGCGGAATCTGGCGCGGCCTTGGCCTGTTCGTCGCAGCCATCGTCGTATCGACGGCTCTTGCCTGGGCGGCGATGTTCGTCATGGGCCTCGCTCGCCCGGGCAGCTTCTGGCGAGCCTACCCGATCTGGACCCACCTCGCCGTCTACGCGTGCGGGATTTTCGCCGCAGTCGCCGCCCTCTCGCTGATCGGCCGCCGCCTCACCTTAGTGCAACTCAGCTCGAGCTACTGGCTCGGCTTCCTGCTGCTGGGAGTCGCGGTCTTCTTTATCGCGCCCGGCGGAGTCATCTATTTCCTGCTCCCGCCGCTCGCGTCGCTGATCGGCATATTGCTGAGGCAGGAGCGGATCGGAGCGATCGCCGCCGCCCTGCTGCTATGGCTCACGCTGGGCGAAGTCACCGCCCTGCTCGGCGAGCTGATGAACAACGGCCCGATGTTTGTTTTCGCCCCGCTGGCGGTCCTGATCGCCATGCCCTGGTTGATCGAAGCCAAGGATCTGATCGACGAAACCGGGCGCAAGCCGGCGATCCTCGCCTCCGCAATCCTGATGCTCTCCGGCTGGGCCGCGGTCGCCGCCGCACCCGCTTATTCCGCCGACCGGCAGCAGAGGTTCGTCATCCAGCATGCTACCAACATGGTCACCGGCCGGGCTTATTGGGCGATCTCCAACGACGCAGCGCCGCTCGCCGACGGCTATGGCGGAATCGCCGGATGGCGCAGGGATGAGCTTCCCTATCTGGAAGGCAAGCGCTGGATCGCTCCGACAGCCGGGATCGCCGGCCAGCGAGCTCCGCAGGTCGAAGTGCTGGGCAACGTCCGCACCGGAAAGCTTCGAACCGTGACTTTCCGGCTCCATTCGAACGGGGCGAACAGCATCACACTGATCGGAACCAAGGATTCGCAGATCGTGTCCGCCGGCACGGCCGGCTTCGTCAGGCCATTCGCACCGGACGCCAAGGGCAAATATTACGTCAATTGCTCGGGGCGCAGCTGCGACGGCGCGACCATTCAGTTCACCACTCGGGTCGCGCAGCGGATGGGCTTCACGCTCGTCGGCACCCGTCGCGGCTTGCCGGCCATCGCCAAGCCGCTCGTCGAACAGCGCCCGCGCTTCGCCCGCCCGCAATATTCCGCCGACTCGACGCTGACGATTTCTCGAATCTGGCTCTGACCCGCTGCCGTTAAATCGTGCTATGGCCGCGTCACCAGGCGCACCGCGCCGCTGGCCGGTGCTCGCCTGTAGGTCAGGAGAGTGCAATGGCAGCGAGGACAATCGCCGTGTCGCAACCCGCAGGCGTTTCGAGGAAAATCCCGGTCCGGCAGATCACTTCGTCCGATCTCAAGCAGTCGCTGTCGGACGGATGGCGCGACTTCATGGAGATGCGCGGCGACATCATTTTCCTCGCCTTGCTTTACCCGCTGATCGGCATCGTCGCGGCTATCGCAACCCTCGGCGGTCCCCTGGTTCCTTTGTTCCTTCCGATCGCAGCCGGCATCGGCCTGCTCGGTCCGGTCGTCGCGGTGGGATTCTACGAAATGGCGCGCCGGCGCGAGCTTGGGCTCCATTCCAACTGGCCCCATTTCCTCGACGTCCGGAAACGCCCCTCGTTCGACGAAATCGCCAGCGTCGCAGGCCTGCTCCTCACGATCTTCGCGCTCTGGCTGCTAGCGGCGGGGGTTCTGTACGTCGCACTGTTCGGCTGGGTCGAACCCGCCTCCACCGGCCAGTTCCTCAGGGAAGTGTTCACCACCGAAAGGGGTTGGGCGTTGATCCTCATCGGTGGAATCGTCGGCGGCGTCTTCGGCGTCATCGTCCTGGCAGTCAGCGTCGTGTCGATGCCGATGCTTGTCGATTGCAACACTACGGCCTCGTCAGCGGTGCGCACCTCGATCCGCGCCGCCCGCGCGAATCCGGGAGTGACGCTTCGCTGGGGGATCATCGTGGCCACGCTGCTCGTTCTGGGCTCGATTCCGCTCTTCATCGGGCTTGCGGTCGTGCTGCCGTGGCTCGGCTATTCCACTTGGCACCTCTACACCCGACTGCTCGATCGAAGCGCGATCCCGGCGCGCAAGCGCACGAGCTAGCGGGCGATCTTTCCCAGCACCTTCTCGTTGAGGAATCGCTCGATCGTCTTCTGAACGTGCGCCTGCCTGCCCTCGCCTGCAGGCCGGTGGGTCTGGCCGACGTAGAACATCATGTCGAACGGCCGGTCGGCCGCCTGCAGCTGGTCGGCCAGCAGAGTCGAGTTTTGGAAGACGACATTGTCGTCCGACATACCGTGGATCAGCAGGAAGGGCTCGTCGATCTTCACCGCGTCGGCCAAGGCATCTGAAGATTCATAGGGCTTCCGGTCGACCGCCGGATTGCCGAGGAACCGCTCGGTGTAATGGGTGTCGTACAGCTCCCACTTCGTCACCGGCGCACCGACAATGCCCGCCGCGTATAGCCCTGGCGGGGCCGCCGCGAGCATCTTGAGCGTCATGTACCCTCCGTAGGACCAGCCGTAGGTCGCGATCTTCTTCGGATCGACATAGGCCTGCTTCTGTAGCCAGCGCGCCGCCGTCGCCTGGTCGTCGACCTCGACCCCGCCCATCGCGTGATAGATCTGGTCCTCGAACGCCCGTCCGCGATTGGGCGAGCCGCGGTTGTCGACCTGGAAGTAGATCCAGCCCTTGCTAACCCAATATTGCGCCATCGGAGTAGTCTTCCAGGCGCGCTTGACCTGCTGCGATCCCGGCCCGCCATAATGTTCGAAATAGACCGGGTACTTCCGGCCCTTCACCAGCGGCGGAGTGATCATCTCCCAA
The DNA here is from genome assembly GCF_023516495.1 of Sphingomonas anseongensis. Classification (NCBI taxonomy): domain Bacteria; kingdom Pseudomonadati; phylum Pseudomonadota; class Alphaproteobacteria; order Sphingomonadales; family Sphingomonadaceae; genus Sphingomonas; species Sphingomonas anseongensis. The sequence goes on from NZ_JAMGBC010000001.1 coordinate 797,046, forward strand.
TAAAGCGTGCTCCCATCGGTGGCCTTGAGAGTGCCGAACTTCACCGGGCGATGCGCGGCCACGAACGGGGCGTAAGGGTGCGAGGCGTCGAGCCTGTTCTCCTCGACCCACGCAAGGCGCTTGCCGGACTCGTCGGCGAGATAGACCTGCGGCGGCTGCTCCGGGGAGGAGCGCGACACGAGAAGCCGGCTTCCGGCCTTGTCCATCTCGGCGCTGTTCCAATAGCCGGTCTCTGTCAGCCGCTGCGGCTCGCCGGGATGGAGGTAGTCGACCGAATAGACGTGGCTTTCCAGAACTCCGTCCTTGTTGCCCGTGAAGAACAGGCGGTGGTTCGGCTCGTCGACACCAACCAGACCCGTCATCGCCCATTCGCCGCTTGTGACGGGCGTGAGCTGGCCCGCTGCCCAGCGATAGAGGTGGTGGAAGCCGCTCCGTTCCGATCCCCAGATAAAGCTTCCGTCCTTGAGCGCGCGGAAGTCGTCATTGAGGTTGACCCAGGTCGTCGAGGTCTCGCTGAGCACCGGGCGACTTGCTCCCGTCGCAGGATCGACGGCGAGCAGGTCGAGTCTCTTCTGGTCTCGGCTTTCGCGCTGGACGAACAGTGTCTTGCCGTCCTTCGACCAGTCGACTCGCGCGAGATAGATGTCCGGATTGCTTCCGAGGTCGACCTTCGCCCGCCCGCTGCCGTCAGGGTTCATCAGCCACAGCGTGACCTCGACGTTGGGCGTCCCGGCCGCGGGATAGCGCTGGTCGAAAATCTTCGTGCCGTTGGCTCCGATCGCTGCTCGGGTGACGATCTGCACCTTCGCTTCGTCATAGCATTCGACCGCGACCCGGCTGTCGTTCGGCGCCCACCAGGTGCCGGTGCGCCGGTCCATTTCTTCCTGCGCGACGAATTCGGCCGTCCCGCAAGTGACCGTGTCCTTGCCGTCGGTCGTCAGCGCCCGCTCGCTGCCGGTGGAAAGGTCGAGCGCGTACAAATTTTGGTCGCGCACGAAGCTCACGTACCGCCCGCCCTCGGAAACATGCGCGTCGATCTCGGTGCCTGGAGTGCTGGTCAGCCGCTTGACCGCACCGGTCGCCACGTCAGCGAGGTAGAGGTCGCCGTCGACTGGGGTCAGAACGGACTTGCCGTCTGGCGCCCATTCATATTCGACGATTCCCTTGGAGCCTCCGACGCGGGCGCGCTCACGCCGCATCTTCTCTGCCTCGGAGATTTCGCCTCCGCCGATCTTCGTCGAATCGACCAACATCCGAAGCTGGCCGGTCGACGTGTCCATCGCCCACAGGTCGAACCGCTCGCGGTCCTCGGCGCGCGGCTTGAGCATGGTCGCATAGCGGCCGTCGGGCGACAGCTTCAGCAGGCGCGGAGTCGCGCCCGAGATTGGCGGACTCGCGAAGATCCGCTCGATCGTGAGCTTCTTCTGGGGAACACTCGGAGGCGGCGGAGCCGCGGCGACGAGCAGCAGGGATGCCGCGGCAAGGACTGTGCGCATGGCCGCACCCTAACGGGCGCGACCATTACGGCAATGCAATTGGTAGAAAGCTAAGCGGCGTTCGCCGATCAGGCTTCGGTCTTCTCCGCGCCGGCCTTTTCTGCCTTGGCAGCAGCCTCACGACGGGGGTCGCGGCGCTCGGCGATACGGGCCGACTTGCCGGTCCGGCCGCGCAGATAATAGAGCTTGGCGCGGCGGACTGCGCCGCGGCGGACGACCTCGATCGAATCGATCGCCGGCGAATAAAGCGGGAAAACTCGCTCGACGCCCTCGCCGAAGCTGATCTTGCGGACGGTGAAGCTCGACCCGACGCCCTTGTTCGAACGCGCGATGCACACGCCTTCGAAATTCTGGACACGGCTGCGGTCGCCTTCGACGACCTTCACGCCGATCCTCAGCGTGTCGCCGGGGCGGAATTCGGGGATCGTCTTGTCTGCGGTCAGAGCGTCGATTGCCTCGCGCTCCAGGGTCTCGATCAGGTTCATTGCTTCAAGCCTTCGTATCTCGTCGCCGCGCGCCAGAGGGCGGTGCCTGCGATGCGCCCCCGTGGCGCTCGATCAGGTCCGGCCGCCTTAGCCGTGTGTCTTCGACCGCACGTTCGTGTCTCCACGCGGCGATCTTCGCATGATCCCCCGATCGCAGCACTTCGGGGATCGTGCGCCCTTCCCATGTAACAGGCCGGGTATAGTGCGGATATTCCAGGAGACCTTGCTCGAAGCTCTCCTCCTCTCCGCTGGAGGCCGCGCCCATTACCCCGGGCAGCAGCCTTACGCAAGCATCGAGGATCACCATCGCCCCGACCTCGCCGCCCGAGAGCACATAGTCGCCGATCGACACCTGCTGGATCGGCCGCGCCTCGAATATCCGCTCATCGAATCCCTCGAAGCGGCCGGAGAGCAGGACCACACCCTTGCCCGCCGCAAGCTCGCGCACTCGCTCCTGCGTCAGAGGCGTGCCGCGCGGCGTCAGTGCAAGCATCGGCCGCCCGTCGGCGACGCTGTCCACCGCCGCGGCAAGAACGTCAGGCCTCAGCACCATCCCCGCCCCTCCGCCCGCCGGAGTGTCGTCGACGCTCCGGTGCTTGTCGGTGGCGAAATCGCGGATGTTTTTCACCTCCAGCGACCAAATATCCTCGTCCAGCGCCCGCCCTGCCAGGCTCATGCCCAGCGGCCCGGGGAACATCTCCGGGTACAAGGTTAAAACGGACGCTCGGAAGGCCATTGCGGAACCGCCGCTATCACAATCCATTGGGCGCCGCATGGACGAACCTCTCGACTGCCTGATCGTCGGCGGCGGCCCTGCCGGGCTGACGGCCGCAATCTATCTCGCCCGTTTCCACCTCAAGATCCTCGTTATCGACGACGGCAAGGGCCGGGCCGCGAGCATCCCGTGCACCCGCAACCTCGCCGGCTTCCCCGGCGGAATCAGCGGCAAGGAGGTGCTGCAGCGGATGCGCGAGCAGGCGCAGCTCTACGACGCAAGGATCGAGGATGGCTTCGTCTCCCGCCTCGACAAGACCGAGAGCGGCTTCTGCGCGACCTGGGGCGGCGGGCCGATCGAAGCCAAGACGGTCCTGCTGGCGACCGGCACCCGCAACCGCCGCCCCCCGATGGACGAGGAGCTTCACGACGACGCCTTGAAGCGCGGGCTGATCCGCTACTGCCCCATCTGCGACGGCTATGAAGTCACCGACAAGAAGATCGGCGTGATCGGAAGCGACGGCCACGGCGTCGCCGAAGCCCTGTTCCTCCGCGGATTCACGCCCGACGTGACCCTCATCGCTCCCGACAAGGCGCTCAACCTGAGCGCCGGGCAGGTGAAAGAGCTCAAGCTCGCGAGCGTTCCGTGCATCGACGGCCCTGCCCAGGCGGTGGCGATCACCGGGGAATGCATCGTCGTCGAGACCGCCGAGGGGACTCATGCCTTCGATAGCGTCTATCCCGCGCTCGGGAGCGACCCACATGTGCTGCTCGCCAAACAGACGGGCGCCAAGCTCGGCGAAAAGGGGTGCATCACCATCGACGACCACCAGCGGACCAACGTCCCCGGTCTCTATGCAGCAGGCGATGTCGTCATCGGCCTCGACCAGATTGCACACGCCATGGGCGAAGGCGGCGTCGCCGCGACCACGATCCGCAACGACCTCGCGAAGGACGCGCCGATCCTTCGCTAGGCCAGGAACTCCGGGTCGATGACGATCCGGTCGCGCTCAAGGTCGGCGATTCCCGGCTTGAACGGGATCAGCGATTGCTTGCCGTCCGTCCTTTCGACGTCGAGCAGGTCGCCGGCGCCGTAATTCTCCACCGCTGCAACCCGCCCGACCTCGGCTCCCGCGGAATCCACGCACGCCAGGCCGATCAGGTCGGCGTGATAATATTCGCCCTCTTCGAGCGGCGGCAGCGCCGAGCGGTCCACTTCGAGCAGCGACCCCCGCAGTGCCTCCGCGCCCGACCGGTCGGCGACACCCTCGATTCGGGCAACCGCGCCGGAGGGCGCAGCACGGACGCCCTCAAGCGTGCGCTCGCTGTCGCCGATGAACACGCGCTTGTGGCGCTTCAGGTTCTCGACGCTGTCGGTGAACAGCTTGAGACGCAGCTCGCCCTTGACGCCATGCGCTCCGGCGACGGCGGCAAGGGCAATTCGCTGCAAGGCCGTGGTTACTCCGCCTTCTCGGCAGTCTCGGCGGTCTCTGCGCCTTCGGCGGCCGTATCCTCGGCCGCGCCTTCTGCGGGCTCGCTGGTCGACTCGGCCTCTTCCACGGGAGCGGCTTCGGCGGTCTCCTCGGCCTTCTCGGCGCCCTCGGCGGGAGCAGCCTCGACCGAGCCCTCGGCAGGCTCTTCAGCCGATTCGCCTTCGTTGGTCGCCTCGTCTGCGGGAGCCGCAGCGGCTTCCTCGGCCGGCTGTTCGGCTTCGGCCGCAGGCTCTTCGGCGGCAGCTTCCTCGGCGGGAGCTTCGGCAGCGGCTTCTTCTGCGGGAGCTTCGGCAGCGGCCTCGGCGGACACTTCCTCGGCGGCGGCTTCCTCGGCGACGGGCTCTTCAGCCGGAGCCGGTGCTGCAGCGGCCTCCGCTGCCTCCACGGCCTTGGCCTCGCGCTGCTCGACTCGCTCCTTGGCCTTCTCGCCCGGAACGCCCTTGTTCGGGTTGTTGCGGGCGGGGCGCTCCTTGATCCCGGCGGCGTCGAGGAATCGAAGCACTCGGTCCGACGGCTGTGCGCCGACGCCCAGCCAATGCTGGATGCGCTCGGAGTCGAGCTTCACGCGCTCCGGCGAATCCTTCGCCAGCAGCGGATTGTAGGTGCCGAGCTTCTCGATGAAGCGGCCGTCACGCGGGGAACGGCTGTCGGCGACGACGATGCGGTAATAAGGGCGCTTCTTTGCGCCGCCGCGCGAAAGGCGAATTGCTAGAGCCATTTGATATTCCTTTCAGTATCTTATGCTATTTCTTTGAAAACTTATCGAAACCTGGTGGAAGGTTGAACGGGCTTGCGCCGCCAAGGCCTGGGAGTGCTCCCGCCGCACCGCCAAGATCGGGCATTCCCCCCGCTCCGCCGAGACCGCCCGAGCCGCCACCGCCGCCGAACATCGCGGCGAGCTTGCCGATGCCGCCCATCTTCTTGAGACGCTTCATCGCGCTCGACATTTCCTGATGCATCTTCAGCAGCTTGTTGACTTCCTGGACGGTGGTCCCGCTGCCCTTTGCGATCCGGATCTTGCGCTTGGCGTTGATCAGCTCCGGCTTTGCCCGCTCCTTGGCGGTCATCGAGCTCATCATCGCTTCGAGGTGGACCAGCGCCTTGCTGTCCTGCGCCTTGTCGATCGCGCCCTTCATGCCCTTCATGCCCGGAAGCATGTTGGCGAGAGCGCCAAGGCCGCCCATCCGCTGCATCTGGCTGATCTGCGTGCGAAGGTCGTCGAGGTCGAACTTGCCCTTGGCCATCTTGGCCGCGAGCTTCTCCGCATCCTCGACCTTGATCGTCTCGGAAGCCTTCTCGACCAGGCTGACGACGTCGCCCATGCCGAGGATCCGGCCGGCGATCCGCTCCGGGTGGAAGGCCTCCAGCGCATCGAGCGCCTCGCCCACGCCGGCGAACTTGATCGGCTTTCCGGTAACCGCGCGCATCGACAAGGCCGCGCCGCCGCGCGCATCGCCGTCGAGGCGGGTGAGGATGACGCCCGTGAGGTCGACATCTCCGGCAAAGCCCTTGGCGACGTTGACCGCGTCCTGGCCGGTGAGGCTATCGACCACGAGCAAGGTTTCGGTCGGGTTCGACGCCTGAGCGACGGCCTTCATCTCCGCCATCAATTGCTCGTCGACGTGGAGCCGGCCCGCGGTGTCGAGAAGGACGACGTCATAGGCCTGCAGCTTGGCCGCCTGGATCGCGCGCTTGGCGATATCGACCGGTTGCTGGCCCGTGACTACGGGAAGCGTATCGACGTTTGCCTGCCGTCCGAGCACCGCAAGCTGCTCCTGCGCAGCCGGGCGAGCGACGTCCAGCGAGGCCATCAGGACCTTCTTGCGGTCCTTTTCGGTCAGCCGCTTGGCGAGCTTCGCCGTCGTCGTCGTTTTGCCCGACCCCTGCAGGCCGACCATCATCACGACCGCCGGAGGATTGACGTCGATCTTCAGGTCCGACGCGTCGGAGCCAAGCGTCTCGACCAGCTGGTCGTGGACGATCTTCACGACCATCTGCCCCGGAGTGATCGAGCGTAGCACCTCCTGGCCGACGGCCTTCTCGGTCGCCTGGTCGACGAAATCGCGGGCGACCGGGAGAGCGACGTCCGCCTCGAGCAAAGCGACGCGCACCTCGCGCATCGCCGAGCGCACGTCGGCGTCAGTCAGCGCGCCGCGGCCGCGAAGCTTGTCGAATACGCCCGAAAGGCGATCGCTCAGGTTATCGAACACTCAAGTCTCCCAAAACATGCCGGAGCGGGCGATATGGTGAGCCGCAACGCAAATTGCGCCGGCGGACGAAACCTCGTCGGCCGGCGTGCGCACCAAGGCGCTCCAGTCATGTCTGTCGAAAAACGACGGGCGCGCCCTAGCGGATGCGCCCGGTCAAATCAACTCAGCCTGGGCTTGCCCTTCGGCTTGCGGCGCGGGCGATTAGGAGCGCCTGGGCCGCCACCGGTTTTGTCCGGGCCGCCTCCTGGGGCAGGCCTTCCGCCGCGGCGTACTCCGGCCGCCGGCCCTCTCGGTCCGCGCCGGTCGCGCTCGGGCACCCGGTCCATCGGCCGAACCTGCTGCATCTGCTGGCGGGGCCCGACCGCATAGCCCTCCTTCAGAAGCTGGGTGAAGGCCGAGCGGGTCGTTTCGACGATCGCGTCCTGAAGCTCCTTGGGAAGATCGGCGAAGGTCACGTTCGGATGGATCGCCTGCACGTCGCGGAGGAGCTGGTTCGGCAAGCCTCCGGATGCCTTCTTCAGGGCCTGCATTGCGTCGAGCACGGCCGAGAAGATGACCGACTGCATCACTTCATTGGCTGGTCTCTGCATTGCTGTTTCGCGCCTTCGCTGGTGGACTAAGCTTTTCCGGCCCCCTAGATGCGCGGCCGACCCATGGCGCTTCACTTCCACAAGATGCACGGTCTCGGCAACGACTTCGTGATCGTCGACGGCCGCGAACAGAGCGTGACGATGACGCCGGAGCTTGCTCGGGCCATTGCCGACCGCCACCGCGGCGTCGGCTGCGACCAGCTCATCCTCATCGGCAAATCCGACAAGGCCGACGTTTCGATGCGGATCTGGAATCACGACGGCGGCGAGGTCCAGTCGTGCGGAAACGCGTCGCGCTGCGTCGTCGCGCTCACCGGCGCAAAGACGATCGAAACGCCCGCCGGGGTGATCGAAGGATCGTCGGCCGGGAGCGAAGTCGAGGTTGGGATTCGCGAGCCGCGGTTCGGTTGGGAGGACATCCCCTTGTCCTACGCGATGGACACGAGCGACCTTCCGCTGGCCTGGGACGGGCTCAAGCACGGCTTTGCGGTCAATGTCGGCAATCCGCACGTCGTCTTCTTCGTCGAGGACCCGGCCAAGGTGCCGCTCGACGTGTACGGACCGAGAATCGAGAATGATCCGGCCTTCCCGGAACGAGTGAACGTCCATGTCGCCGCCGTCCGTGAGGACGGAATCCACATGCGCTCCTGGGAGCGAGGCGCAGGGCTGACGCTGGCGTGCGGCACGGGAGCCTGCGCAGCCGCCGTGGCCGCAATCGCAACCAAGCGCGCCACCAGCCCGGTTGCCGTCCACATGCCGGGCGGGACGCTGACCATCAGCTGGAAGCCGGGCGAGACCGTGAAGATGCGCGGGTCGGCGACCCACGTCTTCGAAGGCGACCTCGATCTCGAGGCGCTGAAGTGAGCGTCGAGACTGTTGCGCTCGGCTGCCGTCTCAACTTCGCCGAGGCGGAGACGATCGCCAGCAAGGCTCCAGCGGACGAGGACTGGATCGTCATCAACAGTTGCGCAGTGACGGGCGCCGCGGTTCGACAATCCCGCCAGGCGGTACGACGAGCGCACCGCCGCCGGCCGAACGCGAGGATCCTCGTCACCGGCTGCGCCGCCGAGCTCGACCGCCGCTCGTTCGAGACGATGCCCGAAGTCACTCGAGTAATCGGAAACACCGGAAAGCTTCGCGCCTTTGGCAGCATGACGTCACCCGTCGCCACGGGAACTCACTCGCGGGTCCGGAGCTTCGTGGCAGTCCAGAACGGCTGCGACCATCGCTGCACCTTCTGCTCGATCTGGCAGGCTCGCGGCCCGAGCGTCTCCCTCCCTTTCGAGGCAATCCGGGATGCAATTACCGAGGAGATCGACCGCGGCGCCAGGGAGATCGTGCTCACCGGGGTCGACATCACCGATTACGAAGGCGGCCTTGGCGCTATGTGCCAGCGGCTGCTCGTTGCCGAGCCCCGCCTGAAGCGGCTGCGCCTGTCCTCGCTCGACAGCGTCGAGCTCGACGAGCCGCTTTACGAGCTGATGGCCGACACGCAGCTGATGCCGCACTTCCACCTGTCGCTCCAGGCCGGCGACGACTTGATCCTCAAGCGGATGAAACGGCGCCACAGCCGCGCGCAGGCAGTCGCAACTGTAGAGCGCATCAAGAAATCGCGGCCCGATGCCACGATCGGTGCGGACATTATCGCTGGATTTCCTACAGAATCTGAGAATATGGCAGTCAATACGCTGAATTTGCTCGACGACTGCGATATCGTCGCGGCTCATGTCTTTCCATTCTCGCCACGACCCGACACGCCGGCTGCTCGCATGCCCCAGCTCGAGCGCGAGATTGTGAAAGCCCGCGCGGCCCGCCTGCGCCAGGCGGCCGACCGGCGCCGGACGAGATGGCTCGACAGCCTCGTCGGCACCAGCCAAACCGTCCTGATGGAAAGCGGCGGCAAGGGCCACACCAACGGTTTCGCGCCTATAGCCATCGCCCGTGCCGAACGCGGGACGTCAGGCAGCGCCCGCGTAACCCGCCGTGACGGCGACAGCCTGGTGGGCGTCTTCGGATGAGCTGGCTCGACCGCCTGCGCGGCGGCTTTTCGAAAACCGCGGAGAAGGTGGCCGACAACCTGACCGGCCTCACCAGCCGTGCAGCCCTCGACACCTCGACGCTCGACGACATCGAGGAGGCGCTCATTGCCTCCGATATCGGGCCGGAGGCGTCGCACCGGATCCGCGAGGCGATCGCCCGCCAGAAGTTCGAGCGGCTGGACGAGCGAGGTCTCCGTTCGATTCTCGCCGAAGAGATAGAAAAGATCCTCGCTCCGGTCGCCAAGCCTCTGGATGTATGGGGTTTTCCGCGTCCGCACGTCATCCTCGTCATCGGGGTGAACGGGTCCGGCAAGACCACCACCATCGGCAAGCTGGGCCATTGGCTGATCGAGCAGGATTACGGTGTGCTGCTCTGCGCCGGCGACACGTTCCGCGCCGCAGCCATCGAGCAGCTGCAGATTTGGGGCGAGCGGATCGGCGCGCCGGTCATTTCGGGCAAGGAAGGCGCTGATCCGGCGGGCCTGGTGTTCGATGGCGTCAAGCAGGCAACCGCTCAGGGCATCGACGTCCTCGTCGTCGACACTGCCGGCCGAATGCAGAACAAGACCCACCTGATGGAGGAGCTTGCCAAGATCCGCCGGGTCCTCGGCCGACTCAACCCCGAAGCCCCGCACGATGTCGTGCTCGTGCTCGACGCGACAACGGGCCAAAACGCTCTGTCCCAGGTCGAAGTATTCCGCGAGACCGCGAACGTGACCGGCCTCATCATGACCAAGCTCGATGGAACCGCGCGCGGAGGCGTTCTGGTCGCCGCGGCCGAGCGCTTCGGCCTTCCCATCCACGCGATCGGTGTCGGCGAGCGGGCCGACGACCTTCGTCCGTTCGATGCGCGCGCGGTCGCCCGCGCAATTGCAGGACTTCCCCCGGAATGAGCAGCAAGCCGGAACCCACGGGCGGAGCCAAGCTGCTGATCGACCTCGGTCCGCTGCTGGTCTTCTTCATCGCCAATTTCTTCGCCCCGGTGCCGGACGTGCTGAAGATCTTCGTCGCGACCGGCGCCTTCATGGTTGCGATGATCGCCGCGATGATCTTTTCCGCGCTCCGCTACGGCCGGATTTCGCCATTGCTCTGGTTTTCGGGCGTGATGGTGGTGATCCTCGGCGGCCTGACCATCTGGCTTCACGACCGCTCCTTCATCCAAATGAAGCCGACCATCTATTACGCGCTGGTCGCGGGCATTCTCGCCTTCGGTTACGCCACAGGCCGCCCGCTCCTCCAGCAGGTGCTGGGAAGCACCTATCCAGGGCTCGATGCCGAGGGCTGGAAGAAGCTCACCCGCAACTGGGCCGTCTTCTTCGTCTGCATGGCGGTCCTCAACGAAGCGGTTTGGCGTAATACGTCCTGGGATTTCTGGATCGGCTTCAAGCTCTGGGGAGCGCTGCCCCTCACCTTCCTGTTCGCGGCCGCCAACATTCCGATGCTTCTCAAGCACGGGCTGATGAAGGAGGACGCCAAACCGGTCGAACCGGGCCCGATCGAATGAGCAGCGATCCGATCCTCTCCATCCGCGGGCTCCGCAAGAGCTACGCGAGCGGAACCGAAGCGCTGAAAAGCGTCGACCTCGACATCCGGCGCGGCGAGATCTTCGCCCTCCTGGGCCCCAACGGCGCAGGCAAGACCACGCTCATCAACATCGTCTGCGGAATTGTGACCCCGACAGCCGGCGAAGTCCTCATCGATGGCAGGAACTGGCAGCGCCACTATCGGGAAGCGCGCAAGCGGATCGGCCTGGTGCCGCAAGAGCTGACCATGGACGTCTTCGAGCCATTGATCAGCACCGTCAGCTTCAGCCGTGAGCTGTTCGGCAGGGCGCCCGACAAGGCGAAGGTAGAGAGGATCCTCCGCGACCTGTCGCTGTGGGACAAGCGCAAGGAAATCCTCAAGGAGCTGTCGGGGGGCATGAAGCGGCGCGTGATGATCGCCAAGGCGCTCGCTCATGAGCCGGACATCCTGTTCCTCGACGAACCGACCGCGGGCGTCGATGTCGAGCTTCGCAGAGACATGTGGGCGCTGGTCAGGCGCCTTCGCGACAACGGCACGACCATCATCCTCACCACCCATTATATCGAGGAAGCCGAAGAGATGGCGGACCGGGTGGGCGTGATCACCAACGGCGAGCTGATCCTGGTCGAGGCGAAGGACGAGCTGATGAAGAAGCTCGGCCGCAAGATCCTTCACTTGCAGCTGACTGAACCGCTGCAATCGGTCCCGCCCGAGCTTGCCGAGTGGAACCCGCAGCTCAGCGAAAATGGCAACATCCTCACCTATGAATTTGATGCGAAAGCGGATCGGACCGGAATTCCGTCGTTGCTGACAGCAATGAGAGATGCCGGACTTGGCTTCAAGGACCTCGATACCAAGCAGTCGAGCCTTGAGGATATTTTCGTCAGCCTCGTTCACGAAAAGCGGAGCGCCGCATGAACTGGCGCGGCGTCCTCGCGATCTACAAGTTCGAGATGCACCGTTTCCGGCGGACTTTGTGGACCGGTCTTGCGGTGCCAGTCATCACCACCTCGCTCTATTTCATCGTGTTCGGGGCGGCGATCGGCAGCCGGATGACCGAGATCGGCGGAGTTCCCTACGGAAGCTTCATCGTCCCAGGCCTCATGATGCTGTCGCTGTTTACCGAGAGCATCTTCAACGCGAGCTTCGGAATCCACATGCCGCGATTCACCGGCACGATCTACGAGATCCTGTCGGCGCCGCTTTCCGCATTCGAGACGGTGCTCGGCTATGTCGGTGCGGCGGCGAGCAAGGCCATGTCGGTCGCGCTGGTCATCTTCGTGACGGCGCACCTGTTCGTGCCGGTCACGGTCGCTCATCCGCTGCTGGCGTTCCTCTATCTCCTGCTTGTCGCGCTGACCTTTTGCCTGTTCGGATTCATGGTCGGCATCTGGGCGAAGGGGTTCGAGCAGCTGCAGGTCATCCCGCTACTCGTCGTCACCCCCCTCACCTTCCTGGGCGGCGCTTTCTATTCGATCGACATGCTCGCCGAGCCGTGGCGCTCGATCACCCTCTTCAACCCGGTTGTCTATCTGATCAACGGGTTCCGCTGGACCTTCTTCGGGACGGCCGACGTCAGCTTCGGACTCGCGCTGGGCGCGACCGTCGCTTTCTTCCTGATCTGCCTCACCGGCGTGTGGTGGATCTTCCGGACCGGCTATCGCCTGAAGAGCTGATCAGCCCTGCTGGTTGGCGCGCTCTGCTCCATTCCCGTCGAGGTTCTGGGCCACGAAATCCCAGTTGATGATGTTCTGCAGGACGCTCTTGAGGAACCTCGGCCGCTCGTTGCGGTAATCGATGTAATAAGCGTGCTCCCACACATCGACCGTCAACAACGGGGTCATCCCATGGACGACCGGTGTGTCGGCGTCGTGGAGCGAAGTGACCTCCAGCTTGCCATTGTTCAGCACCAGCCAGCCCCAACCGCTCGCGAAATGGTTGGCGCTTTCGGTCTGGAGCGCCTCGAGCAGCGCGTCATGGCCGCCGAAATCGCTGTCGATCATTTCCTTCAGCTTGCCCGACGGTGACGTCGAGCCTTCGGGGGCCAGGCACTGCCAGAAGAAGCTGTGGTTCCAGATCTGGGCACTGTTGTTGAACAGGCCCTTGTCGCCCTTGTCCTTGCCGGCGCGGATCACCTCGATCAGCGAGGCGCCCTCGAGCCCCTTCTCCCCCAGCATCCCGTTGGTCTTGTCGACATAGGCCTTGTGGTGCTTGCCGTAGTGATAGTCGAACGTCTCGCTCGACATGTGGGGCTGCAGCGCGTCACGCGCATACGGCAGTTCGGGAAGCTCAAAGGCCATCGCTCTCGCTCCTTCATATCTGGCGGCTATGGATTGCTAACGCGACTACGCCTGCAGCGTTGCAAGTCAACGACCGCGCTCTAACGCGAGCCGGCGTCCAGCAGCTTGTGGCGCTTCAGCGCGTGGCGCAGCTGGTCGTAGCTGAGCCCGATCGCGGCAGCGGTGGCGCGCTGGTTGTAGCGGTTCGCCCGCAGCGCCTCCTCGAGAAGCGCGCGCTCGTACGAATCGACGGAAGAGCGGAAATCTTCGGTCTCCAGCGACGGCTGAGGCGGCGCCGCTTCCTCAACATGCGCTTCCGCAGCCGAATCGACCGGTGCGGGAGTCGCCGCAGCTACAGCGGTCGCCGGCTTGGGAATCCACGGCGAATCGAACGGGTCAAACTGGATCGAATCCACGGGGCGTTCGGGGTCTTCCCAGCGATAAACCGCACGTTCGGCAACATTGCGCAATTCGCGCACATTGCCGGGCCAGGGATAGCGCTCCATCTCGGCCATCGCCTGCTCGCTGAAGCCCGGCCAGTTGGTCCAGTCGAGCTCCACGGCCATGCGGCGGCCGAAATGCTCGGCGAGAAGCGGGATGTCGCCGCCGCGGTTGCGCAGCGGCGGAAGGGTGATCACCTCGAAGCAGAGACGGTCGAGAAGGTCGGCGCGGAACCTCCCCTGCTCCACCAGGGTCGGCAGATGCTCGTTGGTCGCGGCAACGATTCGGACGTCGACCGAAATGGGCTTGGAGGCGCCGATCCGGGTGACCTCGCCATATTCGGTGGCGCGGAGCAGACGGTCCTGCGCAGGCGCCGACAGGGTCGCAAGCTCGTCGAGGAACAGGGTCCCGCCGTCGGCTTCCTCAAAACGCCCGTGACGCGTCTTCGCCGCTCCGGTAAAGCTACCCGCTTCGTGCCCGAACAGCTCCGCCTCGATGAGATTCTCCGGAAGCGCCGCGCAGTTCATGACGACCAGCGGCCCGGACCAGCGCGGGCTCAGGTGGTGGAGGCGCTCGGCGACGAGCTCCTTGCCGGTCCCGCGCTCGCCAATGACCAGCACCGGCCGGTTGAGCGCGGCGGCACGGCTGGCGCGCTCGATCGCGTCGAGAACGGCGTTGCTTTGGCCGACGAAAGTTTCAGTACGTTCCATGTCTCTCAAATCTGGCCGACTGTTGGTGCCAAATACCACGAATTGGCAAGATATTTCGCTCCGTTGAACGGCGGATTTGAGCGATTTTTTGAGAAGTCCGGCATTTTCGGAAAGTGGCACGTCTCCTGCATGGTGAAAGGCAGATAGGGCCCCTATATGGAATGCGGAGTGACTAGATGAGTATCTTCTCCCGGACGCGGGACATCTTCGCCGCGAACATGACCGAGCTTCTCGACCGCGCGGAGGATCCGGCGCGGATGATCCGGATGATCATCCTCGAGATGGAAGAGACCTTGGTCGAGGTTCGCGCAAGCGCCGCCAAGACGATTGCCGACGGCAAGGACATGCGGCGCACCCTCTCCCGCCTCGACGAGCTCCAGAGCAGCTGGACCGAGAAGGCCGAGCTGGCGCTCAGCAAGGGCCGCGAGGACCTAGCCAAGGCGGCGCTGCTTGAGCGGCAGAAGGCTGCCGACATGGCGGAGGGGCTCAAGGAGGAGATCGCCGTCCTCGACGAGACCCTGAAAGCCTATGAGGCGGATATCGCCAAGCTTCAGGGCAAGCTCCGCGAAGCGCGGGTCCGGCAGAATGCGATCGCTCACCGAATCGAGAGCGCTGTCACGCGCGCCAAGGCCCGCGAGCTGGTCAACGGCAACCGCACCGAGGATGCGTTCAGCCGCTTCGAGGTCCTGGAGCGCCGCGCGGACTTCGCCGAAGGCCGTGCCGAGGCGCTCGGGATGACCGGTCCCAAGAGCCTCGAGGAAGAGATCGCCGACCTGCAGTCTTCCGACAAGGTAGATGCGGAACTGGAAGCCATGAAGGCCGCGCTGGCGGCTAAGGGGACTAAATAATGGAAGAGGCAGTCATTCCGCTGTTCGCGGTCGCGATCCTGTTTATCGGGCTTCCGTGGCTGATCTTCCACTATGTGACCAAATGGAAATCGGCGGCTACCCTGACCGGCGCCGATGAGAAGCTCCTGGACGAGCTTCACGACATGGCTCGCCGGCTCGACGATCGGCTGTGCACGATCGAGCGGATCATGAACGCGGAAAACCCCAACTGGCAGCAGGCCTGCCTGCCTGACGCCGGAACGCCCCTGGTGGACGATGTGCTGACCAGCACGCGTTCGAGGCGCGGAGAGAAGGCATGAGCACGCAGCCTCCCAGCCGGACCAAATTTTACCTCGACAAGCGCCATGGCAAGGTCATGGGCGTGTGCGCCGGACTGGCCGATTACACCGGCTTCGACGTCACTCTGGTCCGGATCCTTCTGATCCTGGGCGTTTTCATGGGCGGCGGCGCTCTGATCCCGGTCTATTTCATCACCGGATGGGTGGCGCAGGACCGGCCCCGCGAGCTGGCGGACAGCGACCCTGAAGAAACCAAGTTCTGGCAGGGAGTCCGCCAGTCACCTTCCCGCAGCGCCCGCGACATCAAGTCACGGTTCCGCGACATCGATCGCCGGCTCGCCCAGATCGAGCATTATGTAACCATCGAAAACCGGTCGCTCGCCCGCGAGATCGAGCAGCTTCGCTAGTTTCGACATCGCCAACAGAAGGGTGAATTAGGCATATGGATCCCCAACTCGGCCAGATCTTCAATTTCATCATGGCTATCATGCCATTCCTTGCGATCATCGTCGTTGCCGGGGTGGGAGGAACCGCTTTCAGCACATGGCTGAAGATCAGGAACGGCTATCCGCTCTCAACGTCCTGGGGAATCCCGCTCCACCCCAAGACGGACCAGGAGGCAGTCGAGAGAATCAAGCTTCTCACAACCGAGAATGCGCAGCTTCGCGCCGAGGTCGGATCGCTGAAGGACCGGCTCGAGACCGTAGAGCGGATCATCACGGATGAGCCGCACCGGCTTGCCCGGGAGATAGACTCCTTGTCGCTCGACAAAGGCGGCCGCGCATGATGGGGCCGGGAGAAGTTTTCGTCGCGCTAATCGTCGTCGGCCTGCCCATCATGTTCCTGATGTTGCTGGGCCACCGCTTCTTCAAATATCGCGAGAAGCAGCTCGACGTCGAAGCGCGGCTGGCAGCCGAGAAAGCGGCGCAATATGCGTCGCGTTCGATGGAGCTCGAGCAGCGCGTCCGGGTACTGGAGCAGATCGTTACCGACACGGGGGCGCAGACCGCCGGCCAAATCGAGGCGCTCCGCGACTTCCAGCGGCTCCCGGACGGAGAAAAGACGAAGTGAACGCCTTCGAATTCGTCCTTGCGCTCGCGATCATCGTGTTCGCTTTCACCGTCATCAGGCACAAGATGGGCATTCCCGCGCGGTCGATGAAAGAGATGCGCGAAGGGACGAGCGACGACGCGGAGACCCAGCGGTTGCGGAGCCAGGTCAAGCAGCTTCAGGAGCGGATCAACATCCTCGAACGGATCGTCACGGACCGCGGTGCGGACACTGCCGCCCAGATCGAGGCGCTCCGCGAACGCGACCGGATGGCCGAAGGAGACGAAGGGTGATGGAAGGCGGGCAGTTGATGGTAGTCCTGATCGTTGCGATCGTCATGGTCGCGTCGATCATCAGGGCGAAATACGGCTACTCCCGCCGTGGCCGTTCGAACGAGGGCATTTCACCTGAAGAGCGCGCCGAAAACCTGCGCCTGCGCGACGAGGTGAAGGAGCTCAAGGAGCGCCTGAAGGTGCTGGAACGCATCACCGTCGAGAAGGAAAACAGCCTCTCACGGGAAATCGACGGTCTTCGCGACCGCTGAGGCGCTGGCAGAGACTCGAAGCGCTGCCTATGTGGAGCGCATGCCTCTTCCGCCCATCAGCGAGATCCTCGACGACTATCAGTTCCTCGACGGCGAGGACCGCTACCGGCTGCTGATCGAGCTTGGCCGCAAGCTCGAGCCGATGCCCGAGGCGCTCAAGACCGACGCGACCAAGGTCAGGGGCTGCTCGGCGTCGGTGTGGGTCTATCCGACACGAACAGACGATGGGCGGCTTCACTTTCTCGCCGACAGCAACGCGGCGATCACCAAGGGCATCGTCGCGCTCGTTCTTTCGGCTGTCCAGGACAAGCCGGCGGCGGAGGTCGCGCGAACCGACGTCGCCGCCCAGCTGGCGCCGTTCGAGCTGTCGCGGCACCTGAGCGCGAACCGCACTCAGGGCGTGCCAAATATGATCCAGCTGATCCGGGAAACAGCGCAGCGGCTCGCAGCATGAACGAGCAGCCGGCACCGGGCTTCGATCCCAAGGCGTTCTTCGAGCTTGCAAGGCGGATCGGCCACGGCCGCGCGCTAGGGCTGGAGTTCAAGGGCGCGGGCGACAACTGGGCAGAACTGGCGCTTCCCTGGCGGGAAGAGCTCGTCGGGGTCCCGGAGACCGGCGTGCTGGCGTCTGGAGCGATCGTCAGCCTTGTCGACACCGCGAGCGGCACCTCGGTCTGGGTCACGCTCGACCGCTTCACGCCAATTGTGACGGTCGACCTGAGGCTCGATTACCTGCGGCCCGCGCTCAAGGGCGAGACGATCGTCGCCCGCTGCGAGTGCGTGAAGGTGACACGGCGGATCGCGTTCGTCCGCGGAGTCGCCCACGGCGGCGATGAATCACGGCCGATCGCGCTCAGCGCGGCGACCTTCATGATCAATCGGTAGAGCCGAGCGCCAACCGCCTGTCTTCGGCTGCTTTCAGGACGTCATAGGCCGCCTGGATCTCGCGAAAGCGCGCCTCAGCTTCCTTGTCACCCTGCTTCAGGTCCGGATGGTGCTGCTTTGCCAGCTGGCGATAGGCGGCCCGAATGGTCTTGAAGTCGGCATCCGGTTCAAGCTCCAGGACCGACAGCGCCCGCATCTCGTCGCGGCTGCGGGTCTCGTCGCCGGGACCCGCCCAGCCCCAGTGTGCCGAGCTTCGGAACCCGTTCGCGCCGTTCGCTTCTTCGGCCGCACGCCTGGCCGCTTCTTCGGGGCTCAGGCCGGCGAAGTAATTCCAGTTCTTGTTATATTCGCCGGCGTGGCGTTCACAAAAGTACCAGCGCTCCGGGCTGTTCGGAGCCTTTGGAGCCGGGCGATCGCCGACCTCGTTGCAGCCCTCACGGTCGCACAGGCGAATGCGCGCGGCGTTGCGCCCGGTCTTGCCGTAGGAACGCCAGCGCGGGAATCCCCAGTCGTCCGATCTTGTCTGCTTCGCCATTACCCACCCAACTAGTGGCGCCCCGCACGCCTGTCACAAGGAATTCGCCAGAGGGCCTGTAAGCCGGGTTCTGTCCATCCGCCGAAGCGGAATGGGCGGCCATTCGTCTAGCCCTGCACTTGCGCGCAGGATCAAGCGACCAACCCGGGCGGCGAGCCGGAACGCGCTCATATGCCGCCCCTATTCGGTCTTGCACCCGATGGGGTTTACCGTGCCGCCTTTGTTGCCAAAGACGCGGTGCGCTCTTGCCGCACCCTTTCGACCTTGCCCGTCCGAAGGCGGGCGGAATGCTTTCTGTGGCACTGTCCCTCGCCCCCGCTTGCGCGGGAACGGCCGGGCGTTACCCGGCATCGTTGTTCCGTGGAGCCCGGACTTTCCTCGCCGGGGACAAGTCCCCGCCGCGGCCGCCCGGCCCTCTGGCGAGAACGATATAGGGGAACGGCTGCGCTGTTACGAGTCGGCCGAAAGTGTCCGGACTACGCGGAAACGGCGGCGAGCCGCTTCTGAGTCAGCGTGGCGAAGCCGCGTTCCTCTGGATGGTTTCGACCGCTTCGCGCGCCTCGGCTTTGCGCGCCTCCCACGCGGACTGCGTTCCACACATCTTATGGCCTTTGGTCCGGGTCCCGGGGATTTCTTCGTACCGACAAACCATCCGGTTCGCGTCCTTTGCCGAGGCTGCCTCCAACGCCGCCCATTCCGCCTTGGTTTGGCACAGCTGGTAGGGCAGCGCGCCCGGGTCAGATGCCAGCACATATTGGCACACCCGCTTTTGCTGATCCTGCACCGGAATCTCGGAGCCCGAGGGTTGATATGCGGGGGCAACGGGGCTGGAAGCCAGGAAAAGCATCGAGAGCACGGAGGAGGTCAACTGGAGCATGGTAATCTCCCTACCAGACAGCCGGAGTGTCACCCTCGGCCGTCAGCAAGTCAATGCGTTGCGATGAAACCCGAAATAGGGCGTTCACTGCGGCCGGGGCAGCAGCAGTGACAGCAGCTTCGCGCGGCACTCGCCGTCGATGATCCCGTCTATCCGATCGGGACGAAAACGCCTCTGGAAGGCGATCACAGCCTTATCCTGATCGGTGACGTCATAACCGAAGCGCTCGAGCGCCAAGAGGAACCCCGCATCGGTCCAGAACGGGTCCACCAGCTCCCGCGTCGGGCTCGGCAGGGCCAGCCGGCGCTTGGCGAGCGCGTCCCAGGGGAACAGCTCGCCGGGGTCCTCCTTGCGCCCGGGGGCGATGTCGGAATGGCCGACCACATTGCCGCGGCTGATCCCGTGCCTTTCCTTGATCGACGCGACCAGCGGAATGACCGAAGCGATCTGCTCGTCGGGAAACGGCCGGTAGCCGAACTCGTGGCCCGGGTTGACGATCTCGATCCCGACGCTTGCCGAATTGACGTCGGTAACACCGCGCCAGCGCGACTTGCCGGCGTGCCACGCGCGCTTGGATTCATCGACGAGCTGGTAGGTCGTGCCGTCCTCGTCGACGAGGTAATGGGCCGAGACCTTGGCGTCCGGCGAAGTCAGCCGGTCGAGCGCCCCCTGCGCGTCGGGCATCCCGGTATAATGAAGGACGATCATTGAGACCGGCAGCGCTCGCTCGTCGAAATTGGGCGAGGGGCGCTCGATCAGGTCCATCGGCGAAATGGCGCAGTTTTGCGCCAGCGGGTCAAGCCTTCGCGGCTGCCCTGCGGTCGGCGACCCGCTTCTCGACCACCGCATCGCCATCGAGGCGGCGATAGAGGCCGCGAGCGTTGACGTCGGCGCCGAAGCGGTTGGTCTGCCCGATCACCGTCTCTCCCGCGCCGAGCATCAGCCAGCCATCCGGAGCCATCGCGGAGGCGAGGCGCTCGAAGGCGAGCGTGCGCTTGTCGCCGGTCAGGTAGAGGAGGACGTTTCGGCAAAGCACGATGTCGAAGTCGCCGGGATGCGGCGGCGGCTCCAGGATGTTGTGGACCTGGAAGCGGACCGACTTGCGCAGGTCCTCGACCGCGCGCCAGCCGTCCGGGCATTCCTCGAACCAGCGGATCGTCTGGTTGATTCCGAGCCCGCGCTGCACCTCGAACTGGGTGTAGAGGCCGCGGCGGGCGCGATCGACGACGGTTTCGGAGACGTCGCTGCCAAGGATGTCCACGGTCCACCCGCGCCATTGCGCCGGATCCTCGGCGAACAGCATGGCGATCGAATAGACTTCCTGGCCCGTCGAGCAGCCCGCCGACCAGATACGGATCTTGCGCGTCGAGTGGCGCTTCTTGGCGAGCTCCGGAAGCGCGTGCCGGGAGAGAAGATCGAAGGGCGAGCGGTCGCGGAAGAAATAGGTTTCGTTGTTCAACAGTGCCTCGACGACCTGGTTTGAGAGTCCCGGCTCCTTGCCCATCACGAGGATCGTGATCAGCTCGTCCAGGGTGGAGATTCCCCGCTCGCGGAGCAGGACTGAAAGCGCGGTTTCGATCCGCCAGCGGCGGTTCATCGTCAGCTGCTGGCCGGTGCGCGCTTCAAGCAGCCCGGCGAGGATCCGGCTGGAGCTGTCGCTTACTTGCACGACATGTCTCCGCTTCTCGACGCGATCCTTCGGCCCATTTTCTCGGGCGGCATGACGGCGCAGGCGAGGCCGGCCTCGACAACCGCGCGCGGCATTCCCCACACGGCGGAGCTCGTTTCGTCCTGGGCGAGGACCGAACCTCCGCGGGCGACGAGCTGTCGGGCGCCCTCGACTCCGTCCTTGCCCATGCCGGTGAGGATCACTCCGACCGCGGCGGGGCCGAATTCCGCTCCCGCCGATGCGAACATCGGGTCGACGGAGGGCAGACAACCGCTCGGGGCGGCATCTCGCAGGAGTCTCACGACATGGCCGCCGGAGCCTTCCTCGATGGACAGATGTGCGTCGCCGGGCGCGATGATGATCCGGTCGGGAAGAAGCCTCATCCCGTCCTCGGCGACAAGCGCCTCGCGGCGAGCGGCAATTCCGAGTTGCCGCGCAAATACCGACATGAACGGCGGCGGCAAATGCTGGGTAACGAGGATCGGAACGCCGAGCCGCGCCGGAAGCGCCTGGAACAGTGACGCGATCGCGTGGATCCCGCCGGTGGACGCGCCGATCGCCAAGAGGCCGATCGGATCTGCTGCCATTGCCCGAAGCGGTCCGTAACCCTGGAGCTTGATCGGCTCGGGAAGCGGGCGCGTCGGCTCGGCAAAGCCGATCGACTTGAGCTTGCCCAACAGGACTTCGGCGAAGCGACCGTTGAAGCGGCCGGTGCCAGGCTTGGGCATTGCGTCCGTCGCGCCGAGAGCAAGGGCAGCAACGCTCTGCTCCGCGCCATCGTCCGCGAGCGAGGAGACGATCATCACCCGCGCGCCGTCGGCGGCCTTCAGCAGCTCGGGGATCATCTTGAGACCGCCCGCGCCGGGCATTTCGAGGTCTAGAACGATGATGTCGACCTTCACCGTTCCGAGCGCCTCGATGGCATCCTCGGCGGTGGCGGCGACTGCCGCAATCTCGAACATCCTGTCGCTTTCCACGATTCGCGAGAGGACCGCGCGGGCGACCATCGAATCATCGACGATCATCAACCGGATACAGCGCCGTGCCGGCGCTTGGGTCGCCTGGCGATCGCGCGATTTTGCGAGCGCCCGCTCCACGACGGGGGCTTACGCTACGCCGACGAGCTGAAGCTTGACGTGCAGCGTCTCTCGATCGAACGGCTTCATCACATATTCGTCGGCGCCGGCTTCAAGCGCGGCGCGAATGTGGGCCATGTCGTTCTCGGTGGTGCAGAAGACGACCTTTGGCTGGTCGCTGTGCCCCCGCTGGCGGAGCAGCCGAAGGAACTCCATCCCGCTCATCACCGGCATGTTCCAGTCGAGCAGAACCACGTCGGGCATCTTCTGCTCGCAACGGGTCAGGGCTTCCTGACCGTCGCCAGCTTCATCAACCTCGAACTGCAAAGTCTCGAGGATGTGACGGGCGACCTTTCGGATCACCTTGGAATCGTCGACGATCAAACAGCTTTTCATTCTTCAAGCTTTCCCCGCGCAATCGAACGGTCTGTACTCACTAACGGTAACCAAGGCATTAAGCTGCCCGCGCTTCCGATCCCGAAATCAGAGCGGCGACATCCACCAAGAGCAAAGGCCCCGCTTCGGTTTCCACCATCCCGTGCGACGCGCGCTCCCAACCGGTGCCCATCGCAGCGCGAACCGGCGAGGGATCCGACAAGGCTTCGACCACGTCTTCGACCACGTCGACGAGCAGCGCATAATGATGGCCGTCGAGCTCGACGACAGCAGCTTCGCGGATTCCGTCGGAGCAGTCGGTTGTGCCGAGGTCCAGCGAGCGCATGCAGTCGATAACCGTCAGAACTCGGCTCCGGAGCGCCGAAAGTCCGGCGACATGCGGAGCGGCGCGCGGAACCGCGACCAGGGTGTCCAGCTCGACGACGGACTCGACTGCTGCGGCGGGCAGAGCAACACGCTCGCCGGCGATGCTGACGATCAACAGGAGCTCATTCATTTGCGCCTCCCCGAGCCGGCGGACTTGAGCGCCATGAGCAGCCCCGCGCGGTCGTAGCGATAGATGCTGTCGTCCTTGGCGCCGGCCGCTTCTGGCTCGGCCCGAAGGACGATCGTCCGGCCCGCCTTGGCAGCGGCCTTGCGTTCCGACGTGATGACCAGGTCGGCCTCGCCGTCATGCTCGTCGCCGACGACCCTGTAGCCGACGGATTCGACGATGGGCCGGAGCAGGTTCTGCATCCACGGGTCGCCGCTGGGCAGCCTGCAAAGCGGCTGCTCGCTGGGTTTCCCGGCCGCAGTCCCCAGGTGGTTGGAGAACAGCCAATGAGCGTCCACGAGCTCCGCCGGTTCTCCGGCGATCAGCGTCACTGCGCTGATCTCGCCCGGGTTTTCGGCCGGAATGACGTCGCTTTCGATCGTCGACAGATCGATGACTTCGCGGAAGGCATAGCCGATCTCGTGGACCCCGTCGTTCAGACGGAAGACCCGCACCTTCTCGTCCCCCAGATCGGCGTTGACGCCCGCGAGAGGAAGAATCGCCTCGCCGAGCTGCACGCGAAGCTGGCCTGCGCCCGGCTTGATGGCACTGACCGGCACTTCCTCGATCCGATCGACGACGCCAAGGCGAAGAGCGCGGCGGCCGCCGTCCAGGCCGCGGAAGAGGAGGACGGAAACCGCCTGAGCGGCCATTGTCGAAGGACCGTCGGCAACCCGCGCCGTGCGGTCCTGCGTCTCCAGCTTCACTCCGCCGACTTCGGCGAGACCGGCCGGATCGAAGAGCAGGATCGGGCTGCCATCGTCGGCAAGGGTGGTGCCGGCGTAAAGGCCGGTCGCCATCACCTGCGGAGCGGCCGGCTTGACCACCAGTTCTTCGTGATCGTGGATTCGCTCCACGGCGAGCGCATAGACGTCGCCTCCGGCCGGACGAAGGACGACCAGGTTCCGCTCGTTTTCGGGCATTTCGCTCTTGAGGCCGAGAATGTCGGCAAGCGCAACTTCCGGCACGCGCTTGCCTCGGATGGTCGCCACTCCGGATCCGCCCAGCGTGTCGAGCGTGACCGATTCGCCGTTGGCGCGGACGATTTCGACGATTGCCGAGCGCGGGATTGCGAAATGGTGCGAGCCGATCGAGACCGTGAGCGCCGGAATGATCGTCAGGGTCAGCGGCACCCTCAGCGTCATCCGAGTTCCCTCACCCGGAACGCTGTCCACCTCGACGATCCCGCCGATCCGCTCGACGTTGGAGCGGACGACGTCCATTCCGACGCCGCGGCCGGAAATCGCGGTGACTTCCTTGGCGGTCGACAGGCCGGCTTCGAAGATGAGCGCGAGCTGTTCGCGGGGAGTCAGCTTCGCCGCATCGTCGCGTTCGAGAAGGCCGACGTCGAGCGCCTTGGCGACAAGCTTCTTGCCGTCGATTCCGCGGCCATCGTCCTGGATGTCGATCAGGATCTGGTTGCCCGACTGGCGCGCCGAGACGGACAGGATGCCGATCTCGCGCTTGCCGGCCTTGAGCCGTTCGGCCGGGCCTTCGATCCCGTGGTCCACCGCGTTGCGGATGATGTGCGTAAGAGGGTCGCGGATCATCTCGATCATCTCGCGATCGAGCTCGACGTCGCCGCCCTCGATATCGACTAGGACCTGCTTGCCGAGCTCCGCCGAAAGGTCGCGGACCATTCGCGGAAGAGCAACGAAGAGATTCTCGATGCGCTGCATCCGGGTACGGGTAATCGCGTCGCGCATCTCGGCGATGATCGACGACAGGCGCTCGAAGGCGCCGTCGACCGAAACATCCGTGGAGGTTTCGCGAAGCCTGCGGGCCAGCTCGTTCCTTGCCAGGACCATGTCGGAAACCGTGCTCATCACCCGGTCGAGCAGCCCGACGGACAGGCGGATCGTCCGCGGCGCGGCACCGCGCGCCAGCTCCGCCACGGCTGCTGCGGCGGGCGCGGCGGCCCCTTCCGCTCCGGGCTCAAGGGCCTCGATGAGGCCGCTGTCGTCGCCCTCGGGGAGCTTTTCTCCCCGCTCGATGATCGCGATCATTTCGCCGATGCGATCGATAATGGCGAGGACGGCACTGACCAGGGGTACGTCAGGCTGGCGGCGTCCGGCACGCACGTCGGCCAGAGCATCCTCGGCGGCGTGGCTGAGCGCCTCGAGCCGCGGGAATTCGAAGAAGCCGCAATTGCCTTTGACGGTGTGAACGAAGCGGAAGATGGAATCGAGGCGTGCGCGGTCGTCGGGATTGGCTTCCCACGCGACGATTTCCCCGCCGAGAGCCTCGAGCATCTCCCGCGACTCTGCAACGAAATCGGCAATCAGATCGTCCATCGGCCTCACGCGTCCTTGCTGCCAGGAGCGTCTAGCCGTCAGAAGTTAAAGGCCCGTTAGCCTTGCGGAGCGAGCCCGGGCGCCTCGAGACCAACGGTCTCCGGCTGGCGCGAGCGCCTTCGCCGGGCGACCCAGTCGCCGAGCGGTCGTTCCAGCAGGCGGTGAACGGCGAGCCCGATCGCGACGGCCGCGAGGAACCTCACAATCGGCATCTCCGCCGACGAGCCCGTCAGCGCGTTTATCGGGAACAGGTGCATCAGGTAGATCGAATAAGAAGCGTCGCCGATCCCCACCAGCGGATTGGCCCAACGCGCCGCGAACAGCCACTCCAGGCCCAGCGCGCCGTAGACGATCATCACCGCGGGCAAGCCGAAATCCAACGCCCGCAGGGAGGCCACCGCCGGGTCGAGCATCGTCGCATTGTCGAACGAGCGGGTCGAACCGAACAGCAGCACCAGCCCAATCACGAGAGCAAGTCCAGGCAGCCGAAAGCTGCGAAGTCGTGCCAGTGCGAATCCGGCGGCGAATTCCAGGATGATCGGGCTAAGCAGGAATGCGGTTGCGGGTCCCGGCCGATCGAGCGCGGCAACCAGCACCGCGGCGGCCGCGACGAGCGCCGCCCGCCGGCTGAAGAGCCAAACTGTCATCGCCACGTAGAAGAGCACTTCGAAATAGAGCGACCAGGCCACCGGCAGCAGCGGTTGCTGATAGTGGCCGCCCCAGATGGGCCACAGGGTCAAGGTCGCGCCCACCCTCGGGGTAAGGCCGGATCCGAAGGCGATTTCCCACAGGAGAGGCGCCGCCGCGGCCCACAAATAGATTGGGTAGATGCGCCAGAACCGCGCCTTCGCGAACGCGGCGGCCGGGCGATCCTTCGACACGCGGGCGATGATGAAGCCGGAAATGACGAAGAAAAGATCGACCCCCGCCGACCCGCGGCCGGTGGCGAAGGCATGGCAATAGACGACCGCAAGCGCCGCCACTGCCCGCAAGACCTGGATCGAGCACAGCTTCTTCACGCTCGCACGGGTAACGGCGACTGTTTAAAATTTTGCGCCTGGACGCGTGAAAGCTAGCGTCCGGTGCTTTCCGGAAGCGCTGCGCCTATGACGAGCACCTCGTCGGACGGCTGCGAAATCTGGATCGCGCCGCCGGCTTCGGAGGCCAGGCTGTGGGCCAGCCACGCGCCTGCGGTCCGTGCCTCCACGCCCCCTTCCGCGCCATTCAGAAGGGTGTCGCGGATCGACGCATCGAGCAGGATCCGCGGCCCTTCCGCGCGGATCGCGATTTCGGTTGCTCCATTGCTTTCCACGCCGACGTCCAGCCGGCCCCCGCGAACCAGCGCATCCCCGGCGATCAGCGCGAGGTTGAGAAGGAGCTTCGCTCCGCTTTTCGACAGCTTGCTGTCGCCTGCCATCCAGCCGAGCTCGATCTTGCCCTGGCTGAGCAGGCCCTGGAGCACGGCTTGCGCTTCACTGCTGTCCACCGCGTCGCCGAAGCCGCCGGCGGCACCGAACGCCAGACGGAAGAACTTCAGCTTGTTGGCGGTGACCCGGGCGCTGTCCGCGAGCAGATCCAGGCAGCGGTCGCGCATGTCGGGGTCCTGCTCGTCGGCGAGCAATTCGATGCCGTTGTTCAACGCTCCCACCGGCGACATCAGGTCGTGGCACAGGCGCGAACAGAGCAGGCTTGCGAGGTCTACGGCGTTCATGCCGCGGCTGAATGGGCCAGTCGCGGAAATCGTGCAAGGCGCGGACATCTTGAACGGCTGTTTGACACTCACAATATCTCGATTGTGGGGGGCTTGCAGACAATCGAGGTGAAGCTCGAGCCGGCACATTCCGGCTGGCGGCTGGACCGTGCGCTTGCCGCTGCCGTCCCCACCCTGTCGCGCGAGCGGCTGAAAGCGCTCATCCGAACCGGCGCGGTCGAAGCGGCCGGCACAGCGGTCCGCGACCCTGCGACGAAGGTCAAGGGAAGCGAGCACTTCCGCCTTCACGTCCCGGAGCCTGAGCCCGCGCACAACGAGCCGCAGGACATCCCGCTGCCAATCGTCTTCGAGGACCCGCATCTGCTGGTCGTCGACAAGCCTGCCGGACTTGTCGTCCATCCGGCCGCCGGAAACCGCGATGGCACTTTAGTGAACGCCTTGCTTCACCATTGCGGTACTTCCCTGTCGGGCATAGGTGGCGTTGCCCGTCCGGGGATCGTCCATCGGATCGACAAGGATACGTCCGGCCTGCTGGTCGTGGCGAAGACCGACGTCGCCCATGAAGGATTGGCCAGGCAATTCGCCGCGCACAGCATCGACCGGCGCTACCTCGCGATCGTGTCGGGCGTCCCCAAGACGAGCGGCGGGACCATCGACGCTCCGCTCGCTCGCTCCAGCGCAAACCGCAAGAAGATCGCCATCGTCGAAGGATCGCGCGGAAAGCGCGCCGTGACCCACTGGAAGCGCCTTGAGCTGCTGTCGGATTCAGCGTTGGTCGAATGTTCGCTGGAGACCGGTCGAACGCACCAGGTCAGGGTCCACATGGCCTCGATCGGCCATCCGCTGCTCGGCGATCCGGTTTACGGCCGGTCCCGGGCGCACCGCGAGCTATTGAAAAGCCTAGGTTTTCAGCGGCAGGCTTTACACGCCGCCGAGCTGGGCTTTACCCACCCCGTAACGAAGCACCGCCTGTCGTTCTCAAGCGGCATGCCAGCGGACATGCAGGAACTGTTCAATCAACTTCGTGTATAAGAATTAGAGTGGCCAGCCGCTCGATTAGCAGCGGCGGCCCAGGGAGAAGGATCGAATGGCAGCACGTTCTGGCGGAATCGTCTCGCTACCCGCTTCTGGCGGGGAGGCAGGACTCAACCGCTACCTTGCCGAAATCAAGAAGTTCCCGATCCTCGCTCCAGAGGAAGAGTTCATGCTCGCCAAGCGCTGGCGTGAGCAGGGAGACACGGAGGCGGCGGCCAAGCTCGTCAACTCGCACCTTCGCCTCGTTGCGAAGATCGCGATGGGCTATCGCGGCTACGGGCTTCCGGTCAGCGAGCTGATCAGCGAAGGCAATATCGGCCTGATGCAGGGCGTGAAGAAGTTCGAGCCCGATCGCGGCTTCCGCCTCGCCACTTACGCGATGTGGTGGATTCGCGCCTCGATCCAGGAATTCATCCTGCGCAGCTGGAGCCTGGTGAAGATGGGCACCACCGCTGCCCAGAAGAAATTGTTCTTCAACCTTCGCCGGATGAAGAACCAGATCGACGCGTTCGAGGAAGGCGACCTCAAGCCCGCCGACGTCACCAAGATCGCGACCGACCTCGGGGTGACCGAGGAGGAAGTGGTGTCGATGAACCGCCGCATGGCGATGGGCGGCGACACCTCGCTCAACGTCACGCTTCGCGAAAGCGAGGGCGGCGAGAGCCAGTGGCAGGACTTCCTGGTCGACACCGGCCCGCTTCAGGACGAGCTGATCGCCGAGGACGAGGAAAGCCGCGTCCGCCACGACCTGCTGGTCGACGCGATGGACAGCCTCAACGAGCGCGAGAAGCATATCCTCACCGAGCGGCGGCTCACCGACGATCCGAAGACGCTGGAGGAGCTGAGCCAGGTCTATGGCGTCAGCCGCGAGCGGATCCGCCAGATCGAGGTGCGCGCGTTCGAGAAGCTGCAGTCGGCGCTGATCAAGCTGGCGGGCGAAAAGAAACTGCTCCCGGCCGCCTAGGCCTTCTTCCGGCCCTTTGAGTCCTTCACCGTCGGCGCCTCCGGCGTGGCCTCGGCCATCGACGGCGCATCCTTGCGGTCGGGCTTGTCGTCGCCGGCGACGTGATCGGCGGCCCAGGCGCCGCGCTTGCCCAAAGGCTGCGGCTTGCCGGTCGTGCTGTCCTTCGCCGTCTGGTGCTCGATCTCGCTATTGAGCTCGGCGCCGAAGATCAGCGCGTAGGCCGACAGGTAGATCCAGCTCAGAAGTACGATCATCGTGCCCAATGAGCCGTAGGTGACATTATAGTCGGTGACGCTGGTCACGTAGAAGGTGAACGCGAGAGTCAGCAGAAGCCAGGTAATCGCGGCGAACAGCGAGCCCGGCGTGATCCACCGCCACTGCGCATCCTCCCGTGACGGGGCGAAACGGTAGAGCGTCGCGGCGACCGCCGACGCGGCTAGCGTAAGCGTCAGGTAACCGGCCAGCCTCGCAGCGAAGACCAGAGGAGGCGAAGCTCCGGGAGCGAAGTTGCCGAAGAACGCAAGCGTGGTCGCTCCGACGAGGGCAAGGACCGCCAGCACGACCGCGCCAACGGTCATGATCGCCGCGATCAGGTAGAAGCGGCCGAGCGACCTCTTCTCCTTTTCCTCGTATGCAATGTTCATCGACGTGATGATCGCGCTGGCGCCGTTGGTGCCGCCGTAGAGCGCGACCAGCAGAGCGACGAGAACCCCGGCGCCGCGGGTTTCCTTCGTCGTTTTCACGGCCGCGATAAGCTGGTCGGCGATCAGCTGGGCAACGTCGGGGGGAAGGATGGCCGTTAGCGCCTGGACGTTGCGGACGACCGTCTGCGGGTCGGCGAACAGTCCATAGAGCAAGACGATGATCCCGAGCAGCGGGACCAGGGCGAGGAAGCCGTAATAAGCGACCCCGGCGGCGACGAGGCCGACATTATCCTGCCACGTGCGGGTCCATGTCCGCTTGGCGATGTCCTTCCACGCGCGCGCCGGCATTTGCCAGGGAGAGGTGGCGCGGCGGCCGCGGTCGCGCGACCGGTTTTTGCTTCGCTTGGCCATGAGGGGAGTAAACCGCGAGCCCAACTGCCGTTCCGGGGGGCTTGCCTTCGTTTCGATTCCGTCCGACGCTGTTTCTTTCCTGAAGAGCGCGTGAGCGCCTTCGTGAGAGGCGACTCCCGCGCCCGCAGAAACGGACGAGAGGAGAGTCGCATGCCCCACGCAAACGGCGTCAATTCCAACGGCACTCGAGTCATCGCGCTGGTCGGACCGGCCGGCGCAGGAAAGACCAGCGTTGCCGAAGCGATTCTCCATGCCGCCGGAGCGACCGACCGGCACGGCTCCGTAGGCAACGGAACGAGCATCGGCGATTCGAGCCCGGAATCGCGCGCCCGCGGCGGCTCGACCGAGCTCAACCTCTATAATTTCGATTATCTCGGCGATCATTTCGCCTTGATCGACTGCCCCGGCTCGGTCGGCTTCGCGGCCGACGGCGCCCGCGGGCTTGCAGTCGCAGACCTCGCAATCGTCATTGTCGACCCCGACCCGGCCCGGGCGCCCCTCGCCGCCCCAGCCCTTAGGGCACTCGACGAGCAAGGCATTCCGCATCTCATCTTCGTCAACCGAATCGACCAGGCGCACGGCCGGATCCGCGACCTCCTCTCCTCGCTCCAGCCGGTCAGCGTGTCGCCGCTCATCGCCCGCCAGATTCCGATCCGCGAAGGCGACCAGATCACCGGCTTCGTCGACTTGGCGCTCGAGCGGGCCTTTCACTACAACGGCAAGGACAGCGAGCAGATCGACATTCCCGGAGAGATCCAGGACCGCGAGCACGAAGCGCGCAACCAGATGCTCGAGCAACTCGCCGATCATGACGACGAGCTTCTCGAACAGCTGCTGATGGACCAGACTCCGGACCAGCAGCGGATCCTCCAGGACCTGGCGCGCGAGACGGGCGAGAGCCTGGGAGTCCCGGTGCTGTTCGGATCGGCCGAGAGCGGCTGGGGAATGGGCCGGCTGCTCAAGGCCCTTCGCCACGAAACGCCGGGTCCCGAGAGCACCGCGGCCCGCCTCGAAGTCAGCGACCCGTCGCTCTACATTTTCAAGATCCACAATGGCGGGACCATCGGGCGGCTGGCGCTTGCGCGTGCCCTCGGCGGGCGCATCGGCGAAGGCTCGGACCTCAGGACACGCACCGGCGAGCACGCCCGCCTTGGGGCGATCTTCCGGGTGCAGGGAGACAAGACCCAGAAAGTCACCGAGGCGCAGAACGGCGATATCGTCGCGGTCGCGAAGATCGACAATGTGAAGGCCGGCGAGTGGCTGGGGAGCGCAACAGTGCCGCCGCCGCTCGATGTCCAATATCCCTCGCTCAACTGCGCGCTGGCCATCGAGCCCGCCGACCGGAAGGACGACGTCAAGCTTTCCGGCGCTCTCCATCGACTGCTGGAGGAGGACGCGGCCTTGATCCTTGAGCAGGACGAAGGCGCTCACGAGATGCGGCTTCGCGGAATCAACGACGAGCATCTCAAGACGGTGCTCGCGCGGCTCAAGCGCCGCTACGGAGTCGAGGTGAAATCGCGAGCGCCGACGATCGGCTATCGCGAATCCATCAGGAAGCCGGTCACCCAGAAAGGCCGGCACAAGAAGCAGTCCGGCGGTCACGGCCAGTTCGGCGACGTCATCATCGAAGTGAAACCGCTGCCGCGCGGCTCGGGCTTCCAGTTCGGCGAGCGGATCACTGGCGGCGCAATTCCCAAGCAGTGGATTCCCGCGGTCGAGGAAGGCGTTCGCCAGGCGATGCAAAAGGGTCCGCTCGGCTTCGAGGTCGTCGATGTCGCCGTCACGCTGGTCGACGGAAGCTACCACAGCGTCGACAGCTCGGAGCTTGCCTTCCGGCTCGCCGGACGGCTGGCGATGTCCGAAGCGCTCTCCGCCGCTACTCCCCATCTTCTGGAGCCCATGCACAAGGTGAGCGTCGTTTGCCCGTCGAGCGCGACCAGCAGGGTCAGCTCGGCGGTTGCAAGCAGGCGCGGCCAGATGCTGGGGATGGCGCCTCGCGACGGCTGGACGGGATGGGATCGGATCGACGCAATCATCCCCGAGGCCGAGCTGAGCGGAATGGAGGCGGAGCTGCGCTCGCAGAGCCAGGGCCTGGCGACTTACGAAGCGGAGTTCGACCACCTCGCCGAGCTCAACGGACCGCTTGCCGACAAGGTCGTCCAGCAACGGGTTCCCGAACCCGCTTAGGGGCTAGCGACAGCAACTTGAGTTTCGCCTAAGCGCGAGCGCATGCGGCATTGGTTCAAAGACCAGCACATGCGCTCGCTGCTCAAGAACAGCAGCTACCTTGGCGCGTCCAAGCTCGTCGCAGCGATTGCGTCCATCGTGACCCTCGCAATGACCGGCCGCGCGCTTGGCGTGATCATGTTCGGCGTCCTCATCCTCATCCACAGCTACGCGCAGGCCGCGAGCAGCCTAAGCAAGTTCCAGACCTGGCAGATCGTCATCCGTTACGGCGGCCAGGGCCTTGCCGCGGGCCGGCCGGAAGACTTCAAGGTCGCGACCGGCTTCTCTTTCGGGCTAGACCTTCTGAGCGGCGTGGTTGGAATGGCGATCGCGATGGCGCTCCTGCCCTTCATCGCCGCATCGTTCGGGCTCCCGCACGAATATGTCGCGATGACGGCGCTGTACTGCCTTGTCATTCCGACCATGCAGGCGATGACTCCCGGCGGCGTCCTTCGGACGCTCGACCGCTTCGACCTGCTGAGCTGGGGCGAGGTCGTCGACCCGCTCCTTCGGGTCGTCCTGACCGCCATCGCCTGGGCGATGGATGCCCCTTTCGTCGCCTATGTTGCGATCTGGTTCGCGACCGACCTAGTCGGCGATCTCTACCAATGGTGGCTGACGTGGCGCGAGTTGCGGCGGCGCGGCATGACCGACGCCCTCCGCCCGACGCTCAATCCGCGTCCCTTGAAAGGTGCGTGGAGGTTCGCGATCCGGGTGAACCTAACGTCGAGCCTGGCAGCCGCCTGGGGACCGGTGGCCCGGCTGATCGTCGGCGGCCTCCTCGGCCCCGCGAGCGCCGCATTCTATCGCGTGGCTGCGACTCTCGCGGACAGCGCCCAGCGGCCGACCGACATGCTGTCGCGCGCCTTCTATCCCGAAGTCATGCGGATGGACCCGAAGACCAAGCGCCCGTGGAACCTGATGCTTCGAGGCGCTGCGATCGCGGGCATGTTCGCTTCATTCGCGGTGCTTCTGGTCGCCGTCGCCGGCGAGGATCTGATCAGGTTTATCTTCGGCCGAGAGTTCATCGGCGCCTACCCGGCCCTGATCGTGCTCATCATAGCGCCGCTGCTGGCGATGATCGCCTTCCCGATGCCGGCGATGCTCTACGCTTTGCACCGTGATCGCGATCCGCTGGTCGCGCGCCTCGTCGGCACAGTCCTTTACCTCATCATCGTCGCTCCGATGGCGTGGCGGTTCGGCCTCGCCGGCGCGGCCGGAGCCTTCGTCATAGCCAATGCTGCAATGGTGCTGGTGTTGTTGGTGGCACTGGCCCGCCAGTACCGCCGGGTGAGAGTGAAGTGAGCTTCCCGCGCATCTGGGTGATACCTGGCAATCGGCCCGGCGATGACGCGCAGGTTTTCGCGCTCGCCGAGGAGCTCGGGCTGCCGTTCGAGACCCGCAAGCTCGTCTTCAACTGGCGCTGGTGGCTCAACGGCAAATTTATGGGAGCGAGCGCGATTTCCGTCCAAAAGGACCTGCGCGAGCGAACCCTCGTGCCGCCGTGGCCGGACCTGATCATCCTGGTCGGGCGGCGGGTCGTCCCAATCGCCTGCTGGATCCAGAAACAGAGCGGCGGCAGGACACGGCTGGTCCATGTCGGCCATCCGCGGGTGGCACCGGACACGTTCGACCTGGTGTTCACGACCCGGCAGTACCGCACACCGACCGGGCCATCGATGCGGCTTCAACCGCTGGCGATGAGCCGATACCGTGAGCCAACCAGGCCGACCGCGGAAGAGGATGCCTGGCTGAAGTCGCTGCCGCGCCCCCACCTGCTTCTGATGCTTGGCGGTGAGACCAGGCATTGGCAGCTCCGGCCAAGCTACGCCGCCGACGTCGCGCTCCGCCTCGCTCGCAGGGCCGAAATCGAGGGCGGCTCGCTGATCGTCGCCGGGAGCGCCCGCACGCCCGAGGATGTGGTCGACGAAATCGAGCACCGCCTCGACGAGGCCCGGTCCGAGTGGCGCGTCGTCCGCAACGACTTTCCCCGCTTTCCGGTCCTGCTTCAGGACGCCGACCTGCTGTTCCCGACCGCGGACAGCATCTCGATGATCTCCGAATGCGTGATCGTTCAAAAACCGGTCGGGCTCGTGCCTGTGGAAATGAAATGGGTGGGCAAGCTGGCGCTCGGCCGCAAGGTGGACGAGACCAGCCCGAAGCGCGACCTTCGCCGCTTTTGGGAATTCGTTCTGGGGGAGAAGCTGGCAGGCACGATGGAGGAGCCGATCGTCGGCAAGGCGGCGAATCCGGTCGTCGCCGCCGCACAGGAGGTCCGCCGCCTGCTCGAATCCAGCTTCGGGAGGCTTCCGGCTTGAGCGAGGGCGCCGCCGTCTGGGTGCTTTTGGGGCAGCGCACCGGCGACAATAACCAGCTGCTTCGCCTCGCGAACGAGCTTGGGCTTCCGTTTCGCACGATCGGGCTTCGCTACAACCGACTTCATCTGCTCCCGCCACGCGTGCTTGGAGCAAGTCTTGCCAGTCTCAGCCCTGCATCCAGGCGCGAGATTGCCCCACCCTGGCCGAAGCTGGTTCTGGGAATCGGCCACCGGAGCGTGCCGGTGGCGCTCGCCATTCGAGCCATGTCCGGCGGCACGGCCAAGCTTGTTCGGCTCGGCAACCCACGGGTCGCACCCTCGAACTTCGATCTGGTGGTCACCACGCCGCAATATTCGGTACCGGACGCTCCAAACGTCTTGCAGCTTCCGCTCGGCGTCAGCACCGCAGCCCGGATCGCCCCCACGCGCGAGGAGGCGGAGGTGCTGGGAAAGCTGCCGCGGCCGCACAGGCTCGTGCTGATCGGCGGTGACACCTTCATGTGGAGCCTTCGGCCAAGGCGCGTCGCAAAGGCAACCGCAATGCTGAGGGAGCGCGGTGGAACCGTCATCGCCGTCACCAGCGGACGGACGAGCAAGCGGGTGACCGAAGCGGTCGCGAGCGCCCTTCACGGGAGCGAGCACGCGCTCGTTAGGCGCGGCTTTCCCCGCTATGCCGTCCTCGTCGGCGATGCGGATGAGATCTTCGTCACTGCCGACAGCGCCGCAATGGTTTCCGACGCGATTGCCTCAGGGAAGCCGGTTGGGCTGATCGAGCCGCACAAGACGTTCCCTGGCCGCTTCTTCTACGCGCTTAACAAGCTGGGGATTGGCCTGCCGGTGCGTGACATCAGGCGTTTCTGGAAGGGCGCTCAGCAACTCGGGCTCGCGGGGACCTTGGACCATGCGACGGCGGGCACCGTAGCGGAGGATTCCGTCGCCCGTGCGGTCAGTGCCGTCCGAGCCCTGCTCGATGGTCAGGCGGCGAGCGCCAGTCGGGCATCCCAGCCGCGATAGCGGTCGATCAGCTGGAGGCTGTCGTGGCGAATATGGTTGGCGGCCATTTCCGCTCGCAGCTCGTCTTCCGTCACCTCGCCCGTATCGAACAGCTCGGCCAGCAGCGAATAGACGAATGCCTCCTGGTTAGGGTCGGGGTGAGGCATGTAGCGGAGCATCCGGTTGAACAGGTTCACCGGCCAGATCCGCTGAAGCGTGAAATCGACGGGGAGGCCCGTCTTCCACGGCTGGGTCCGCCGCTTCGTGGTGTGAAGAAGCTTCGTTCGCGGAGTGAGGCGGTCGAAGTCGTTCCACTCCCGCTCGAGGAAGCCGATCGTGCTGCGGTCCTCCCGGTTAAGGTCGATCCAGTCGAAATAGTCGAATTCGTGCCCGAATAAGCCGTCGAGGTAGCAGTCGAACTGCCAATGCTTCAGCCTAGAGCAGTCCAGAAGCATCACCGACGTCGCGATATAGTCCCGGCGGTTGTTGTGCCCCGGCCTGGGAACCGCCCAGATGGCTTTCCCTTCCAGGTCTCGATTGAACAGCTCGCCGATATCGCCGAGCGCAAAGACGTCGGGATCGGTCACGACCGCGACGCCTTCGAAGCCCATCGCCTGGGGCGGATAGAAGCGCAGCGGAGTGAAGCTTTGCAGGTCGTTCGGGTCCCACTCCCGAACCTGCCCGCCGCGAATGACGCTCTGGTTGGGGTCCATCAGCCGCGGAAAATCGCGGACGTGCAGGATCCGGACGTCGAAGCTACCGGGATCGGTCGCGTTTCGCTTGTAGCTGTGAGCGGAAATCTTAGCCCCGAGATGCTGGCGGTCATTCGCCTGAATGAACACCGTCCGCTTCACAGGTTCATCTCCTCAAAGCCCGTTTGTTTCACGGTCTTGTCCAGCTCGACCAACGTCTGAAGCAGGGGTTCCATCCGGTCGAGCGGCCAGGCGTTGGGGCCATCGGACAAGGCGTTGGCAGGGTCCGGATGGGTTTCCATGAACAGCCCGCTTATGCCCGCAGCGACCGCTGCCCTTGCAAGGACGGGCACATGTTCGCGCTGGCCGCCGGAACTCGTGCCCTGCCCGCCGGGCAGCTGCACGGAGTGGGTTGCGTCGAAGACGACCGGGCAGCCCGTTTCGCGCATGATCGCAAGGCTTCGCATGTCGGAGACGAGGTTGTTGTAACCGAACGATGCGCCCCGTTCGCAGACCATGATCGTGTCGTCGGTGACGCCGGCGGCCCGTGCGGCGTTGCGCGCCTTGTCGACCACGTTGACCATGTCGTGCGGCGCCATGAACTGCGCCTTTTTGATGTTCACCGGTCGGCCAGACGCGGCGACCGCGTGGATGAAGTCCGTCTGCCGGGCGAGGAACGCGGGCGTCTGCAGGACGTCGACCACTTCGGCCACGGGAGCGATCTGCGGGATGTCGTGGACGTCGGTGAGGATCGGCACCCCTAGCGCCTCGCGCACTCGCTGAAGGATCCTGAGACCCTCGTCCATGCCGGGGCCGCGAAAGCTCTTGTCGGAGGAGCGGTTCGCCTTGTCGTAGCTCGACTTGAAGATGAAGAGGATGCCGAGCCGATCGGTGATCGCCTTCAGCCGCTCGGCCGTGCGAAGCTGAAGCTCCTCGCTCTCGACCACGCACGGGCCGGCGATGAGGAAGAATGGCTGATCGAGCCCGATCCTGGTTCCGAGAAGCTCCATTCGGCCTATCTAGTGTAGGCCTTCGACAACCGCCACCGGTTGCCAGTCACCTAGGTCATGCGTGGCCGTGAAGTCGTCGGGAATTCCGTCGCCCTGGCTGATTCCGCCGGTGACGTACACGCAGTCGAACCCCATCCGGGCCGCGCCGAGGATGTCGGTGTTCAGCCCGTCGCCGATCGCAAGCACGTCCTCAGGCGGCGGGTTGCCCGCAAGCTCCATCGCGTGGCGGTAGATGGCTGGATAAGGCTTGCCATAATATTCGACGCGGCCACCCAGCTCGACATAGCGATCGGCGATTGCTCCTGCGCAAGGCTCCGGAACGCCGCCGCGAATCACGACCCGGTCGGGGTTCAGGCAATGCATGAGCACGTCGCGCTGGGCGAGCGGACGGATTTCGTCTTCATAGTCGGAAACCTGACGCCGTCTTCCGTCGAGCCCGGCGCAAGCCAACTCGTCGAAGTCCTCGCCGTCGGCGATCCGCACGCCCCGGCTTTCCAGGGTTTCGCAGTCGCCGCTCGTCCCGATGAACCCGACCGGGCGCTTAGCCTGCTTTAGCCGTGCGATGCCCGCATCTCCGCTGGTGGCGATGCCGTCCCAAAGGGAGGAATCGACGCCGAGCCGCTCCAACTGCCCAGCCACGACTTGCGCCGTGCGCGGAGCATTGGTGATAAGGATGATCCTCCGCCCGTCGCTTCGCCAGCGGCGAAGGCGGTCGAGCGCCCCCGGATAGAGCTGCACGCCGTCGTGGATGCAGCCCCACAGGTCGCAGAGGATCACCCGGTAATCGCGTTCCACTTCGTCCAGAGTCATTCGAGACCCGCGCTCGCCAGCGCCTCTTCGATGGGCGCGACATCTTCCGGGTTATTGAGTTCGCGCAGGGCGAAAGGCGGCGGCTCGACATCAACGACGGCAACTGGCATTCCTCGGTCGAGAAATCGCAGCTGCTCGAGCCCTTCCAGCCGCTCAAGCTCCGAAGGCGGCGTTTGGGCATACGCCGTGAGCGCGGACGGCCGATACGCATAGACTCCAACGTGAAGGCGCACCGGCGACATCTCGCCGTCGAGCGAGCCTGCAGGAAGATGCGGGATCAATCGCTTCGAGAAATAGAGCGCCCGGCCTTCGCTGTCCGTGACGACGCTGGTTCCCCCTACCCGCCCGGCGGCTTCTTCGGCCTGCAGCGCGCGAACTTCGGAGCTTCGCAAGCGGATTGCGGGAGTGGCTACGTCCACGTCGACACGCTGCATCCGCTCGATCAGCGCTTCCACAAAGTGCTTGGGCGTGAGGAGCGCATCACCCTGGAAATTGATCACCAGGTCCGCCTCGTGAAGCTGAGACTGGGCTTCGGCGCAACGCTCGGTGCCGTTGCGGCATTCGCTCGAGGTCATGATCACCCCCACCCGTGCGGGCAGGCAGGCATCGGCGATGCGCTCGTCGTCGGTGACGACGAATACGCCGCTAACACCCGCTACGCGCCGTGCGGCCTCGACACTCCGGTGGATCAGCGGCTTGACGACGCCTGTCGACCCCTTGAGCCCGACCAGCGGCTTTCCGGGGTAGCGCGACGATTGGTACCGCGCCGGGATCAGGATGACAGCGTTCACGCCCAATCTACCTGCCGCTCGGGCAGTCGTGGATGTGGACGACGCCGATCGGCCGGACGTCCTCTTCCTCGCCCTCGACGACGAACAGCGACGTTATCTTATATTCGTCGAACAGGGCGATAGCGTCGGCGACCAGCGCGTCCGGTCCGATCGTCTTTGGATCGCTGGTCATGAACTCGCGTGCTGTGCGGTCGAGTCCGCGTTCGATATTGCGCCTCAAGTCGCCGTCCGTGATCACGCCCAGCAGGCGCCCGCGCTCGTCCGTCACGCCGACAACCCCGAGCCTCTTCTCGCTCATCTCGACCACGGCCTCGTGCATCGAATTGTTCTCGCCGATGAGCGGGAGCTGGTCGCCGCTGTGCATCAGTCGCCGCACTGGCTTGAGGCGGGCACCGAGAGCACCGCCCGGATGGAGGCGGCCGAAATCCGTCCTGGTGAAGCCCTTTTGCCGCATCACCGTCATCGCCAGCGCATCGCCGAGCGCAAGGCTCATCGTGGTCGAAGTTGTCGGAGCGACCGATTCCGGCCCGACCTCCGGCCAATGCGGAAGAACCAGCGGCGCTTCGGCCGCCTGCCCTAGCGGCGAATTGGAATTGCCTGTGATTGCGATGATCGGAATGCCGACCGCCTGCAGATGGTCGATCACGGGCTCGAGCTCGGCGGTCTTCCCCGAAAGCGAGATGAGGATTGCAACATCGCCCTTGGCGGCGATTCCGAGATCGCCGTGGATCGCCTCGGCGAGGTGGAGGAAGGTCGCCGTCGTGCCGGTGGAGGCAAAGGTCGCCGCGATCTTGCGACCAACGTGACCCGACTTGCCGAGACCGCCGACGATCAGCTTGCCGCTTGCGCCAAGGATCAGCTCGACCGCGCGGGTGAAATCTGCGCCGAGACTGTCGGCGAGCGCATCGAGCGCTCGAGCCTCGTCGTGCAGGATTTCCCGCCCGAATTCGAGAACGTCTTTCGGTGAGCCGGCATCCACAGTTGCGCCCTAGCCACCCCGCCCGCCGCTGTGAAGCTTGACGAAGGGCCAGCCGCCAGCTTCTGTCCGCCAAACCTCCCGGAGAACGACGTGGCCAAAAGCCTGACCCGCTACATCCTGATCGCACTCGTGCTCGGAATCATCGCGGGCTGGGTCACCAATTCGGTGATCGACGATGGCAGCCCGGAGAGCGCGGCGCGGCTGACGGCGATCGCGGAATATTTGAGCATCGTCACCGCTTTGTTCCTCCGGTTGATCAAGATGATCATCGCGCCGCTGGTCTTTTCCACTCTGGTCGCGGGCATCGCGCACATGGGCGACGTCGCCGCGCTAGGCCGCGTCGGCGTTCGCTCGCTGGTCTGGTTCATCGGCGCCAGCCTGCTTTCGCTGACCCTCGGACTGATCCTCGTGCATGTTTTCAGCCCCGGCGTTGGCCTCAACCTTCCGCTTCCGCCAGCGACTGCGGCGAGCGGCGTCGAAACCGGCGGTTTCAACCTCAACGATTTCGTCACCCACGTCGTCCCTGCCTCAATCTTCGAGGCGATGAGCAAGAACGAGATCCTGCCCATCGTCGTCTTCTCGGTCTTCTTCGGTGTCGCACTGACAGCCATCGGCGAGCGCGGAAAGCCGATCGTCGTCGGAGTGGAAGCGCTGGTGCGCGTGATGCTCCAGGTCACCGACTATGTGATGCGGTTCGCACCGTTCGCAGTGTTCACCGCAGTGGCAAGCGCGCTGGCCGAGCGGGGCCCGGAGATCATCTTCACGCTCGGCAAGTTCGTCGGAAGCTTCTACCTCGGCCTGCTGCTGCTTTGGGCATTCCTGATCGCCGCCGCCTTCGTCATTGTCGGCCCCAGGACCCGCCACCTCGTCCGCTATATCCGCGATCCGGTCGTGCTGGCTTTCTCGACGGCGTCGAGCGAGGCCGCCTATCCGCGCACGCTCGAGGCGCTCGACCGGTTCGGCGTGCCGCCGAGGATCGCCAGCTTCGTCCTCCCGCTCGGCTATTCGTTCAACCTCGACGGGTCGATGATGTACATGACGTTCGCGTCGATCTTCATCGCCCAGGCCTACGGAATCCACCTCAGCCTCGGCGAGCAGGTGACGATGCTGCTGGTGCTGATGGTGACCTCGAAGGGAATGGCGGGCGTTCCGCGCGCGAGCCTGGTCGTCATCGCCGCCACCATGTCGATGTTCCACATCCCCGAGGCCGGCCTGCTGCTGATCCTCGCAGTCGACCATTTCCTCGACATGGGCCGGTCAGGGACCAACGTGGTCGGCAACGCCGTTGCGTCGGTGGTTGTCGCCAAGTGGGAAGGAACCCTGGACCCGCCCGAGCCTGCGGAGATCGAGCCCCTGCCCGCCCCGTCGCACCGCCCGCCGCCGCCACCCGGCGACGAGCCTTTCTAGCCGAATGGCTTGTCGATCGAAGGCGGCGGCTGGGTGAAGAACTTCGGCCCTGCCTCCGTCATGTGCCAGCAATCCTCCAGCCGAACCCCAAACTTGCCGGGGATGTACAGGCCTGGCTCGTCCGAGAAGCACATGCCCGGCGCAAGCGGTGTCATCTCGCCGTGGACGAGGTTGATCGGCTCGTGGACTTCCATCCCGATGCCGTGCCCCGTGCGATGCGACAGGCCGGGTAGCCGGTAGCCCGGCCCGAAGCCCCAGCTTTCATAAAGGCGCCGGACGGCATCATCGACCGCTCCGGCAGGCACGCCGGGCTTGGCGGTCTGGATCGCCAGCTGCTGGCCGCGGTGGACCTGGTCCCAAAGCTTTCGCTGCTCAGGCGTCGGGTCGCCGCCGAACACATAGGTGCGGGTGATATCCGCCTGGTAGCCGTGGACCGAGCAGGTGCAGTCCATCAGGACCACTTCTCCGCGCTTCACCAGCTGCGGCTTGTGACTTCCGTGCGGATAGGCCGAGGCTTCGCCAAGAAGGATGAGGCCGTCGTCATAGCTTCCGCCGAGGGTCTTCTGGGCAGCCGCGATCAAAGCGTCGATCTCGGCCGGGGTCATGCCTTCGCGGGTGCGGGCTGCGGCGTAAGTCAGCGAAGCGAGCATGATGTCGTTGGCCGATTGCATCAGCGCGAGCTCGGCCGGCGATTTAATCATCCGGCAACCGCGGACGACCGGATTGCCGCTTACGGCGTTTAGCGCGGGAAGCTGTTGCTTCAGCCGGTCGAGGATGAAGAAGCGGTCGGTTTCCTCGAAGCCGACTGCCTGCCCAGCGACTCCGCGTTCCTTGAGAAAGTCTGCGACCAGCTTCAGCGGTTCCTCATCCTCGTTCCAGGTGCGGATCTCCGCGGGAATCGAAAGCGATTCCGCGACGGACGGCCGCTCGAAGAATGGAGTGACGATGATCGGCTCGCCCGACGCGGGGATGATGGCCGCAGTCAGCCGTTCGGACCGCCACCACTGAACGCCGGTGAAATAATCAAGACTGGGGCCTGCTTCGACCACGATCGCGCCGATGCCGTTCTTCTGCATCAACGCCCGGGCCTTGGCGATCCGCGCGAGCCGCTCCTCGCTGCTGATGGGCGGCGGAATTGGAATCTTCGGAAGCTCGGCGGCCGCCTGAGCCTGAAGGCGGGCGAACGGGATTGCCGCAATCGCCGCGGCAGCCCCTGCCGACCCAAGAAATGTCCGCCGTTGGATCCTGTGCGCCATCATTCGCCCCTCTCCTTCGACGCATTTGTTGCACGGTTGATGTTCCTGGGCCAGCAGCCACCGCTCCCATGTTCGATTCGATGGCACAGGACGGCGTGAAGCGCCCCGGTACGCGTGAGATGACGGCGATGCTCGCCGGGCTGATGGCGCTGAACGCGCTCGCGATCGACGCGATGATTCCGGCGCTTCCGAACATCGGCCGCTCGCTCGATGTGGCCGCGGAGAACGACCGCCAGCTCGTCGTCATCGCCTATTTCATTGGCTTCGCTTCGACCCAGCTTTTCTGGGGGCCGCTTGCCGACCGCTTCGGCCGGAAGCCGATCCTCGCCACGGGCGTCACCCTCTACGGTATCTTTGCCTTGCTCTGCGCCTTCGCCGGCAGCTTTCCTTTGCTGATCGCAGGGCGGGTAGCCATGGGCGCTTCGGCGGCTGTTACGAGGGTGCTCGTGGTCGCGATGGTCCGCGACCTGTTCGAAGCCGAGGCGATGGCGCGTGTGATGAGCCTCGTCTTCATGGTTTTCATGCTGGTCCCGGTGCTCGCTCCGAACATCGGGCAGCTCATCCTGCTGTTCGCCCCGTGGCGGGCGATCTTCGTCATGCTCGCGGCCTATGCGGTCGTCATGCTGACCTGGTCATGGATCCGGCTGCCGGAGACCCTCCACCCGGAGTTCCGCCGCTCGCTCAACTGGAAGCCCATTCTTGCAGCGGCGTGGGAGACGATGCGAGAGCCGCAGTCGCGCGGCTATACGCTGGCGATGATGGTCAGCTTCTCAGCGCTGGTCGCTTACATCTCCTCCATCCAGCAGATCGTGTTCGACGCCTTCGACGAAGGCCGGTTCATCGGGTTCGTGTTCGCGTCCATCGCAGCGCCGATGGCGCTCGCCTCGTACCTGAACTCACGCTTCGTCGGGCGCTTTGGGTTGCGACGCGTCGGTCACACGGCAGCGCTTGCGTTCATGCTTGTCACTGCGGCCCATGCGGCCGTGGCACTGGCAGGCTTCGAAACCCTCGCCGTCTTCATGGCGCTCCAGGCACTGACCATGGCCTGCTTCGCCTTCACCTCGTCAAATCTCGGAACATTGGCGATGGAGCATATGGCGCCGATCGCCGGCACCGCTTCGTCGGTCCAGGGCGTCGTGGGCACGATCGGCGCGGCAGCGATTGGATTCCTGATCGGCCAGCAGTTTGATGGTAGCGCGGTTCCGTTCCTCGTCGGCACTGCGCTGTGCGCGGCGGGCGGGTTCGCCCTCATCGTCGTGACGGAGCCGAGGCGACTCTTCGCTGCAATCCAAAAACGCGAAGAGCCGCCCTGCCTGCCGGAGGACCTGGGCTAAACGTTACTCGGCAGCGATCCCGTCACCGCCCTCGTCGCCGTCGCCCGCATCGGGCCCGACCATCAGGGCTTCGCCGACTTCCTCGGTCTTGCCACGGATCGCATTTTCGATGCGCTGTGCGACGTCCGGATTTTCCTTCAGATATTCCTTGGCGTTCTCGCGCCCCTGGCCGATCCGGATCGAGTCATAGCTGAACCATGCACCCGACTTTTCGACCAGCCCCGCCTTGACGCCGAGGTCGAGGATCTCGCCGACCTTCGACACGCCCTGGCCGTACATGATGTCGAACTCGACCTGCTTGAACGGCGGCGCGACCTTGTTCTTGACCACCTTTACCCGGGTCGAGTTGCCGATGATGTCGTCGCGGTCCTTGATCTGGCCGGTGCGGCGGATGTCGAGCCGAACGGAAGCGTAGAATTTCAGGGCATTGCCGCCGGTGGTGGTCTCGGGGTTGCCGTACATGACGCCGATCTTCATCCGAACCTGGTTGATGAAGATGACGAGACAGCGCGAGCGGCTGATCGAGCCCGTCAACTTCCTTAGCGCCTGGCTCATCAGGCGCGCCTGAAGTCCGACGTGGCTGTCGCCCATCTCGCCCTCGATCTCGGCCCGCGGAACCAGCGCGGCCACCGAATCTATCACCAGCACGTCGACGGCGTTCGACCGGACGAGCGTGTCGACGATCTCGAGCGCCTGCTCGCCCGTGTCGGGCTGCGACACGATCAGCTCGTCGACGTCGACTCCGAGCTTCTTGGCATAGGACGGATCGAGCGCATGCTCGGCATCGACGAATGCGGCCGTTCCGCCGACCTTCTGCGCTTCCGCGATCGCATGAAGCGCAAGGGTGGTTTTGCCCGAGCTTTCCGGGCCGTAGATTTCCACGACTCGTCCGCGCGGAAGCCCGCCGACTCCGAGCGCAATGTC
This sequence comes from Sphingomonas anseongensis, assembly GCF_023516495.1. Taxonomy (NCBI): domain Bacteria; kingdom Pseudomonadati; phylum Pseudomonadota; class Alphaproteobacteria; order Sphingomonadales; family Sphingomonadaceae; genus Sphingomonas; species Sphingomonas anseongensis. The sequence goes on from NZ_JAMGBC010000001.1 coordinate 841,515, forward strand.
GAGGCCGAGGCTGCCCGTCGAAATCGTGTCGATCTCGATCTTCTCTCGGCTGCCCAGCTTCATCGCCGAGCCCTTCCCGAACGCTCGGTCGATCTGCGCGAGCGCCGCCTCGAGAGCCTTTTGCCGATCCATTCCGGGAACTTCCAATCCGTTTGCGATGACCTTGAGCTGCGCTGCCATGCTGTTCACCCCTTCGTCAACGGGCGGCCGAGCCCGACCCTGTGAAGACGTGTCTGTACCGCGTATGTTCTACGAGAACAAGAGGGGAACAGTGAATTGGTCAGCCGCGTGCTGGCCAAGTACTACCCGTTAAGCGCAGCTTCCAACGCCGGGGTAACCCGATCGACCGTGTACGGCTTCTCGATCAGGGGCACATGCCTGAACTCGGGCGGCGGCGGTTCGACATGTCCGCCGGTGGCAAGCACGAACGGAATCTTCTTTTCGCGAAGCTTGTGAGCGACCGGCCAGACGGTCTCGCCGTTCAGGCTTACATCGAGGATGGCGACGTCGAAACCGCCCTTCTCCGCCTGAGCGACCGCGTCGCCGACGCTTTCACAGCTCGCGTGAACCGTGTGTCCGAGAGTTTCGAGAAAATCCTCGAGCATCATCGCGATCAGCGGCTCGTCTTCGACGACAAGGATGGAACGCGATACGGGCATAAGCCCCTGTGGCATAAGCCGACATTTCGGACCCGCAAGTATTATTTGGCGGCGATGGCGCGCCGGGCGGCCTCCGCAAGCTCCTGAACCGAGAAGGGTTTCGGGAGGAACGCGACATTGTCGAGGTCGATCGACTTGCGCAATTGTTCTTCCGCATAGCCAGACATGAACAGGATCGGCAGGTCGGGCCTCGATTTGCGCGCTTCGCGGACCATCGTCGGCCCATCCATCGCGGGCATCACGACATCGCTGATCAGCAGGGCGATCTCCTCGCCCTTGCCGAGGATGTCGAGCGCCTCTTCACCGTTGGTGGCGGTGAGAACCGAATAACCGTGGCGGGTCAGGGCGCGCTCCGCGACCGCACGCACCATCGGCTCGTCTTCGACCAGCAGGACCGTGCCGGTGCCCCAAAGCTCGGCCTCCTTGACCTTCGCCGTTACCCCGGCCTTTCCGACTTCCGGTTCGGCGCGGTGCACCGGCAGGTAGATGACGAAGCGGGTCCCTTCACCGACCTTCGAATCCGCGAAAATGAAGCCGCCCGATTGCTTGACGATACCGTAGACGGTGGAAAGGCCGAGACCGGTCCCCTTTCCCACCTCCTTGGTGGTGAAGAACGGCTCGAAGATCTTGCCGAGCACGCTCGGCGCTATGCCGCAGCCGGTGTCGGTGACCGAGATCGCGGCATAGTCGGCGATCGGAAGGATGTCGGAGCCGAGTTCGGCCACCTGGTCCGCCCTGACGGCATAGGTCTGGATCGTCAGTGTTCCCCCTCCCGTCGCGGCCATGGCATCGCGTGCGTTGACCGCCAGATTGACGATCACCTGCTCGAGCTGGCCCGGGTCGGCGCGGACGGAGCCCAAGTTGCGGCCGTGCTTGACGACCAGCTTCACGGTCTCGCCGAGCAGGCGCTTGAGCAGGTGCGAGACCTCGGCGACGACGTCGGTCAGCTGCAGCACCTGCGGCCGCAACGTCTGCTGGCGCGAGAATGCCAGAAGCTGGCGAGTAAGGCCTGCGGCGCGGTTGGAGTTCGACTTGATCTGCTGGATGTCGTCGTAATCGCTGTCGCCCGGCGTGTGCCGCATCAGCATCAGGTCGCAATGGCCGATGATCGCGGTGAGGATGTTGTTGAAGTCGTGCGCGACGCCGCCCGCCAGCTGGCCTACGGCCTGCATCTTGGTCGCCTGCGCGATCTGGCGCTTGAGCTTCGCCTCCTCGCTATTGTCCTTGAGCAGGAGCAGCACCGAGGCATCGCCGAGGCCGCGAAGGCCGGCGACCGTCAGCGCGACGGGCTCCTTGGGGTTGCGCGCGAGCCGGACGGCGAGATCGCCCGACATCGCCGGTCCCCGGGTGTGCCGGCGAACCGCGTCGGCGACTGCAGCCTTGTCTTCCTTGACCAGCAGGTCACCAGGGTAGACCGGCTTGGTGTTCTTGATCCCCGCAGCCTGCCTGAAGGCGTCGTTCATCGTCAGGAAGCGCCCGTCGCGGTCGACCAGCGCGAGGCCGATCGGAAGGATGTCGATCATCGCCTGCAGATATTGCGAGCTTGAAACCGGCAGCGTGTCGGGGCTGTCGAACAGGTAGAAATTGGCGAGATCGGCCGGAGCCGGCGGATCGAGCGGGATGTGCACCGCACGGAGGGCTCGCGCTAGATCGCCTTCGGCAACGAGGCGGAACTGGCCCTCTTCCTCTTCACCCTGGACGAGGTCGGGCAGCCGCGGCGACCCCTGGCGATCAAACCCGGTAAGGGCACGCGCTTCGAACAAGGCGTTCCAAGAGAGAAGCTTCCCTTCGCCGTCGACCACAGCAGCAAGCACGCCTGCACGCCCCAGCAGCTCGCCGGCCTTTCCTCTGAGGCGGTTCACGGCCACTGCAACCGGATCGCTCGGAACGGGCTTGAGGAATCTCCACAGCAGAAGGTCGCTGCGCGCGCCCACCCGCTCGACTTCGAGCGCGAAGGCGCCCGCCTCGGTCTCGATTCCGGCCGCGCACCCTCCACCGTCACGCCACGCCATCGTCCGGGCAGTCGAAAGAGCCTGCGCCGAATCGCTGTCGGCGGGAAGCTTGTCCGGCGGCCGGGCATTGAAGCGGTCGCGATAGCTGCTGTTGGCCGACAGGAGCTTACCTTCCTGGTCGGTCAACGCCGCGGCGTCACCGGTCAGCGAGAGCATCGATCCGACAAGCGAATAGTCGGGTGCGGCGATGAGACTGTCGACGTCGATCGCCTCACCCGCCGGCCGCCGCCTGAGCACTGCTGCAGCCGGAAGCGCGATCGCGCAAATCGCGAGGAACAGGATCGCCGCGGTATGAGCGCCGGCGATCCACAGAAGCCCCGCCCCGGTCAGCGCGGAGGCGACGGCAATCGCGGGCATCAGCCAGCGCGACGTGCCGTCAACCGGCCGCGAGTCCAGGAGCGGGAGCTCCTGCTGCAGCATCAGGCTATGACCTTACCAGATGCGGACCCGGTCTGCGGGAGCGAGGTAGAGCGTCTGTCCGGGCTGCACATTGAACGCGTCGTACCACGGATCCATGTTGCGGACGACGTCGGTGCGAACCGGGCACGGCGAATGGGGATCGGTCAGCAGCTGCTGGCGAAGCGCCTGCTCACGCGATTTGCAACGCCACACCTGGGCCCAGCCCAGGTAGAAGCGCTGATCGGCGGTCGTTCCGTCGATGACCGGCGGCGGCGCTCCGTTCAGCGACGCGATATAGGCGTCGTGAGCGACGGTCAGGCCCGCGAGGTCGGCGACGTTCTCGCCCATCGTCAGCTTGCCGTTGACGTGCATTCCCGGGAGCGGCTCGTAGGCGTTGATCTGCGCCTCATATTTGTCGAGGCGCGACGTGAAGGCCTTAGTGTCGCCCGGAGTCCACCAGTCGATCAGCTTGCCGGTCGAATCGTACTTGGCGCCCTGGTCGTCGAAGTGGTGGCTCAGCTCATGCCCGATGACCGCTCCGATGCCGCCGTAATTGATGGCCGGGTCGGCGTTCGGATCGAAGAACGGCGGCTGGAGGATCGCGGCCGGGAACACGATCTCGACCATGGTCGGGTTGGCGTAGGCGTTGATCGTCATCGGGGTCATTCCCCATTCCCAGCGCTGGATCGGGCCGCCGAGCTTCGAAAGCTCGTACGCGTGCTCGAACCGGTTCGCCCGCATGGCATTGCCGAGCAGGTCGTTGGCGTCGATGGTCAACCCGGTCATGTCGCGCCACTGGCTCGGATAGCCGATCTTCGGCGTGAAGGCCGCGAGCTTCGCATGCGCCTTCGCCCGGGTCTCCGGAGTCATCCACTCAAGCTTGTCGATCCGGCGGTTCATTGCGCCGATGATGTTTTTGACCAGCTCGTCAGCGGCAGCCTTGGTTTCCGGCGGGAAATATTGGGCGACGTAGAGCTTGCTCACGTCATCGCCGAGCGCGCCAACCGTGAAGTTCACTGCCCGCTTCCACCTAGGCTCCTGCTGGGGAACGCCTGACAGGACGGTGCCGTAGAAGCTGAACCGCTCATCATCGAACGCCTTCGGCAGGTAGGAGGCGTAACTGTCGATCGAACGGACAAGCAGCTGGTCCTTGAGAACCGACAGCGGCGCCTTACGGATCGCAGCAGCTTCGCCGGTGAAGGCCGTCGGCTGCGCGACGAGGACGTCGTTCACGTTGGCTCCGACGCCGTGCACCAGCGCCGCGAAGTCGAACCCGGGGGCGCGCTTCGCAAGCTCGGCCAGAGTCATCTTGTTGTACGTCTTGTTGGCGTCGCGGCTCTCGGTCCGCGTCCAGTGCGCCTTCGCGATGCTCGTCTCGAGGTCGAGGATCGCCTTGGCGCGCGCCGCCGCGTTCGCTTCGCCCGCAAGCGTCAGCACGTTCGTCAGGTGCTGGAGGTACTTGGCCTTGGTGTCGACCTGCTTGGGATCGGTGGACAAATAATAGTCACGATCCGGCATCCCGATGCCGCCCTGGATCATCCCCAGGATGTACTGGTTCGGGTCCTTGTCGTCCTGGCCGACATACATGCGGAACGGAGACGACACGCCAATCTCGTCACCCTTGGCGTAAAGTTCGGCAAGACCGGCCTTGCTCTTCAGGCCGCGAACTTCGTCCAGCCATGGCTGGATCGGGGCGAGGCCCTTCGCCTCGACCGCGGCCTCGTTCATGAAGCTGGCATAGGCGGCGCCGATCTTGCTGTTCGGATCCTTCGCCTGCTCCTCGATGATCTTGCGAGTGCGCTCCTTCGACAGATCGTCGAGCACATTGAACATGCCGTAGCGCGACTTGTCCGCCGGGATCTCCGTCGTCTTGTCCCAGGTGCCGTTCGCATATCGGAAGAAGTCGTTTCCGGGCACGGCGGTCGTGTCTGCCCCCGCGGTATCGAACCCGAAGGTTCCGTAGGTCGGCTTGGGTGCAGGTGGCGGAGGGGCTGCTTCAGGGACGGCAGCCGCCTCGGGCGGCGGCGGCATGTCGGCGGAATTGGTGGCGCAGCCCGCCAGGATCGTGGTGGCCGCAAGGATGACGAAAATCGAACGCATGGTTGGTACCTCTCCCCACAAGATTCACTTTCTATAGGATTGGCGCACGAATGCCGTCAAAGCCGCTTGTAGAAACCAGACGCCCGCCGACAGAAGGACCTTATGGCCGAGCCCTCCCTACAGGATGTCCTATCCAGCCCTGAGTGGATCCCGCACACGTTCGATGCGCAGGGCGCGAACCTGACCTTCGTCCACGTTCCGCGCGAGGCGCGTTCTGACCTGATGTTCCTGTCGGACGAGCATTTTGCGGGCAATTATCCGAGGGTCGCTTTCCCCGCCGATAAGGTGGCGGCGCAGGTGGCGGCAGTGGATCGCGCCCCCATCCATTTCATCTTCCACACGTCCTATTGCTGCTCGACGCTCCTGGCGAAGGCGCTGGACGTGCCGGGCACAGCGACCATCCTCAAGGAGCCGGACGTTCTCATCAACCTCGCGAACCGGGTGATCCGAAGCTACGATCCCGGCAACAGGCAACGAGTAGAGCTCGTGCTCAAGCTCCTTGAGCGGCCGTTCGCGCCAGGCGAGGCGGTGATCGTCAAGCCGACCAACTTCGCCAACCGGCTCGTGGACGTCGTCCTCGCGCAGCGCCCTGCCTCACGCGCCGTCCTGCTCTATTCCGACGTCGAGACCTTCCTTCGCTCGCTTCTCAAGCGTGGCATGTTCGGGCGTATCTTCGGGCGGCGGCTGTTCACGCAGCTGAGCGGCTGGAGCCCGATCGAGTTCGGATACGGTCCGGACGAGCTTCTCCAGCAGACCGACGTCCAGATCGCCGCGCTCGCCTGGCTGATGCAGATTGCGCATTTCGACGCGATCGCTCGAGCCTTCGGGCCGGATCGGGTGACGGTGATCGATTCCGTCGAGCTTCTCGCCCGGTCGGAAGCGGTGCTGGGCAAGGTGCAGTCGTTCTTCGGCCTTGGCCTGGGCGGCGACGCAGTTGCCGCGATCGCCTCCGGCCCCGTCTTCTCCAGGCACAGCAAGTTTGCCGACCGCGATTATGACGCCGCTTCACGGGCCGAGGAGCATGAGGCTGCAAGCAAGGTCCACTCGGAGGAGCTGGGAATGGTCGCTCAGTGGATCGAAGCGGTGGCAGCCCAGATCGGGGCTCCGCTGCGGCCGGGCCTATGACCGGCTAAGACGCGCTTTGCGGCGGCGACGAATCTTGTTCGCAAGCCAAAAGCGCCAGCCGATCGCCGTCAACCCATAGCCGACCAGCGCCGCGGTAATGGCCAGCGTGAGGATTCCGAGCGCGATCGGCCCGGACGCTTCGTGGATCCAGAACAGAAACTTGCTGAACTCGCCCGACACATGCGCCGCGGCAGCAGGGTTGGTGACCGCCGCGTCTGCGCGCAGCTCCCACATCCCGGTACGATAGGCGACGTAATATACGGCCGGGATCGTCAGCGGATTTACCAGCAAGGTGAAGGCTGCCGCGACCGCGACGTTGGCCCGGAGCGGGATAGCGAGGAGCGCCGCTAGCGCGGTGTGCATGAACGGGATGATGATCCCGACCCCAAGGCCGAGCGCGACTCCACGTGGCACTGACCGCCGATGCATCCGCCACAGCTCGGACTTCGAAAGGTGATGGGCGAACGGGCGCAGCAGCCGGTTCTCGTGCACCGTGTGACGAGTGGGAATGTGGCGCGTGATCCAGCCGAAGCGGTGAGCCACGACGTCAGGCATTTCGGCGGAGCAGACGCTGCTGCTCCCTCTTCCAGTCACGCTCTTTCACGGTCTCGCGCTTGTCGTGCACTTTCTTGCCCCGGGCCAGCGCTAGCTCCACCTTTGCTCGCCCGCGGCCGTTAAAATAAATTGAAAGCGGCACGAGGGTTAGGCCCTGCCGGGTGATGGCGCCATTCAATTTCGCGATTTCGCGCCTGGCGAGCAAGAGCTTGCGCTGCCGCCGCGGCTGGTGGTTGAGCCGGTTGCCGTGGCTGTATTCCGGGATGTGGCTGTTGATCAGCCAGATCTCGTCGCCGTCGACGGTGGCGTAGCTCTCGGCAATCGAACCCTCCCCGTGGCGGAGAGACTTCACCTCGGTTCCGGTCAGCGCGATTCCCGCCTCGAACTTGTCCTCGATGAAATAATCGAAGCGCGCGCGCCTGTTCTCGGCGACGACCTTCTGCTTGTCGAACGGTGGCGGGAGCGGCTTGGCCATGAGGCTTAGATAAGGCCTGCATGCTCCAATGCAGCATCCACGGCCCGTTTTGATGCTTCTGAAGCCTCGACGAGGGGAAGCCTTAGCTCGACCGGAAAGCCCGGCCGGACACGGGACAGCGCATATTTGGTGGGTGCAGGGGAAGCGTCGGTGAAAAGGGCTGCGTGAAGCGGATATAGCCGGTCCTGAAGTTCCAGGGCAAGCAGCCACTGGTTATTCGTCATCGCCTTCTGGAACTCTGAACAGAGCTTCGGCGCAACATTGGCAGTGACCGAGATGCAGCCACGACCTCCCATGGCATTGAATCCCAGAGCCATGTCGTCATTGCCCGATAGCTGACAGAAGTCTTTGCCGCAGGCGATCCTCTGGGCGGACACGCGGGCCAGATTTCCGGTCGCGTCCTTCACCGCGACGATCTTCGGGTGTTTCGCGATTTCGCCCAGTGTCTCGACCGAAATGTCGGCCACGGTCCGCGACGGAACGTTGTAGACCACGACCGGAACTGGCGAGGCGTCTGCGATTGCGGTGAAATGCGCAGCCAACCCCGCCTGACTCGGCTTGTTGTAATAAGGAACTACGGCAAGAACGGCGTCGGCACCGAGGTCAGCGGCGGCGCGAGTGCGCTCGATCGACGCCTGCGTATTGTAGGTCCCCGTCCCCGCGATGACCGGAACGCGGCCGTTCGCCACGCGGACTACCGTCGCGATCACCTTGCGGTGCTCGTCGGCATTCAAGGTCGCGACTTCGCCAGTCGTTCCACACGGAACGAGGCCGTTCGAACCCTGCTCGATCTGCCAGTCGACGAACGCGGAAAGTGAGTCTTCGTCGACACACTGGTCTGAAAACGGGGTGACCAGCGCTGGTATGGAGCCAAAAAACATGGCTTTTTCCTTCACTTGGGTAGCGGGCGGGGGCTAGAGTCCGTCGGTATTCAGGGTCTGATAAGGAGCGGGGGGACATAATGTCCAGCATGGGCAGAGCGGCATTCATCCTTCCAATCCTGTTGGCGTGTTCGGCTTCGGCCTCCGCGCAAATTCCTTCCACGGTCCTGACCGACATCGCGTCGGCAGCCGCGGCGGTAGGCGGCAACGTCAACTCGTCGATCGGCGAGTGGCGGCGGCTCCGCCAGGGCGGCAACCTCAGCTTCGCCAATTATGCCCACTTCTTGAACTATAACGACGGCTGGCCGGGCGAGGCGGCTATGCGGACGGCCGCGGAAAAGGCGATGCAGCCCGGCGAGAATGCGTCGCTGGTTCTCGGCTTCTACCGCCTCGACAAGCCCAAAAGCGGCAACGGCTGGGCCCGCTATTCCGATGCGCTCGCCGCATCGGGACGCGCGGCGGAAGCGCTCGATGCTGCGAGAAAAGCCTGGGCGTCCGACGATCTCACCACCGTGGACGAGGCGTCGATCCTCGCCCGCTACGGCGCGAGCCTGACTCCGCAGGACCATAATGCGCGGGTCGATGCCCTGCTGTTCGGCAAGGATCCGACCGATGCTGCCCGGCTTCTGGCGTGGACGTCGACCGATCGGCGCTCGGCCTTCGCTGCCCGGATTGCGATGCAGCAGCGCGCCGCCGACGCGGAAACGCTCTTCCGGGCCGCGTCCCACCGGATCGGCGCCGATGCCGGGCTGTTGATGGACCGGCTCCGTTATCTGCACGACGGGGGCAACGACAATCTCGCCCGTCAGCTCGCGGCCCAGAAGCACCAGTTCACCGAGCGTCCGGCCGATCCCGAGCGCTGGTACGAGATGCTTTTGATCCTCGCCAATGGAGCCGCCGACGATCGCCAATGGCATTATGCCTACAACATCGCTCGCCAGCTCGACGACGCCTTCGCTCCGGGAACCGCGATCGCCGATCAATCCTATGGCGTCCGCGACGATTACACGAGCCTCGCCTGGCTGGCCGGGCGCGTTGCTCTCGACCGCATCGGCAACCCCGCCAACGCGATCGCGATGTTCTACCGCTATGCCTATGGCGGCAAGTCGCTGCAGGTCGCGTCGAAGGGCTTCTACTGGGCCGGTCGCGCGGCACTCGCCGCCGGACGGCCCACCGACGCAAGCGCCTACTTCCAGCGCGCGGCGCTCAATCCTGACCAGTTTTATGGCCAGCTCGCGCTTGAACGTTTGGGCCGCTCGGTGCCGGCCCCGGGCTATCCGACAGCGGTTGCTGCAACCGATCCCACGCGCACCAGCTTCGCCCAGAACCGGCTCGTGCAGGCGACGCGTGCGATCACGTATTACGGCAATGCGATGGAGCAGATGCAGTTCATCCGGGCGCTGTCGGAATCGCTCAAGACCCCGACCGAGCGATCGCTCGCGCTTGAAATGGCGCGCCAGCTCGGCCGTCAGGACCTCGCGGTCTGGGTAGCCCGGTCCGCTCGAAACGCCGGCGAGTCTTTCTACGTACGCGACGCCTTCCCCACGATCCGCTCGACGCCGCGGTCCTCATGGTCCTTGGCGAACGGAATTACGCGGCAGGAAAGCTCGTTCGATCGGTTTGCGGTGAGCTATGCTGGAGCCCGCGGAATGATGCAGCTGATGCCGGGCACGGCCCGCGAGCAGGCAGCCAAGCTCGGCGTCGGCTATGATTCCCGCAGGCTCCAGGAGCAGGATTACAACGTCATGCTCGGCTCCGCCTATTTCCAGCGGATGATGAACACCTGGGACGGGAGCGTTCCGCTCGCGGTGGCCAGCTACAACGCCGGGCCTGGCAACGTCCGCAAGTGGATCAACGCTTATGGCGACCCACGCAGCGGGCGCGTCGACGTGATCAGCTGGATCGAGGCGATCCCGTTCGGCGAAACCAAGGGCTACGTCCAGCGAGTGATCGAAAACAGCGTCGTCTACGACAGCCTCAACCCGCAACCCTCCGCCCGCACGGCGCTCCACGTTTCCCGCTATCTCGGCAAGGGCTCTCCCGGCTAAGCGCTGGGGCATGAGCGAAACCAAGCCCCGCTTCATCACGCCCGACGGGCTGAAGCGAATCCGGCAGGAGTATGAGGAGCTGTTCGGCATCGAACGGCCCAAGGTGGTGGAGGTCGTCTCCTGGGCGGCCTCGCTCGGCGACCGGTCCGAAAATGCCGATTACCTGTACGGGAAGAAACGCCTGCGCGAGATCGACCGGAGGCTTGCCAATCTCGCCAAGATCATGAAGGCGGCGAAGGTCGTCGATCCCACTGTGCAGACCGACCGCGACCAGGTGCGGTTCGGGGCCACGGTCGAACTCGCCGATGAAGACGACAACCGCCGCACTCTGACGATCGTCGGCGATGATGAAACGGATGCGTCCGCGGGAATGATCGGCTGGAGCGCTCCCATTGCTCGGGCCCTCATCGGAGCGAAGGTCGGCGACGAGCGAATCGTCCGCCTCCCGGCTGGTGAAAAGAGCTACGAGATCATTTCGATCAGCTATCCCAGCGCTTAAGGGATCGACGCGATGTCGGGTCGGATGAAGTTGCGCCGGGCCTCGACCGAAAACAGCCGCTGTGGCGAATAGTAACGAAGCGGCCAGTCCCTCCGCCCCATCGGCGACATCAGCAACTCGTTGACCAATTCGTACAGCGGTTCGCGACTGTCCGCCTCGGCGAGGAACAGCCGGACCCCGCGCAAGAACACGCGAGTGATCGTCTCATGATAGCCTTCAGTGTCGCTGTTCGCCCCGCCGACGCTCTCGTTGTAGCGGCGGATGATATCCGGAAGCTGGTTGTCGATGTCGATGTCCGGCCGCTTGAGAAGCAGCCAGGTCGTAGCGGCGAGATGTGCTTCGTGAGTCCACTCCTCGCGCGGCAGCGTGCGCGCGAGCAATCCCTCGCCGATATGCTCTATCTCGGCGTCGGAGTGGAACAGGCGCGGTATAAGCTCAGTCATCGATCGGGTCCTTGGGCGGGCCCGATAGGCGACCGGGCTATTCGGCGGGAGTGGGTTGAGCGATCTTCGGCGCCGCTTGTCGAACGCCTTCGTCCACCTCGTCGGCGAATTGGGCGAAATTCTCAACGAAGAGGTCGACGAGTTTGGCCGCGGTGCGGTCGTACTCCTCCGAATCCTTCCACGTGCTTCGCGGGTCGAGGATGCTGTCGTCGACGCCCGGAACTCGAACCGGCACGTCGAAGCCGAAGTTCGGGTCCTTGCGGAACTCGGCATTCTTCAGCGAGCCGTCGAGCGCGGCGTTGAGCAGGGCGCGGGTCGCCTGGATCGGCATGCGCTTTCCGACGCCATATTTGCCGCCGGTCCAGCCGGTGTTGACCAGCCAGCAGTCCACTCCGCCCTTGGCGATCCGCTCTTTGAGCAGGTTTCCGTAGATGGACGGGTGGCGCGGCATGAACGGGGCGCCGAAGCAGGTCGAGAAGGTCGCTTCGGGCTCGGTCACTCCGATTTCCGTCCCAGCGACCTTGGCGGTGTAGCCGGACAGGAAATGGTACATCGCCTGGTCGGGAGTCAGCCTCGCGATCGGCGGGAGAACGCCGAAAGCGTCCGCGGTCAGCATCACGACGTTCTTCGGCAGCGGCCCCATGTTCTTCTCGGAAGAATTGGGGATGTAATCGATGGGATAGGCGCCGCGGCTGTTCTCCGCGAGGCTCGGATCGTCGAGGTCGAGCTCGCGCGTCTCCGGGTCCATCACGACATTTTCGAGAACCGTCCCGAACCGCTTGGTCGTCGAGTAGATTTCCGGCTCCGCCGTCGGCGAAAGACGGATCATCTTGGCGTAGCAGCCGCCCTCGAAGTTGAAGACCGCCGTGTCCGACCAGCCATGCTCGTCGTCGCCGATGAGCGTGCGGTTCGGATCTGCCGAAAGAGTCGTCTTCCCCGTGCCGCTGAGGCCGAAGAAGATCGCGGTGTCGCCCTTGGGCCCGATGTTCGCCGAGCAGTGCATGGGCATGATTCCCTGCGGCGGAAGCAGGAAGTTCAGCAAACCGAACACCGACTTCTTCATCTCGCCGGCATAGAGCGTGCCGCCGATCAGGATCACCTTCTTGGTGAAGTTGACGGCAATCACCGTCTCGCTGCGGCAACCGTGGCGTTCCGTGCTCGCGCGGAAGCTCGGAAGGTCGATGATCGTGAACTCGGGAACGAAGCCCGCGAGCTCGTCTGCTTCGGGGCGAACCAGAAGCGTACGGATGAACATGCTGTGCCAGGCAAGCTCGTTGATCACTCGCACGCGCACGCGATGCTCGGGCTGCGATCCGCCGAACAGGTCCTGGACGAACAGCTCGTCCTTTTCGCCCAGAGCGGCGAGGAAATCCTCGTGGAGGCGATCGAACGCGGCCGGATCCATCGGCTTGTTGCCGTTGTTCCACCAGATGACGCTGTCGGTCATCTCGTCGCGGACGGTGAACTTGTCCTTGGCGCTTCGCCCGGTGTGCTTCCCGGTCTTGACGACGAGGGGGCCATCCTTCGCGAGAAGCCCCTCCTCGCGGCGCACCGCATGCTCGACCAGCGGCGCCGCGGTCAGGTTCCAGTGCAGCTCGGCAGGGGTGACGATCCCCTGCGCGTCCAATCCGTATTTCGCGACCCGCTCGGCCACTCGCTTCCCTTCCCGAAATAAGAAGATGCGGCGGCGACCCATCGGCAGCCGCCGCACCACATTGCTAAGTGCCTATAGACCGGAAAAAGTTGCCGGGTCAAAGCGAGAGCGCCAACTTGTCTCCCCGACAAGCGGCGCGTAAGCCCCGAGCCGGACCGCCCGAATGAGCCATGTGATCGCGCTGGTCGACGACGACCGGAATATTCTGACCTCGGTGTCGATCGCCCTGCAAGCGGAGGGTTTCATCACCCGCGTCTACACGGACGCTGCGAGCGCGCTGAAGGCGTTCAGCGACAATATGCCTGACCTTGGCGTGTTCGACATCAAGATGCCGCAGATGGACGGAATGGAGCTGCTGCGCCGCCTGCGCGAGTTCAGCGCGATGCCGGTCATCTTCCTGACCTCGAAGGACGACGAGCTCGACGAGGCGCTCGGCCTGGCGATGGGCGCGGACGATTATATCTCCAAGCCCTTCTCGCAGCGGCTTTTGCTCGCGCGGATCAAGGCGATCCTCAGGCGTCAGGACCTGGCCAGGAGCGAGGCCGCTCCCAATGCTCAGGAGGAGCAGGAGCTGATCGTCCGCGGCCGGCTCAGCATGGATCCCGCACGACACAAGGTGGTGTGGGACGGCAAGGACGTGACGCTCACGGTCACCGAGTTCCTCATCCTGCAGGCGCTGGCGCAGCGGCCGGGGGTCGTGAAGAACCGCAACCAGCTGCTCGACGCCGCCTATCAGGAGGACGTCTATGTCGATGACCGGACCATCGACAGTCACATCAAAAGGATCCGGCGCAAGTTCCGAGCCGTCGACCCCGACTTCGACGCGATCGAGACCCTGTACGGGGTCGGCTACAGGTTTGAAGAAGCGGGTGAGCGCGCGTGACCAGACGCCGCCATCCGGCGCGGCCGTGGACCGCAAGGTGGACGCTCACCTGGCGGATCCTTGCCGTCAACATCCTGACCGTGCTGATCCTCGCCCTAGGTGTCATCTACCTCGACACCTTTCGCAACAAGCTCAGCAAGGAGCGAATCCACCGCACGGAACGCGAAGCCCAGATCAGCGCCATCGTCACGCGGTCGATTGCCCCGTCGGCGCGGGCGGCGACCCTCGCCGAGATCGGCAAATCGACCGGAAGCAGGATTCGCCTCTACGCCGCTGACGGACACCTCGTTTCCGACAGCTGGCGGTCGACCGGGCCCACCTACCGGCTTCGCGATCCAAGGAAGGAAAGCTGGATGAAGGATGCCGCGCGCGCTCTCGACCGCGGCTTCAACATGCTGGTGGGCGCCCAATATGCGCCCGACTTTGTCGAACCGGCGGCCGACCGGATCAGCGAATGGCCGGAGGCTTGGCAGGCCCAGCAGGCGAATGCCGTCACCAGCAAGATCCGCACCGCTCCCGACCTGACGCCTGTCCTCTCCGCAGCAGCTCCGATCGACGGCGGGGCGCTTCTGGTCACCTCCAACGAGCGCAGCCTCACGCGCTCCATGCGCAGCCAGCGCGCCAAGCTCGCAGCGGTCATGGCGCTGTCGATCCTGCTCTCCGTACTACTTTCGCTGTTCCTTGCTCGCACGATCGTGCGGCCGCTTCGGCGTATCGCCCTTGCCGCTCACCGGGTCCGCCTCGGTCGGGCACGAGAGGTTCGCGTGCCGAGACTTCCCTCCCGCCGGGACGAGATCGGGCTTCTTGCGCGCTCGGTGTCGGACATGAGCCAGTCGCTCCGCGAGCGGATCGACAATATCGAGGCTTTCGCTGCCGACGTCACCCACGAGCTCAAGAACCCGATCGCGTCGCTCCGCTCCGCGCTCGACGGGCTCGGTAACATAAAAGATGCCAAGCTTCGCGAGCGGCTGATGGATGTCGCCCGCGAGGACGTGATGCGGCTCGACCGGCTGATCAGCGACATCAGCGAGGCGGCCCGGACGGATGCGGAGCTCGCCCGCGCCCGATTTGAACCCGTCGACCTTGGACCTCTGATCGAGCAGCTGGTGAAAAGTTGGGAATCGAGACGGGACAAGGGCGACGCCCGGATTGCCTTTGCCCGTCCCCGCAAGGCCAGCACCATCGTCATGGGCGATACGGGCCGGCTTGCCCGTGCGCTCGACAACATCCTCGACAATGCGGTCAGCTTTTCACCACCGGGCGGCCTGGTGGAGATCGCCGCAAGCCACGTCGGGAACCAGGTGAGGATCCGCGTCGACGATGAAGGGCCTGGCGTTCCACCGGGCGCTCGAGAGGCCATCTTCAACCGCTTCCATTCGATTCGGCCGGAAGGGGAAAGTTTCGGCCGGCATTCCGGCTTGGGTCTCGCGATCGCCAAGGCTATCGTCGAGGGCCATGGCGGTGAAATCACTGTTCTCGACCGGGACGACGCTCCATCCGGCGCCCGGTTCATCATCTCCCTTCCAGCGGTAGAGATGCAGTGAATGCCGCGCGCGCCCTTTCAACCGAGACACTTCACGCAAGCACCGTCGCTATCGATGGACGCGCGGTCCTGATCATGGGCCCGTCAGGGTCTGGCAAGTCGGATCTCGCACTTCGGCTGCTCGACCGCGGCTTTTCACTGGTGAGCGACGACCAGACGATCGTCCGCCGCGACGGTGATCGATTGATCGCCTCAGCCCCTTCCCAGATCGCCGGGAAGTTGGAGGTTCGAGGAATCGGCATCGTCGAGATGCCGACGGAGCCCGAGGCCCCGGTCTCCCTGATCATCGAGCTTACGGGCGACATCCAGAGGCTTCCCGACGAGGACAGGGAGTTGCGGGTTCTCGGCGTGCCGGTTCCGCTCTTCACGGTCGACGCGATGACGGCTTCCGCCCCGGCCAAGGTCGCAGTTGCGCTCGATCGCTTCGGAATCAGGCCGTGAACGGCCCGCCGCGCAAGCCGCGCCTCCTGCTCGTCACCGGCATGTCCGGGGCGGGGAAATCGACCGTGCTCGATGCTCTCGAGGACATGGGCTGGGACATCGTCGACAATCTGCCCGCCGACCTGCTGGGCGACTTCGTCCATGGCAGCGACCAGTGCCGGACTGTGCCCGTCGCCATCGGCATGGACGTGCGCAGCCGCGGTTTCGATCCCTCGCACCTTCGCGAGCTCATCGAGTCAATCGAAGGCGTCGAGCCCGAAATCCTGTTCCTCGACTGTTCGAGCGCGGACCTGATGCGCCGCTTCGACAAGACCCGCCGCCGCCATCCCCTGGCCCCCGATCGGCCGGCGGAGGACGGAATTGCCCGGGAGCGGGCGGCGCTGGCGCCGCTCCGCCTCGCCGCCGACAGCGTCATCGACACCACCGACCTCACGCCCGCCGAGCTTGGGGAAGAGCTTCGCCGCCGCTTCCGCACGGACCGCGAGCCAGTACTGACCGTCGTCTCCTTCGGCTTCGGCCACGGCATCTCGCGCACTGCGGACCTGGTGTTCGACATGCGCTTCCTGGCGAACCCGCACTGGATCGATGAGCTTCGGCCGCTCACTGGAAACGATCGCCAGGTTCGCGATTACATAGCCAACGATCCGGCATGGGCGGGAGCGATGGACCGGATCGAAGCGCTTCTCACCGACTGGATTCCCCGCTACTGGACCGCGGGCAAAAGCTATTTGACGATCGCCTTCGGCTGCACGGGCGGACGCCACCGTTCAGTCACCGCGGCTGTGGAAATGGCGGAAAGGTTGCGGTCGGCCGGATTCACACCGAATGTCCGGCACCGGGACCTGGGCTCGGCACCGAACGACAGGATCGAGGACAGGGGCGGCGATGCCGCTGTTGCTGGGAGTAGAAGCGAGTTGAATCGATGATTGGACTGGTGCTGGTGACCCACGGCCGTCTGGCGGCCGAGTTCATCACCGCGATGGAGCATGTGGTCGGGCCGCAGGAAGCCATAGAGGCTGTCTGCATCGGTCCCGACGACGACATGGAGGCACGCCGGAAGGACATCGCGAAAGCGATCGGCCGGGTCGATGGCGGCAAGGGTGTCATCATCCTCACCGACCTGTTCGGCGGAACTCCGTCGAACCTGGCGATCAGCCTGATGAAGAGCGAGAACATCGAGGTCATCGCGGGCGTCAACCTGCCGATGCTCATCCGCCTCGAAGGCGCGCGCAAGGTGATGGGCGTTCACGCCGCGGTCGCCGCCGCCCGCGAAGCCGGCCGGAAATACATCTCCGTCGCATCGGAAATCCTAGGGGAAGCAGCGGCTTGAGCTCAGCTTCCCGCGAAGTGCAGATCGTCAACCGGCGCGGGCTTCACGCGCGGGCAAGCGCCCAATTCGTCAATCTCGCGAGCGATCTCCCGGCGAAGATCGACGTCGAGAAGGACGGCAACAGGGTGTGCGGAACGTCGATCATGGGGCTCATGATGCTCGGCGCGGGGATGGGCGACAGCGTCGTCATCCACGTCGAAGGCGACGATGCCGAGCAAGTGCTCGAAAAGCTCGTCCATCTCTTCGAGTGCGGCTTCGGCGAAGAGTGCGGCTAGGCCGTGCCCCGGCAGGTCAGCGCTTTTTCAAACTCGACCGTAAAGCGGCTCCGTTCGCTCCGCGACAAGAAGCACCGGCGCTCCGAAGGCCTGTTCCTCGCCGAAGGGTTGAGAATTATCACCGAAGCCCGCGACAGCGGCCGGCTTCCCGAGATCATCGCCTTTTCGAGCGAGGGCGCAAAGCATCCGCTCGCCGCCGACATCATCGCCGCGACGGAAGCGGCGGGCGGCGAAGCGATCGAGACGACCGCCGATATCCTTTCCAAGATGAGCGGCAAGGACAATCCGCAGATGCTCCTCGCCGCCTACCGGCAGCCCGAGACCGCACTGGAGCGGATCGACCGCTCCTCGGCGCCGATCTGGATCGCGGCCCAGGCGCTTCGCGATCCCGGCAACATCGGGACGATCTTGAGGACCGGCGACGCGGTCGGGGCCGGCGGGCTCATCCTGATCGACGATTGCGCCGATCCGTTTTCCGTTGAATCCGTGCGGGCGTCGATGGGCGCGCTTTTCACCCAGCAGGTCGCTTCGGCGCGCTGGCCCGAGTTCGTCACGTGGCTCAGAAGCGGAAGCGGACAGCTGGTGGGGACGAGCCTGAAAGCGACCAGCGACTATCTCGACGCCCGGTACGAGCAGCCCTGCTTCCTCCTGATCGGCAACGAACAGCAGGGACTGCCCCAGTCCTACGAGGCGGAATGCGACCTACTCGTAAAAATTCCGATGGCTGGTCGCGCCGACAGCCTCAATGCCGCGGTTGCCGCTGCAGTTATGGCGTTCTGCGTCAAGGCGAGCTGGCGGAACTGACGCGGCGCCGGAGCGGTTGATTCGCCCATGAAACAGCTGACCCTCGTCGCGCTGCCGCTTCTCGCCGGCTGCATGTCCTATCCGCCGCCGCCGGCCGCGCCCTATCACGGGCTTGGAACGGAGCCCTTCTGGAACCTCGTCATCGACGACCGGAACGTGACGGTGATCCGTCCCGACGAGCAGCCGGTTGTCCAGCCGAGGCCGCAAGCGATCATCGGGGTGGCCGGGGAAATCTATCAGACGCCGCGGATCAACGTGAACATCGTCCACGCGCAGTGCAGCGACGGGATGAGCGACCGGGTCTATCCCGACAAGGTACAGGTCACGGTCGACGGCACCCAGTACAACGGCTGTGGCGGCCTTTAGACGCTCTCGAACCGTCTGCGTCCTCTTCGGCCTGATGCTTTCCGCGTGCGCAATTGCCGCGTCGCCCCCGTCGGCGACGTTGGCGGGAACGGCTTGGCAGGTTCACTCCGTCAACGGCCGCCAGGCACCGGCAAACAGCGACTATTCTGTCCGCTTTGAAGACGGCGGCAGCATAAGTGCGAGGTTCGGGTGCAATTCGATCGGTGGGCACTACGCAATCGCGGGATCGACGCTCACCATCGGCGACTTGATGCAAACGCTTATGGGATGCCCTGAGCCTGCTACGACATTCGAAAGCCAGGGCTCGGCCGTATTCAATAGGCCGATGGCGATGAGCAGGAGCGAAAGCGACCGCGTGCCCTACGAATATCTGTCGCTGAAAAACCAGGCGGGCGAGATCATCCTGATGCGCAGGACCTTCTAGGCCGTATCGTCTTCCTCTTCGGCCGGCTCGAGCCGCATCGATAGCGGGCCGTCGAGAGAAACCACGACCGGGTCGTCCTTCGTCGCAAGCTTGGTTAGCGGACGGGGCGAGGCTTCGACCATTGGTGGAGGCGGGATCTCCTTGGCGCTTCCGGCTCCCAGATCCTCGAACCGCCGGGCCTGGGTAAACACCTGGCTCTCCAGGCTTCCGACCATCTTGTTATAGGCGTTGTTGGCGCGGCTGAGGTTGGTGCCCACCGACGAGACATGCTCCGCCATCGTCGCCAGCCGCGAATGGAGCTCGCGACCGAGCTCGGCGATCTTGCCGGCTTCGGCGGCCAGCTTCTCCTGGTTCCAGATGCTCGCAACCGTGCGTGCGATCGCCACGAGGTTGGTCGGCGTTGCCAGAAGCACCTTGCGCTCATTCGCCCAATCCCAAAGGCCGTGGTCGAGCTCAAGGGCGGCGGTCAGGAAATGCTCGCCGGGAATGTACATGACGACATAGTCGGCGGAATCGCCGAATTGCGCCCAATAGGCTTTCGACCCCAGCTGCTGCGCGTGGGTTCGGATCGAGGCGAGATGGGCCTGCAGGCACGCTTGCCTCTTGTCGTCGTCCACTTCGTCGCAGGCGTCGAGATAGGCGTTGAGCGAGCATTTCGCGTCGATCACCAGGGTCCGGCCGCCGGGCAGCTTCACGATGACGTCAGGGCGAAGCTTGCCATCCTCTCCATCGACGCTGACCTCGGTCTGGAAGTCGGCGTACGGGCTCAGCCCCGCCTGTTCGAGGACGTTGCGGAGCGACTGCTCACCCCAGCGCCCGCGCGCCTTCGGCGACGAGCGAAGCGCGTTGACGAGGTTGCGGGTCTCGTCGCGCACCTTCCCCTGCCCGTCGCGGACCTGCTCCACGACCGACTTCAGGCCGGCATAATGATCGATCCGCTCCTTCTCCACGCGCTGGAGCCCCTCTTCGTAGCGTTTGAGCGTAACCTCGACCGGCGCAAGCAACTCTTTGAGCTTGGTCTCGCTCGCCTTGTCGGCGGCGGTGAAGCGCTCGCCTGCTTTCTCGAGGAAATCCTTGTGCGCCTTCTCCAGCAGCTGGTCGCCAATCTCGCGAAACTGGGCGATCAGCGCGTCCTTGGACTCCGCCAGGTCCTTGATCCGCTGCTCGAAGTTGCGCGCATCCGCCTGGAGCGCCGCAAGCTCCTTTGAAGCGGCTTCGTGGAAAGCGCGGACCTGGTCCCGCTCCTTCACCACTTCGTCGAGCTGGAGACGGAGCGTCCCGACCGTCTGCTTGGCCGCGGCGCCGTCCCGGGTCGCGAAAAGCCAGCCGATGAGGCCGCCAAGCACCAGCGCGACCAAGGCGATCCCGACGAAAATGCCCCAATCCATACTCATTCCCCCAGCGGAACAGAATGCGAACCTTAGTCTCCGACGGGCACGCGCTCAAGCGGAACCGCTGTGCTATCCACAGGTTCGACCAAGCGAGAGCAGGAGAATTTCATGTCCATTCGCAAGATGATCGCGCTTCACCCCGAGGTTCAGAGCCATGTGAACCAGCCGCTCGGGGATGCGGCTCACCACCTGATGTATTGTGCGCGGATGTGCCTGAGCTGTGCGGATGCCTGCGCCGCCGAGAAAATGGACATGCATCAGTGCATCCGCTCCTGCCTCGACTGCGCGGACGTGTGCGAAGCGGCTGGCAAGCTCTCGGTCCGCCGAACCGGCACCAACGAAGCCGTGCTCAAGGAGACTCTCGAGCTGTGCGCCCGGGTCTGCGACGCCTGCGCTGCCGAGTGCGAGAAGCACGACCACGAGCATTGCAAGCTGTGCGCGCAGATGTGCCGCGAATGCGCCGAGGATTGCCGCAACGCGGCTGCGAGCATCACTCCGGAGGGCTGAGCCATGCGGATCGCGATCGCTGTCCTGGCAGCGCTATTCGTCGTCTCCTGCAACAAGGCGCCGGCTGGGCACGAGCCCAACGGCCCGATCCGCACCGACGATGCGATCTCAAACGCCCCGGCTGATCTACCGGCACAAGTCGAAGCGGGTGAAGCCGGGGACCTTCCGCCGCCGGGTACGGTTGCGCGGTTTGTCGGCAAATGGGCCGAGGACCAGAAATCCTGCAAGTCGGCCGCCTGGCAGTTCACCGCTACGACCCTTCGAACTCCCGGCGGCACCAGCTGCAGTTTCAATCGCGTGATCGAGGTGCCGGGCGGCTACGACATCCAGGCGGTCTGTACGGCCAAGGGCGACGCAGTTTCGGATTCGCTGACGATCCGCTTCGCCGAATCGGCAAAGGCGATGCTGTTCACTTCAAAGACGATGGGAAGTCCCGGCCTGGTCTTCTGCGGCCGCGACGCCTGACGCCGCTCAGGCTGCGGCGAGCGTGCGTTCCTTGCGCTGCTTGGCGATCTTCTTGAGGATCATCTCGCGCTTCAGGCGCGACAGATGGTCGATGAACAACACGCCCTCCAAATGGTCCATCTCATGCTGGAGGCAGGTCGCGAGCAGTCCCTCGATCACTTCCTCGTGCGGCTTGCCTTTTTCGTCGAGCCAACGCGCGCGGATTCGGTCCGGCCGCTCGACCTCGGCATATTGGTCAGGGACCGACAGGCAGCCCTCGTTATAGGGAACGTCCTGGTCGGAATGCTCGAGGATTTCCGGGTTGATGAAGACCCGCGGGTCCCTCACCGGCTCGCCGCCCTCTTCCACCGGCTCCTGTAGGTCGATCACCAGGATTCGCTTCGGAACGCCGACCTGGATCGCGGCAAGCCCGATCCCAGGCGCGTCGTACATCGTCTCGAACATGTCGGCGATGAGCGCCCGCACCTCGTCGTCCACCTTTTCGACAGGTTTCGACTTCTGCCGGAGCAACGGGTCCGGGACCTCGATTATCGAGCGAATTGCCATGGTGTAGATTTAAGCTTTCAGGCCCCCGGCTTCAAGCGACGGGACGCCGCGCACGCAAGGCTTGGGCGAGCGTGCCCTCGTCGAGGTAGTCGAGCTCGCCGCCGACGGGGAGGCCATGGGCCAGTTGGGTAAGCCGCACCGGGAAGCCCTCAAGGCGTTCGGCGAGGTAATGGGCGGTCGTTTGCCCTTCGAGTGTCGCGTTCATCGCGAGCACGACCTCGTCAATGCCGCCCTTCGAAACGCGGCTGATCAGCTGGTCGATCGTCAAATCTTCCGGGCGAACGCCGTCGAGCGCGGAAAGACGTCCCCCGAGCACATGATAGCGGCCCGGGAACAGCCGTGAGCGGTCGAGCGCCCAAAGATCGGCGACTTCCTCGACCACGCACAGAGACCTGTCGTCGCGCCGGGGATCACGGCAGATCCCGCACGGGTCCGACGTATCGACATTCCCGCAAGTGGAGCAGCTCGACAGAGTGTCGGCTACCGTCTTCAAAGCGGCAAGAAGCGGCTGAAGAGTGCTCTCCCGTTTCTTCATCAGATGGAGCACGGCACGGCGCGCGGACCGCGGCCCAAGCCCCGGAAGCCGCGCCAATGCGTTGGCCAATGTCTCGATTTCCTGGCTTGCCACTGCTGCCGAGATAGGAATTTCGCGGCTCTCGCGCCATAGGCACCAGCAATGCGGATCGTCTTCATGGGATCGCCGGATTTCGCGGTGCCGAGTCTCGACGCTTTGGTCGAGGCAGGGCACGAGATCGCTTGCGTCTATACGCAGCCGCCAAGGCCGGCCGGACGCGGAAAAGCCGAGCAGAAGACTGCGGTCCACAAACGCGCCGAGGAGTTAGGTCTCGAGGTCCGCTGCCCGCGAACGCTCAATGACTCCGAGGAGCAGGCCCGCTTCGCCGAGATTGATGCCGATTTGGCTGTCGTCGCAGCTTACGGGCTAATTCTCCCCAGGCCGATTCTCGAGGCGCCGAAGGCCGGTTGCATCAACGTTCACGCGTCGCTCCTACCCAGGTGGCGAGGCGCCGCGCCAATCCAGCGCGCCATCCTTGCCGGCGACGAAGTAACCGGCGTGACGATCATGCGGATGGAGGAAGGGCTCGACACCGGCCCGATGCTGCTGAAGCGAGAGACAGAGGTGGATCGCAAGACTGCCGGCGACCTTACGACCGAGCTTGCCGGCATGGGCGCTTCGGCGCTGGTCGAATGGCTCGACAATCCGGCGCCGGCTGAAGCGCAGCCCGAAGACGGCGCCACCTACGCCTCGAAGATCGACAAGTCCGAAGCGCGAATCGACTGGTCGAGGAGTTCGGAAGAAATCGAGCGGCAGGTGCGCGCCTTCGCGCCCTCGCCCGGCGCCTGGTTCGAGGCCAATGGCGAGCGAGTGAAGCTTCTCGAAGCCTCCACGGCAGAAGAGAGTTCGGCTCCTCCCGGGAAGGTGTTGGACGATTGCCTCAGCATCGCTTGCGGCTCGGGCTATCTCCGCCCGCTAAGAGTCCAGCGCTCCGGCCGGGGCGTCATGACGCCGGGCGAGCTGCTCCGCGGTTTCGCGATTCCCAAGGGCACGATCCTCACGTGACCCGCTGGCGGCTCACAATCGAATATGACGGCGGGCCGTTCATGGGCTGGCAGCGGCAGGAGCATGGGCCGTCGGTGCAGCAGGCGCTCGAGGAAGCGCTCGCTCGGATGACCGGCGAGCTTCCCGCCGTCCACGGCGCGGGGCGGACCGACGCCGGCGTGCACGCGCTGGCGATGAGCGCTCACGTCGAGATCGAAAAGAACCTGACCGAGCACCGGCTGCGCGAAGGCGTGAACGCGCTGGTCAGGCCGCAGCCGATCTCGGTGCTTGCAGCGGAGCACGCGCCCGACGACTGGCACGCGCGCTTCTCTTGCGTCGGGCGGCGGTACCTCTACCGCATCCTCAACCGGCGAGCGCCCCCCGCGCTCGATCGAGGGCGGGTATGGCACGTTGCGATGCCGCTCGACGCCCAGGCCATGGCCGAAGGCGCGGCGATGCTCGTGGGCCGCCACGACTTCACCACGTTCCGATCCGCCCATTGCCAGTCGGACAGCCCGGTGAAGACGCTCGACCGGCTGGATGTCAGGCGCGAAGGCGACGAGATCCTCATTGAAGCCGCGGCTCGAAGCTTCCTTCACCACCAGGTGCGTTCGATGGTCGGCTGCCTCGCGCTTGTTGGCCGGGGCCAGTGGAAGCCCGAGGACATCAGGGCTGCGCTCGAAGCCAGGGACCGCTCCGCGCTCGGCTTCAACGCTCCGCCGCAGGGCCTCTATTTCGTCGAGGCCATCTACCCTTAATCGGTCTCGCTACCCTCCAGCGGTGCGGCTGCGATCAGAAGCCAGCCGGCGGCGATGAAGCTTGCCGCGAATACCCAGGCGAACGTCGCTACGATTTCGTCGGTCGTTCCGAACAGGCCGTAGATCAGCACCGCGACCGGAAGCCCGGCGAGGAGGAGAATGGCGAGGCCCAGATCCACGGCCGCCGCGAGATAGACCCAGGTGCACAAAGGCCGCGCCGAATGGCGAGCGGAGAAGAATAAGGCAGCGCTTCGAACCACCAGCCACAGGACGACGAAATTGAGAATCGTCAGGAAATTGATGTTCGGGTCGACCAGCAGCCGAAGCCCGGCAAGCACGCTCGCTAGGGCCGCTATACCCGCCGGAATGTGATGTCCGCGCCGAGCGAAGACCGCGACGAGCTCGATCGCGCCGGCCGCTGCGAGGAGCAGCCCGATGACCAAGTGCGCCGGTATATGCCGGGCGCTCGGAAGAAGCGCCGATCCGAAGGCGAGCAGGAAGATCAGTACCCCCGCAATTCGGATAATGAGCGTTCGTGTCGTGCTGGACATCGGCCTTATCCTATCCCCTTCGCCGGCGCCTGTCAGTGACGGGCTGGGCTTCGTTGGAGCACACTCGCCGCCACGTCGGACCAAACAGCAACGAGATGGTAAGCCTTTGTGTCCCAATGTGACCGTTGTGGAGGGATGCCTGGCTGGCGCCCTCGGGTGGTTTTGGGGAGTGAAGGTGGAGCAACTGCCGATCGAAACGACGGTTTATTCGATGTCGGGCGAACCCCCGGTCGATTCGAACCGCCGTGCCGACGAGCGCCTTCTGACGCTCTTCCGCGTCGGCACGATCGTCATCGGCGATAAGCGCGAACTGTGCCTGGTGAAGAATATTTCGGCCGGCGGCACCCTGATCCGGGCCTATTGCACGCTAAAACCCGACATGGCCGTCCACATCGAGCTTAAGCAGGGGCAATCCGTCCCCGGCAAGGTCACGTGGATTCGCGGAACCGACGCGGGAATCACCTTCGCCGAGCGAATCGACGTCATCGAGCTTCTGAAGTCCGGCGGCGAAGGCCCGAGGCCGCGGATGCCGCGGATCGAGGCCAAGTGCGTCTGTTTCGTTCGTGAAGGCGCGACCGTTCACCGCTCGACCATGCACAACATCTCGCAGGGCGGGCTCAGCGTCGAGACGGCCAATTCGCTGAGGATCGGCGCGGACGTCACGGTCAGCATTCCCGGAATGGAGCCGCAGGGTGCGGTCGTTCGGTGGAAGGACGGCGACCGCTACGGCGTGAGCTTCAACAGCGTCTTGCCGCTCGCCGGGCTTGTCGCCTGGCTTCACGAACGAAGCGGCCCAATCGCCTGATCAGTCGCCGAGAGTGGTGGAACCGCCGGTCGCCCACCGCTCGATCAGCGCCCGCTCACCGCGCGTAAGCGGCTTCGGCGACAGCCCCGGCCGGCGCTTGATCTGGACTGGGTTCACGGGCTCGGGCGGCGGCACGTGCCTAAGCATTTCGCGCGGGAACAGGGGGAAATCGAACTCCAGGCCCGCGGCATCGCCCTCCGACCAGGCAACACGGCTCGGGACGCTGAGCCCCTGCCGATGAAAAAGAACGCGGGTTCCTTCCATCGGCATATGCTCGCCCTGCACCAGCGCGCCATCCTGCGACAGATTGCGCAACAGAACGGGTAGCGAGCCGCCGGGAGTTTCCAGCGTCGCGTTGAGGAAAACGTTCGACCGGCGGTGGCGCCGGTTCTGGATCGTCAGGCTTCGATGCATCTGGCGCAATCATAGCCGCGCCGCCCGCATTCGCTCAGGCCGTTGTTGCCGATGTCCCTTTTCGAAACAGCAGCATGAGGTTGTTTGCGGGCATGGCCCGAGTCGCCTCGAGCGAAAGCCCTCGCGCCTCCGCAGCGGAGGCGAAATCCTCGACCTTTCGGAGCCCCCACTGCGCGTCGCGGCGCTTCAGGTCGGCGTCGAAAGCTAGGTTGCTCGGCGCGGTGTCGATCGCCTCGGACAGCCAAGGACCATAGAGGATCAGCGGTGCTCCGCGTTCGAGCAGCCGCTCGGCGCCGTCGAGCAGGCCAATCGCTGCCTTCCAGGGGCTGATGTGTACCATGTTGATGTTGAGCAGGGCGTCGGCCGCCTCGATAGGCCAGTCGGAGTTCGAGGCGTCGATCTGCAGGGGCTCGCGGAGGTTTGGAAGCGCGGCTTCGCGAACCAGCGCCGTCACCGACCCCAGCGCGTCGACATGCACGTCGCTCGGCTGCCACTCGAGATTCGGGAAGCGCCCTGCAAAAAAAGCGGCATGCTCGCCCGTGCCGCTGGCGACTTCGAGCACCAGGCCGCCGTTGGGAAGCCATTCGGCCAGCACGTCCGCGATCGGTTCGCGATTGCGAAGCGCGGCGGGAGCGGAGCGCCGCCCCGATGCTTCCGGCGCCTCGTAAAATCGCCGTACGTCCTTCACTCAGCGGCCTCGGCCTGCGCGGGCTCTCGATAGACCAGCACGGGCTTTCTGGCCGCGAGCGTTTCGTCGAGGCGCCGCCTGGGCGCGTAAATGGGTGCTGCCTTGAGGCTTTGGTCGCCCGACTTCGCTCGCTCGGCGATCGAGCGCATCGCGGCAATGAACTGGTCCAGAGCGGCCTTGGATTCGGTCTCGGTCGGCTCGATGAGCATCGCCCCGTGCACCACCAGCGGGAAGTACATGGTCATCGGGTGGAAGCCTTCGTCAATCAGCGCCTTGGCGAGATCGATCGTGCTTAGGCCCTCGCCAAATCCGCGGTCGGAGAAGATCGCCTCGTGCATGCACGGCCCGCTCTTCGCGAAGGGCGCATCGAGCACGTCCTCGAGCGACCGAAGAACGTAATTGGCGTTGAGAACCGAATCCTCGGCGACCTGGCGAAGGCCGTCGGCGCCGTGGCTGAGAATGTAGGCGAGCGCCCGGGTGAACATTCCCATCTGCCCGTGAAAGGCGGTCATCCGCCCGAAGCTCTCCGGGTGCATTTCCGCCGCGCTTTCCTCCTCCACGAGCTTGTACGTGCCGTCGGGCATCTTCGCCGCGAAAGGCAGCGGGCCGTAAGGCGCGAGCGCTTCGGAAACGACCACCGGGCCGGACCCTGGCCCGCCGCCGCCGTGGGGGGTCGAGAAGGTTTTGTGCAGATTGATGTGCATCGCGTCGATGCCGAGGTCGCCTGGACGAACCTTGCCGACGATCGCGTTGAAGTTGGCTCCGTCGCAATAGACGAAAGCTCCGGCGGCGTGCACCGCGTCGGAGATTGCAATCATGTCCGGTTCGAACAGGCCGCAGGTGTTCGGGTTGGTGATCATCACCGCCGCCACGTCGGGGCCGAGACGCGCCTTCAACGCCTCGAGGTCGACCCGTCCCGCCTTGTTCGCGGGAATGCTCTCGACCCGGTAACCGGCGAAGGCGGCGGTCGCGGGATTGGTGCCGTGCGCGCTTTCGGGCACCAGGACGACCTCGCGCTTGTCGCCGCGAGCTTCGAGAGCCGCGCGGATGCACAGAAGGCCGCAAAGCTCGCCGTGAGCTCCCGCCTTGGGGCTCATCGCCACCCCATGCATCCCGGTGAGATCGAGCAGCCAGAAGGCGAGCTCGTTGATCACCTGGAGCGCGCCCTGCACCGTCTCCTGCGGCTGCATCGGGTGAACGTCGGCGAAGCCCGGCATCCGCGCCACCTTCTCGTTGAGGCGCGGGTTGTGCTTCATCGTGCAGGACCCGAGCGGGAACAGCCCGAGATCGATCGCATAATTCTGCCGCGACAGCCGTGTGTAATGGCGAACCGCTTCTGGCTCGGACAGGCCAGGTAGGCCGATGTCGCGATTGCGCTCCAGCCCGCCGAGGCGGCCGCCGGAGACCTTCGTGTCGGGCAGGTCGACGCCGGTCTGGTCGAGCCGGCCGCGCTCGAACAGAAGTGGCTCCTCGAGCTGAAGGGCGCGATTGCCGGTGACGGTGCCGGCCGAACCTTGCTCGTTGGCGGGCGTCGTCGGCCGCCAGCCTGACGGATTGACGGTCACGCGCACACCTCCTTCAACGCGGCTTCCAGCGCGTCGATATCCTCATCTGTCACCGTCTCGGTAACTGCGAGCACCAACCCGTTCGCAAGGTCGGCCGAGTCCGGATAGAGCCGCCCAAGCGACACGCCGCCGAGAACCCCCTTCTCCACCATCGCGTGAACGGCGGGCCGGGCCTCGACCGGAAGCCGAAGCGTGAATTCGTTGAAGAAGCTGTCGTTGACCAGGCTCACGCCGGGGATCGCCGAAAGCCGGTCCGCGACCTCGCACGCGCGCGCGTGATTCAGCGAAGCCAGCTGCCTTAAGCCTTTCTCGCCGAGCAGCGTCAGGTGCCCAGTAAAGGCGAGCGCGCACAGCACCGAGCTGGTGCAGATGTTGCTGGTCGCCTTCTCGCGGCGGATATGCTGCTCGCGCGTCGACAGAGTCAGGACGAAGCCGCGCTTACCCTCGGCGTCGACGGTCTCGCCGGCGAGCCGCCCCGGCATCTGCCGGACGAACTTCTCCGCGCAGGCGAACAGGCCGACATAGGGACCGCCGAACTGAAGGCCGACGCCGATGCTCTGGCCTTCGCCGACGACGATGTCTGCGCCCATCTCGCCTGGCGACCTGATTAGGCCGAGCGCCACCGGCTCCGTCACGACGGCGATCAGCAGAGCGCCCTTTGCGTGTGCCGCTTCGGCGATCGGCGCCAGGTCGGTGATCCGGCCAAGGATGTCGGGATACTGGACGACGACGGCGCTCGTCGCGTCATCGATGGCGGCGATGATCTTCTCGGCGTCGGTTTCCGCAGAGAGCGTCGGCGCTGACGTCTTCAGCTCGTCGCCTGTGAACTTGGCCATCGTGTTGCAGACGCTGACGTAATGGGGGTGAAGCCCCGACGACAGGATCGCCTTGTCGCGGCGCGTGATCCGGCTCGCCATCAGGATCGCCTCCCAGCAGGCGGTCGATCCGTCGTACATCGACGCATTGGCGATGTCGCAGCCGTAGAGGCGCGCGACCTGCGTCTGGAATTCGAACATCATCTGGAGCGTGCCCTGCGCGATTTCGGGCTGGTAGGGCGTGTAGCTGGTCAGGAACTCGCCGCGCTGGATGATGTGGTCCACGCTTGCCGGAACGTGGTGGCGATAGGCTCCGCAGCCGAGGAAGAAGGGCACCTCGCCCGCGACCATGTTCTTCTTCGCAAGGGCGCCCATGTGCCGCTCGACGGCTAGCTCGGACGCATGCAGCGGCAGATGCTCGATCACTCCGTCCAGCCGCGCAGCCTTGGGCACGTCCACGAACAAGTCGTCGATCGATTTGGCGCCGACCGCGTGGAGCATCTGGCTCCGGTCGGAATCGGAAAGGGGCAGGTAACGCATCAATATTCTTCCGGGTCTGAGGGCAGCGGAATACGTTGGATGACTTTGACGAGCCGGACTGGCTCGAGCTGGTTAGAACGATCAGCGCAGAGAACGATTTCACCGGTTTCTGGCGATGACCAGCATTCGTCGGTCACTCTCGCCTCGACGATTACTTCGCTGAGATAGTCGCGAAGCGGTGCAACTTGCTTATCAAAGGAAGCGCTCGACCCAAGTGAAACTCCGCCAGAGCGACGATCCGGCGGAGGTGGAAATTGCACTGAGGTGTCGCCGCGACGATCCATTCGCCGCTCAAGCGCTCCCGCATGTTCCAGCCAGAGGCCGTAATCGCGAGACTCGACCAGGAGACAGGATCGAAAATGACACGGCAGCAGCCACCCGTGCACTTCAACAACCTTTGACGCTAGGGCGGCGTGGTGCGTTTTCAATTCCGCGACGCCAAGGGCTTGCCCGTATGGTGCCGCACAACCGCACAGGAAGAGTGAAAGGACGAGCGCCCAACGCATCAACTGGGCTTTCTCATGATGAAGCGGAGGCGGACATAGTCCGCGATGTTGGAACCGACCCGATCGGCGACTGCGGCACCGATCTCCTGACGCTCACCCTCTGGCACGCGGGCTCGGTCGAGCCAGCCCTTGCGGAAGGTCGTCACCCAGGCCGCAATGCCATGATCCAGAGGAGTCGGACGATCGATCAGCCGGGCATCGATCCGGTCGAACCCTGCGTCCTCGTAGACGTCGGCGAAATCTTCGGCGGAGGCGTACCAGTTGGTCGCCTCGACCGGCGGCACGTAGCCGCGAATGACCAGCTCGTCGTCCAGCGCCTCGCGGAGCTTCGCGAGATTGCCCTCGCCGCCCATCTCTCCCGCGAAGCGTCCGCCCAGCCGGAGCGCGTTGAAGATGGCGGACGCGACCCGCTCCTTATCGAGCATCCAGTGAAGCGAGGCGTTGGAGAAAGCCGCGTCGAACTCGCGGTCGAACTCCATGTTCGCCGCGTCCATCAGCTCGGCGTAAACGCCTGCAGCGCGCGCCGCCTCGACCATCTCCGGCGAATTGTCGACGCCGACCACCTCGGCACCACGATCGATGATCCTCATCGACAAGGTCCCCTCGCCGCAGCCGACGTCGAGGATCCTCTCGCCCGGCTTCGGGTCGAGCAGGTCGAGCGCAGCGCCGCCGAGCTCGGCGACGAAGGCGCCGACCTTCGAATAGTCCGCGGCCACCCAGCGGCTGGTCGAGGTGATCGGCGGGATCAGAGGGTCTTCACCCAATCGCGGTAGGCACCCTCGTCCATCAGGCCGTCGAGCTCGCCAGCGTCCGCCAGCCTGATCTTGAAGAACCAGCCCTCGCCCTCGGGATCCCTGTTCACCAGCGAGGAATCGTCAACCACCGCCTGGTTGCCTTCGATGACCTCGCCCGTGACGGGAGAATAGACGTCCGACGCCGCCTTCACCGATTCGACGACCGCCGCCTCCTGCCCCTTCGCAAGCTGCTTTCCGGCCTCCGGAACCTCGGTGAAAACGATGTCGCCAAGCGCTTGCTGCGCGTGGTCGGTGATCCCGACCATGGCGGTGTCGCCGTCGACTTTGACCCACTCGTGCTCGCGGGTGAAATAGGTCGTCATCATCAAGCTCCCTTGCGGTGATAGCGGTGGGGGACGAACGGCATCGGCGCGATCTTTGAGTCGAACAGCTTGCCGCGCTGCTCCAATTTCAGCTCCGTGCCCGGTTCGGCGAGCGCGGTCGCGACATAGCCCATCGCGATCGGACGCTGCAGCGAGGGCGAGAAGCCGCCGCTGGTGACCCGGCCGATCTCGCTGCCTTCCCCGTCAAGAATTAGCGCTCCCTCGCGCACCGGCTGCCGCCCCTCGACGTCGAGACCGACCCGCTTCTGCGGTGCGCCCTGCTCGAGCTCGGCGAGAATCCGCGGAGCGCCGGGAAAGCCGCCTTCGGCGCGGCGGCGCTTCTGGATTGCAAAGGTAAGGCCCGCCATCACCGGCGTCGTGTCGCGGTCGAGATCGTGGCCGTACAGCGGAAGCCCGGCCTCGAGCCGAAGCGAATCACGCGCTCCAAGGCCGATCGGCTTCACCCGTTCGTCGGCGACCAGGGCCTCTGCGAGTTGCTCCACGGCGACTGCCGGAATGGAAATCTCGAACCCGTCCTCACCGGTGTAGCCCGAACGGCTGATCCACAAGGGGTGTCCGAAAGCGTGGAAGGCATTGCCCTCCATGAAGGTGAGGTCGGACACTCCGGGAATGATCGCCTCGAGGACGTCGACCGCCTTGGGGCCTTGCAGCGCCACAAGCGCCTGGCCGGTCATATGATCGACGAACAGGTCCTTCGGCAGCGACTGGCGCATGACTTCAATGTCGCCGTGCTTGGTCGCTCCGTTGACCACCAGGTAGAAATCGCTGCCGCGGCGGGTTGCCATCAAATCGTCGATGATCCCGCCGCCGCCGTCGAGGAGCAGCGAGTAGCGGAGCTTGCGGTCGGCAAGGCCGCGGATATCGCCGGGGAGAATGGTTTCGAGGGCCGATTCCGCATCGGGACCGTGGATGAGCAGCTGTCCCATGTGGCTGACGTCGAACAGGCCTGCATTCTCGCGAGTCCACAGATGCTCCGCCATGATCCCTTCGTACTGGACGGGCATCATGTAGCCGGCGAACTCGACCATTCGCCCGCCCTTCGAGCGGTGCCAAGAATCGAGAGGAAGGGTCTGCGGCTCCGGCTGCGGCTCGCCTTCGGCGGCGCCGGTATACGGCGTTCCCCGAGCCTGCTCATGCTGGTCGGTGGGGCCGTTATGGACTTCTCGGCTCATGCATTGCCTCCGCGACAGTTTGGCCCCCGCGACGCCAGGCCGCTTTCGCCTCACCCCCGTCTGTCGCTGCGCCTGAGAGCTTTGCCCCTTCGGCGGCTCCGGCTTGCGCCGAGGCACTTTCCAGACTGTCAGGCGCGCGCGGTCCTGTTGCCTGAGAGATTCCGGGGGCGGTTGCTCCTTCGGCGCCGCCAAATGCTTGAAACATCTGGCGAACTCTCCCGCGCTGCCTCCCGGCGACAGGGCCGCCGGTGACCTGGCGAGCCTTGGCTGCGCCGGATTGGAGAGTCAACGACGAGTTTAGCGGGTGGCGTTGTAGCGAAGCTGGTCCGCAGTGAGCTGGAAACCGACCAGGTGCTGGAACGTCGCCTTGGCGACCGCATCGCGGACGGCTGGGTCGGCGAGCGGGTCGATCGCCGCGTCCGGGTCGCCGACCTTGCGCGGGCGGGTCAGCATCTCGCGAATATTTTCCGGAAGGCTTGCGGCCGAGCGCGAGATTCGCGCCGTCGCCTGCGCCGAGGTCTGGGCCCGGAAGCTTCCCGCCGGGAAGTCGAGCGCCACCGAGCCGAGCCGCTTGGCGACGACCTTGTTGCCGGCCTGGACGACGACGTCGAAGAACGGAAGCAGCACCTGGCGCGGCTGCGATGCGTCGCTGCGAGTAGCAACAACGTTGAAAGTCGCGGTCGAAATCACTTCGCTTCCGCTGTCCTGGCAGTTGTCGCGGACGTCGGTGATCGCTGCTTCTACGTCGATCGCCGAGGCGTCGGTGCTCCCCGTCGGATTGAACAGGGTGATGTCGCCGGTCGCGGCCGGGATTGCGACCTGCGGGCAATTGCTTCGAACGGTGTAGATTCCGCCGTCCTCCAGGTTGCCCTTGCGAGTGCAGCCGGCAAGCAGTGCGATGGCGATGATCGAGGCGATGCGGAGCTTCACTGGTGGGGAGTCCTTGGTAGGGCCGAATGGTCGTGCGCGTTCATAGGAACCCCCTTCTAAGGCTGCAAGCGAAGCCTTACATGCGCTGTACCGTGCCTGAACTTCCACCCCTTCGAGTGCTCATCGCGGCGCCGCGCGGATTCTGCGCCGGGGTCGATCGCGCAATCCAGATCGTCGAGGTCGCGCTCGAGCGGTTCGGCGCTCCGGTCTACGTCCGGCACGAGATCGTCCACAACCGCTTCGTCGTCGATCGGCTGAAGAAGCTCGGGGCGATTTTCGTCGACGACCTCGACGAAGTTCCAGACGACCGCCCGGTGGTCTTCTCCGCCCACGGGGTACCCAAGACGGTGCCCGCCGCCGCCCAGGAGCGTGGACTGACTTATGTCGACGCGACGTGCCCGCTGGTCTCCAAAGTCCACCGGCAGGCGGAGCGGCTGATCGACGAGGGCCTGCACATCCTGTTCATCGGACACGCCGGTCACCCGGAAGTGATCGGCACGTTCGGCCAGGTGCCGGAAGGCGCGATCACGCTGGTCGAGACCGTCGAGGACGCGAGGACCGTTGACGTCGCGGATCCCGAACGGCTCGCATTCCTGACGCAGACGACGCTGTCGGTCGACGACACCGCGGCCATCGTAGAGGCGCTCCAGCAAAGATTCCCGACCATCCGCGCACCGCGCAGCGAGGACATCTGCTACGCGACGTCCAATCGCCAGGCCGCGGTCAAGGCGATTGCCGCGGAATGCGACAGGATGCTGGTGATCGGCGCTCCCAACAGCAGCAATTCGCTTCGCCTCGCGGAGGTCGCCGAGCGCCTGAACGTGCCGGCGCGCTTGATCGAGCGAGCATCAATGATCGACTGGGACTGGCTCGGCCAGCCGAAAACGCTTGGAGTGACCGCCGGAGCCTCGGCTCCCGAGCTTTTGGTCCGCGAGGTCATCGACGCTCTTCGGCAGCGGTTCGAGGTCACCGAGGAAATCGCCGACCACACGCCCGAGCGGATGATCTTCAAGCTCCCGCGCGAACTCGTCGCGTGAATGACTAGTCTTCCCGGCGTCGAGATCTTCACTGACGGCGCGTGCCGGGGGAACCCAGGGCCCGGCGGATGGGCGGCGCTGCTTCGGACCGGCGACAAGGAGCGTGAGATCGCGGGCGGCGAGCCGCTGACGACGAACAACCGAATGGAGCTGAAAGCCGCCATCGAGGCGCTCAACACGCTGAAGCGACCCTGCGCGGTAGAGATACACACCGACAGTGCCTATGTGCGCGACGGGATCATGAAGTGGATTCACGGCTGGCAACGCAATGGCTGGCGGACCGCGGACAAGAAGCCGGTCAAGAATGCCGACCTCTGGCAGGAGCTTCTCGATGCCGAATCGCGGCACCGCGTGAAATGGCACTGGGTGAAGGGCCATAGCGGCCATCCCGAAAACGACCGGGTCGACGCGCTCGCCTGCGCAGAAGCGGACAAGCAGAAGGGCTAGCGGAAGCGCGCCGGCGAGAATGGTGTCGGCTCGATGTGCTCCACCATCGGCTCGGGCGCTCGCCCGAGCAGCATGGCCGCGCCCATCTTGGCTGCCGCTGGTGCGGTCTGGATTCCGAAGCCGCCCTGCCCTGCGCACCAGAAAAAGCCGGGGACGTCGGGGTCGAGCCCGTAGACCGGGATGCGATCAGGCGCGAAGCTTCTCAAGCCCGCCCATTTGCGTTCGACCGCCTCGATCGGCCAGTCGACGACCCGTTCGAAGCGGTCGATGGCGATCGCGATATCGATCTCCTCCGGCGCGGCGTCGCATGGATGGCTGTCGATCTCGTCGTGCGGACTTAGCCAGACCGTGTTGTCGCCCTCGCCCTTGAAGTAGAAGGTGCCGTCGGCGTCATCGACCAGCGGAAGGTCGCGAAGGCCGGAACGCCCCACGCGCAGCTGCACCATGGTTCGGCGCTTCGGCTCGATTCCGAGCGGCTGCGCGCCGGCGGCTGAGGCGACCTCATCCGCCCAGGCGCCCGCTGCATTGACGATGCAGGACGCGGCGATCTGCGATCCATCCTGCAGGCGCACCTGCCACTGGCCATTCCGATGCTCGGCGGTCTCAAGGCGAGCGTCGGTACGCACCTCGCCTCCCGCTCGGCGGAATGCCCGAAGGTAGGCGGCGTGGAGGCCGGCGACGTCGATGTCGGCGCAGTTCGGTTCGAACAAGGCGCGCGTCCATTCGGTCCGGATCCCAGGCACCATGCCTTCGAGCTCGGCTCGCTCGATTACGCGGGTGTCGATGCCTGCCGGCAGCTCGGGCAATTCGTCTCGAGTGATGTGCAGGTCGCCGCGCGTCCGAAGGAAGCCGCTTTCGGAAAATTCGCTCGGCGGGCTCTCCAGGAAACGACGCGAGGCAGTGCTCAGCTGCGCCACGACCGGGCCGCCGTAGCTTTCGAGCCAGAATGCGGCCGAGCGTCCGGTTGAATGGAAGCCGCAATGGCTTTCCGCCTCCACGAGGACGACTGAACGCTTCGGCGCAAGCTCGGCGCCAAGGCTCGCCCCCGCGATCCCTCCGCCGACAATCAAGATATCGAATCCGCTCACAGCGGCCGCTGGTTACGGTTTCGAAAGCCGGGTCGTCTACCTGCACGTCATGATGAATTTCGGATTCAGCGAAATCTTGCTCGCGTTGCTCGCCCTGCTGCTCGTCGTCGCGGCGGTGATCGACGTTCGCACCTACACGATTTCAAACCGGCTGAACCTGACCGTCGCCCTGCTCGCTCCGCTCTACTGGTGGTCCACGCATCTGGCTCTGTGGCCGGGCGTGGCCAGCCACGTGGCGGTCGCCATCGGGGTGTTCCTCCTGCTCGCTCTGGCCTTCCAGATCGGGGTGATGGGCGGGGGCGACGTCAAGCTCGCCGCGGCGCTCGCTTTGTGGTTCTCGCCGATCGGGACCCTTCGGTTCCTGGTCTACATGTCGCTTGCGGGCGGAATTCTAACTTTAGTTGTTATCGCCCTTCACCGGTTGCGTTCCCGAGGGGGACGGCCGGAAATTCCGTACGGCGTGGCCATCGCAATCGGCGCCCTCGCGATTCTCGCCCAACGCTTTCTTAACCAATTTGCCTGATGTCTGTCTCAATTCGATGGGGCCCGCAGGGGAGGCGTTTTCGCCATGGACTTTAAGAAAATCGTGCTTCTGGTCGGAGCACTCATGGTTGCGGCCGTAACCGCCATCATGGCCAAGAACATGTTTGCCGGGGCGAGCGCGCCGCAGGCGACTGCAGCGCAGGTTCCGCTTGGGCCCAAGGTCCTGGTCGCCAAGAAAGCGCTTCCGGTCGGCACCATCATCGACGCCACGAGCGTCGGTTTCGAGAACTGGCCGAAGGATTCGGTTCAGCCCAGCTTCTACCAGCAGGGCACTCCGGACTCGGACATCACGAAGCTGCTCGGTACGGTCGTCCGCTACCCGGTTACCGCCGGCCAGCCCGTTACTCGCGGCTCGCTCGTCGGACCTGAAGACCGCGGCTTCCTCGCCGCTGCCCTCGGCCCGGGAATGCGCGCAGTCACCGTCCCCGTGACCTCTTCGACGGGCCTCGCCGGCTTCGTCTTCCCGGGAGACCGCGTGGACCTGGTCCTGACCCAGGAGGTCAAGGGCTCCGGTGACGGCGACCCGCTGAAAGTTTCGGAGACGATCGTCCGCAACATCCGGGTGCTCGCCACCGATCAGCGCTACACCGACAAGGACGAGGACGGCAAAACCGTCATCAAGACCGCGTCGAACGTGACCCTCGAGGCAACTCCGAGGATCGCCGAGAAGGTTGCGGTCGCCCAGAGCATGGGCACCCTGTCACTGTCGCTCCGTTCGATCGGAGACCAGACGTCGGAGCTGGAGCGTGCGGTTGCGTCGGGAGACGTCAAGGTCCCGCAGGGCACCAGCCCGGACCAGGAGCGCCAGCTTCTTTCGGCCTTCGCCAACCGTCCAATGGACAACAATACGACCTTCACGACCGGTGGTGACGTGTCGCGCTTCCAGCGCCGCACGGTCCCGACGGCCGCTCCTTCCGCTTCGGCTTCGGCCGGACAGGGTGGCGCAGCCGGTGTCGGAAGCGGTCCGGCCGTGCGCGTCGCTCGCGGCAATGATGTCATCGTCGTCCCCGTGGGAGCTCGCTAATGACCACTCGACACATCCTTCGTCGCGCCCGGCTCGGGACTGCGGTCGCACTAGTTGCGATCGCCGCCCCCGCGGCCCTGACGATGGCCGCTCCGGCGGCCGCTCAATCGGCCTCCAGCTACAAGCCGACCCGGGAGCTCCAGCTCTCCATCGGTGAGGGCCAGATGATCTCGCTCCCGAAGAGCGTGACCAGCGTGTGGACGTCCAACCCCAAAGTTGCCGACGTCTATGTAAACTCGCCGCGTCAGATCAACATCTTCGGCAAGGAATTCGGCGAGGCCACCATCATCGCGACCGGCGCCAACGGCAGCGTCGTTTACGGCGCGCAGGTCCGGGTGAGCCAGAACCTTCCGTCGATCAACGAACTCATGCGTGCGGCGATGCCGAATGCAGACGTTCGGGTGATGACGGTCGGTCAGACGGCCATCCTGAACGGCACCGTCGCGTCGCCTGAGGATCTCGCCTTCGCGGAGCAGCTTGCAACCCGGGAGCTCAATCCCGGCGTCGATTTCTCGCAGGCCGGCGCGATGTGCAAGATCTGCGTCATCAACCGCCTTCACACTGCGACTCCGCTTCAGGTGACCCTGAAGGTGCGCATCGCCGAGGTCAGCCGCGACCTGCTCAAGCAGATCGGCGTCAATCTCCTCAGCACCGATGCCACCAGCGGCTTCCAGTTCGGCATCGGCCAGGGCTCCCCCGGCGCCACGTCCGGCGCGGGCAGCGTGTTCAAGGTCAACCCGCTGACGGTCGGCACGTCGCTCGGCGCCGCCGGCAAGTTGTTCGGCCTGAACCTGGCCGGAGCGCTCGACCTGGCGGAGACCGACGGTCTCGTGACCACGCTCGCGGAGCCGAACCTGACCGCCCTTTCGGGTGAGACGGCCAGCTTCCTAGCGGGCGGCGAGTTCCCGATCCCTGTGACCCAGGGCAACGGCGGCGCGGTCACGATCGAGTTCAAGCAGTACGGCGTTTCGCTCGCCTTCACTCCGATCGTCCTTGCAGACGGCCGCATCTCGATGCGCGTCCGTCCCGAGGTCAGCGAGCTGAGCGAAGCGGGTTCGGTCAAACTAGGCGACTTCACGGTCCCGGCCCTGACGACCCGCCGTGCGGAGACCACGGTCGAGCTCGGATCCGGGCAGAGCTTCATGCTCGCCGGGCTGCTTCAGAACCGCAACTCCAACAGCATCAACAAGGCTCCGGTCCTCGGCGATCTGCCGATCCTCGGCGCCCTGTTCCGCTCGACCAAGTACCGGCGCCAGGAGACGGAGCTGGTCATCGTCGTGACCCCGTACCTGGTCCGGCCGGTGAGCGGGCATATCGCACTTCCGAGCGACGGCTTCCGCGCTCCGACCGCAGCCCAGCAGTTCTGGGAAGGTCAGAGCTACACCGGCGTCAGTGGTGCTCCGGTCGTTCCTAGTCCGGGGCCGGCCATCGGCGGCACTGCCGTCACGACGGCCGCTCCAGGCTTCAAGCTGTGATCCGGGCGAAGGGAAAGGATAGAAACATGTTCAGGAAACTTCTCCCAGCCCTGCTCGCCTCCGCGGTTGCCGGCTGCATGACTCCCGGCGCACCGCTTGCGGATCGCGGCGTGGAATCGGTGAACCAGCCGGTGCTTACCCAGTCCAGCTTCGTGGTGGACATGGCGGCGCCCGGTGGAGTCCTTCCGCCCTCGGAAGTGACTCGTCTCGACTCCTGGTTCCAGAGCCTCGGCCTTGGCTACGGCGACTCCATCTACGTCGACGGCGCCTATTCGGACACGGCCCGCGCGCAGGTGGCGGACGTCGCCGGCAAGTACGGCATGATGGTCCTTCCGGCAGCGCCGGTGACCGCCGGCATGGTTCCCGAAGGAACTGTCCGGGTCGTCGTGAGCCGCACTCGCGCCGAAGTTGCCGGCTGCCCGAACTGGACCGTTCCGTCGCAGCCCAATTTCGAGAACCGCAGCATGTCCAACTACGGCTGCGCGGTTAACTCGAACTTGGCAGCGATGGTGGCCGATCCGCGCGACCTCTTCCATGGTCGCGAGGGCACTGGCGTCGGCGATGCAGACACTGCCGCCAAGGCCGTCGATTTCTACCGCAGGTCAGCGCCGACGGGCAAAGAAGGCCTGAAGGACATGAGCACGAAGAAGGATAAGCAGTAATGAACGCTCCGTTCCAGGCGCGCGCTGGGCTGCGCGACCCATTCACGGCC
This sequence comes from Sphingomonas anseongensis, assembly GCF_023516495.1. Classification (NCBI taxonomy): domain Bacteria; kingdom Pseudomonadati; phylum Pseudomonadota; class Alphaproteobacteria; order Sphingomonadales; family Sphingomonadaceae; genus Sphingomonas; species Sphingomonas anseongensis. The sequence goes on from NZ_JAMGBC010000001.1 coordinate 881,106, forward strand.
TTCGTTTGTGACGACGCCACCGCCGACATGCTTCGGCCGGTTGCGGTCGAGCACGGCTGGAGTCCCGAGAAGGTCAACAAGGGCGGGCTTCGCAACGCCGTCCAGTCGCTGTCGGTCTCGGCCAGCCCGAACATCCTGTTCGTGGACCTGTCGGAATCAGCCGACCCGCTCAATGACATCAACGGCCTCGCCGAAGTCTGCGAGCCTGGAACGATCGTCATTGCGGCCGGCCAGGTGAACGACGTCCGGCTGTACCGCGACCTCGTCGCCAGCGGCATCCACGACTATCTGCTGAAGCCCTTCACGGTCGACCAGCTGCGCGACAGCTTCGCTCATGCGCAGATGATCCTGTCCGGCCCCCGCGGAGACACGCAGGTCGACAAGCCGCACGTGATGGCGGCAGTGATCGGCGTTCGCGGCGGTGTCGGAGCTTCAACGATCGCCACGTCGCTCGCATGGCTGCTCGGCGAGCGCGCTCACCGCTCCACCTCGCTGCTGGACCTCGACGTCCACTTCGGAACCGGTGCTCTCGCGCTCGACCTGGAGCCGGGCCGCGGCCTTACCGACGCGATCGAGAATCCCAGCCGTATCGACGGGCTGTTCATCGAGCGGGCGATGGTCCGCGCGAATGAGCGGCTGTCAGTCCTTTCGGCCGAGGCCCCGATCCACCAGCCGCTGATCACCGACGGAAGCGCCTTCTTCCAGCTTCAGGAAGAGATGCGCAACGCGTTCGAATCGACGGTCATGGACCTTCCGCGGCAGATGCTGATCCAGCACCCGCACCTTGTCCACGACGCTCACGTCGCGGTCGTCGTTGCCGAGCTGACGCTTGCGGCCACCCGCGACGCCATCCGGATCCTCGCATGGCTGAAGTCGAACGCCCCGCAGACGAAGGTGATCGTTGTCGCGAACAACGTCCCGAGCGGTGGCGCTCTCGAGATCAGCCGCAAGGACTTCGAGCAGTCGATCGAGCGTTCGGTCGACGTCGTCTTCCCGGTCGATTCCAAGCTCGCGGCCCAGTCCGCAAAGCTCGGCAAGCCGCTCGCCGAAATCGCCAGCGGCAAGCTGACCGCGCCGTTCAACTCGCTCCTCAACATGGTGCTTAGCCATGCGACCGAGGAAGGTTCGAACGCTGCCGGCGACGCCGCCACCACCGGTTCGAAGTCCATCGTGGACAATCTGAAGTCGATGCTCGCCAAGCCCAAGGCAAAGGCAGCTTGAGGGTGCGGCTCGCGCGGTCAACCGGCTGCGCTTGCCTGGAAGGAATGGAATAGCCGATGCTTTTCTATCTGATCCTCGCCATCGGCGGAACGGGCACGCTCTGGCTGCTCGCCAAGATCTTTGGCGCGCCTTCGGCGTCGAAGTCGCTCAAGCGCCGCATGGAGCTTGTTAAGGAGCGTCATGCCGAGGGCGTGACTGCTGCCGCGCAGGCGCAGATCCGAAAGCTGATGGCCGCTCGGTCGAGCCGCTTCGAAGGCTTCGCCTCCACGATCATTCCGCGCCCCGCACTGCTGCGCAAGCGGCTGGAGATGACCGGCCGCCAGATCTCGCTCGGCAAATATGCGTCTTATTCGTTCGGCCTCGGTGTAGCTGTACTGGCGCTGCTGATGTTCCGCGGGGCGCCGTTCTTCCTCGCTTTCTTCGTCGGCATGTTCGTCGGCGTGGGCATTCCCCATTTCGTCATCGGCAAGATGATCAAGCGGCGGATCGCGAAGTTCAATTCCAACTTCCCTGACGCGATCGAGCTGATGGTCCGCGGCCTTCGGTCGGGCCTCCCGATCAGCGAGACTCTCGGCGTTGTCGCCACGGAAGTTCCCGGCCCGGTGGGAATCGAGTTCCGCACCGTGTCTGATAAAATGCGTATCGGACGGACGATGGAAGCGGCCCTGCAGGATACTGCCGACCGCCTCGGAACGCCCGAATTCCAGTTCTTCGTGATCACCTTGGCGATCCAGCGGGAGACCGGCGGCAACCTCGCAGAGACCCTGTCGAACCTGGCGGACGTGCTTCGCAAGCGCGCCCAGATGAAGCTGAAGATCCGCGCCATGAGCTCGGAATCCAAAGCTTCCGCCTACATCGTCGGCTCGCTTCCATTCGTGGTGTTCACGCTCGTGTGGATGATCAACCCGACCTACATGGGCCACTTCTTCACCGACCAGCGGCTGACCGTCGCCGGTCTGGGCGGCCTTATCTGGATGAGCATCGGCGGGTTCATCATGGCCAAGATGGTCAACTTCGAGATCTAGGGGCGAACCAGGCATGCAAGCAGCTCACCCCACCCTCCTCGGCGTCGACGTCATCTGGGTCGCAACGCTCCTCAGCGGAGTCGCGACCCTGGCCGTCATCATGGCAATTTACGCGGCGACGACGGTCAAGGATCCGATGGCCCGGCGAGTCCGCGCGCTCAACGAGCGCCGCGAGCAGCTGAAGGCCGGCATCGTTGCGTCGACCAACAAGCGCAAGAAACTGACCAACCGCAACCAGGCGACCGACCGGGTTCGGGCGATCCTGAGCAAGTTCAAGATGCTCCAGGACGACCAGCTACAGAAGACGCAGCAGCGCCTGATGCAGGCCGGCATCCGCAACAAGGACCTGGCCTTCTTCATCATCTTCGCTCGCTTCGTCCTTCCGGTCGTGTTCGGGATTGCGGCGATCGTGCTCATCTACATCGTCGACTTCTGGCCGAACTGGGGCGGCGTACGGCGCTACGGAACCGTCGCCGGACTTCTGGTGGCCAGCTACAAGGCGCCCGACATCTGGCTGAAGAACAAGGTCACCAAGCGCAGCCACGCGATCCGCAAGGGACTTCCCGACGCGCTCGACCTCCTGGTCATCTGCGCGGAGGCCGGCCTCACGGTCGACGCCGCTTTCGGCCGGGTCGCCAGGGAATTGGGCAAGGCCTATCCGGAGCTCGGCGACGAATTCGGCCTGACCGCGATCGAGCTCGGCTTCCTCAACGAGCGCCGCCAGGCGTTCGAGAACCTCGCCCAGCGAGTCGATCTCGAGGCCGTCCGGGGCGTCGTCACGACGATGATCCAGACCGAGAAATACGGCACTCCGCTGGCCTCGGCCCTGCGGGTTCTCTCGGCCGAGTTCCGCAACGAGCGAATGATGCGCGCCGAGGAAAAGGCCGCGCGGCTTCCGGCGATCATGACCGTGCCGCTCATCCTGTTCATCCTGCCGACGCTGTTCGTCGTCATCCTCGGCCCGGCAGCCTGCTCGATCAGCGACAACTTCCTCAACCGCTAGGCCGGTTGCGGCACCGGAACGGATTGCCCGCTTCTGCGCTTAATCCCGCGTAACCCTCAAAGAGAGGACGCGAGATGGTAGCCTTTACGTCGGACCAATGGGTGATCCTTGCACTCGTATTCGTGCTGGGTTTCCTCGTCGGCGCGTTCCTGCTCGCGGGCAGCGGCCGCAAGTGGAAGCATCGCTACCGCAACGAGGTGCGCGAGCGCGAGGAGCTCGAAGCCCGCCACACCGAGCGCGAGCGCGAATGGGACGACCGCGAAAAGGAATGGCGCGAGCGCGACAGCCTTCGGGGCGCCGCGATCAAGGAGCGCGACCGCGACGGCGACGGCGTTCCCGACCGGACCGAGTATTAGCCTTCGATGCGGCTAAAGTCCGCGACCCGGTGAACGGCGTCGCGGAAGCGCATAAGCAAATCCAACCTCCGCGCCCGCTTCGCCGGGTCGGCGTCGTTTACGGTCACATGATCGAAGAAAGAGTCGATTGGTGAGCGAAGGCTGGCCAGCGCTCCCATCGCCGCTGTGAAATCCTCTTTCTCGATCGCCTTGGTGGCATTTGGCTCGGCAGCGTCGAGCGCTTTGACCAGAGCGGCTTCCTCAGGCTCGAGCTCGGCGGACTTCACCGCACTCTTGCCGCCTTCCCACTTTTCCTTCTTCAGGATGTTGGCCGCCCGCTTGTAGGCGGTCAGGAGGTTCGTCCCCTCCCCCGTTTCCACGAAATCCTGGAGCGCCTTCACCCGCGCTAGCAGCCGCACCAGGTCGTCCTCGCCGCCGAGCGCGAACACCGCATCGATGAGGTCATGCCTGACCCCCGCCTCGCGCTGCTGCACCTTCAGGCGGTCGGCTAGGAATTCCAGGACCTCTGGCGCGGTGCGGTCGAGCTGGTGAGCCGCTTCCGAGCTCTTCGCCTGCCCCGCCCGATTGGCAAGCGCGCCCCGGATTGCCTGCGTGAGCCCCAGCCTCAGCCCCCCCGAGACGATGATCTCGATCGATCCGATGGCCGCGCGACGAAGGGCGAACGGGTCTTTCGACCCCGTCGGCTTCTGGCCGATTCCGAAGAAGGCGCAGATGGTGTCCAGCTTGTCCGCCAACGCCACAGCCGCGGAAATCGGCTCGGCGGGCGTGCCGTAATGATCGCGGATGGCGTCGGCCACGGCCTTTGGCTCGCCCTGCGCTTCGGCGAGGTAGCCGCCGATCACACCCTGGAGCTCGGGGAATTCGCCGACCATCCCGGTGACTAGGTCCGCCTTCGCAAGCCGCGCCGCGCGCTCGACCTGGTCGGGCTTTGCGCCCTTCACGATGCCCTGTTCGACAAGCCAACGGGCCAGCTTCGCCACCCGTTCGACCTTGTCCGCGATCGTCCCAAGCTTCTCGTGGAAGACGATTCCGCCCAGCTTTTTCGCCTGCTCCTCGAGCGGGACCTTGAGGTCCTGCTCCCAGAAGAAGCGGGCGTCGGACAGCCTTGCAGCGAGGACCCGGCGATTGCCTTCGACGATCGACTTGCCGCCATCGCTCGCATCGACATTGGCGACGCAAACGAATGCCGGCGCCAGGGCCCCTTCCTCGCCCGTGAAGGCGAAATATTTCTGGTTCGCCCGCATCGTCAGGACGATCACTTCGCGCGGAACGTCGAGATAATCGGCGTCGAAGTGGCCGAGCAAAGGCACCGGCCATTCGGTCAGTCCGGCATTCTCGATCACAAGCCCGCCGTCGACGATGAGGCTCAGGCTGTCCGCCTTGGCGGCTTCCTGCGCGCCTTCGCGGATGATGCGCTCACGCTCTTCGTGATCGACGATGACATGGCAGGCTTTCAGCTTTTCCGCATAGTCGCTCGGCCCGCCGATGGTGATCGGGCCCGGGTGATGGAAGCGGTGGCCATAGGTGGTCGCGCCCGACTGGATTCCGTCGATCTCGACCCCGACGATCTGCTCGCCCAGCATGGCGATTATTCCATGGAGCGGACGGACCCAGCGCAGGCTTTCCGTGCTTTGCGACGCCGAGCCCCAACGCATGGATTTCGGCCAGGGAAAGTTGGCGACAATCCGCGCGACCATCGCTCCCAGCAGGTCGGCAGTCGGCTGACCCGTCGTTTCCATCTTGGCGAAATAGACCCCGTCGCGCTCCTCAAGCCGGTCCTTCGTCAGTCCCGTCTTGCGGAGGAATCCTTCGAGCGCCTGTGGAGGAGCGCTCGTTCGCGGCCCCTTGATCTCCTCGCTGCGAGCGTCAGTCTGCGCCGGAAGCCCGCGCGCAATCAGCGCCAGGCGACGAGGCGTTGAGAAAACGTCGATCGCCTCGCTCGACAGCCCCGCTTTGTCCAACTCCTCGGCGAACATGCGCGCGAGGTCGTTTCGCGCCCCCGCCTGCATCCGCGCCGGGATTTCCTCGCAGCGAAGCTCGAGCAGGAGGTCGGCCATGCTCACGCCGTCCATCCGTTCGCTTCCACCCACGCCGCGCACGCGCCCTTAGCCAGGTCACGGACCCGGCCGATATAGGCCTGCCGCTCGGCGACCGAGATCACTCCCCGCGCCTGAAGCGTGTTGAAGATGTGGCTGGCCTTGATCGCCTGCTCATAAGCCGGGATCGGGAGCTTGGCGCTGAGCGCATTCTCGCACTCGGAAGCCGCCTTCTTGAACTGGTCGAACAGGATCTCGGTGTTCGCCTGCTCGAAATTCCAGGCCGACAGTTCTTTCTCATTCTCCAGGAAGACGTCGCTGTACTTCACTCCGGCGCCGTTGAAATCTAGGTCGAAGACATTGTCGACGCCCTGGATGTACATCGCGAGGCGCTCCAGCCCGTAGGTCAGCTCGCCGGAAACGGGCTTGCAATCGAAGCCGCCGACCTGCTGGAAATAGGTGAACTGGGTCACCTCCATCCCGTCGCACCAGACTTCCCAGCCCAGGCCCCAGGCACCGAGCGTCGGGCTCTCCCAATCGTCCTCGACGAAGCGGATGTCGTGCTTGAGCGGATCGATCCCGATCTCGGTCAGGCTTCCGAGATACAGCTGCTGGAGATCCGGCGGGCTCGGCTTCAGGATCACCTGGTACTGGTAATAATGGCCGAGCCTGTTGGGGTTCTCGCCATAGCGGCCATCCGTCGGCCGCCGGCACGGCTGCACGAACGCCGCTTTCCAAGGGTCCGGTCCCAGCGCCCGAAGCACCGTCGCCGGGTGGAACGTCCCCGCCCCCATCTCCAGGTCGTACGGCTGCAGGAGGACGCAGCCGTGAGCGCCCCAGTATCGGTGAAGCGTGAGAATCAGGTCCTGGAAGCTAAGCGACACTCGTTGCCCCGTCGTCGGTTTCGTGGGCTTTGGCCTATCGCTCAATAGCGGGCAAGTGGACGCTTGGGGGGCGGCTACCTACATCCCCTGTTCAACTTCACCCGGCAAAAGGCGCAGCATGCTCTTCAGATTTCTCAAGCGCTTCCTGGCGCTCGCCGGCATCGCATCCGCAAGCTGGGCATCGCCGCAGCCGGCGCCGGCACCGGTCGCTCATCCGGCCCTCTGGGAGGTTTCCGACCCGGACACGACGATCTACTTGTTCGGAACGATCCACCTGCTTCCTCCCAACTACAAGTGGCGCACGCCCGCGATCGACAAGGCGATCGCAAGCTCCGATTCGCTTGTCGTGGAAACCATCGTCGATGCTGCCCACCCCCAGGAACTGGTCAACGCCCTGCTGACGCTCGACCGAAGCGAGGGGCTCCCGCCGATCGCCGACCGCATCGAGCCGAAAAGGCGTCCCCTGCTCGAAGCAGCGATCGCCAAGACGGGCCTGCCTCGCCCTGCATTCGACAAGATGGAAACCTGGGCGGCAGCGTACCGGCTGCTGGGTATCCAGTTCAGCGAGCTGGGCCTTCAAGGTTCGGCCGGGGTCGAGCAAACCCTTCGCGAGGCGTTTGCTGCTGCCGGAAAGCCGATCGGGCAGCTGGAGACCAATGCTCAACAGATTGGTTTCTTCGACTCCCTTCCCGAAACCGCGCAGCGCGCGCTTCTCAACGGAGCCGTCGAACCCGCACACGTCGCGACGAAGGATTTCTCGGAAATGCTCACCGGCTGGACGACCGGTGACGTGAAGGTGATCGCCCGGACCTTCAATCAGGACTTCGCCGAATCCGGCGAGATGCGGAAGGTGCTCCTTGATCAGCGCAACGCCAATTGGAGCCGGTGGATCGAGGAGCGGCTGAAGCAGCCTGGGACGACCATGATCGCCGTCGGCGCCGGGCATCTGGCCGGGCCCGAGTCCGTGCTCGAGATGCTCAAGCGCGGCGGTTACAGGGTCACCCGCGTCCAATAACCGCCGCCCGTCGCTAAAACACTGCAGTCCGGCGAGAAAAATTCACTTAGATCGCTTTTCGCTAGACATTTCTTAACGTGTAAGTGACCATTCTTGTCAGCGGTATCGGGCGGGGGGCCACGAACCACCGGAACGGTTAGGTGCGGTGATCCGCGCCGCGGCCATGGGTGCCGTGAAACGATCACCAAAGCTTCCACCGGCGGAGCGTCTCGCACCGATCGGGATCGGAGGCGGACGATGGCACTTCTCCAACTTCTCATCGGAGCGTCGGTGGCGGCGTCGCCGCTTTCGGCACCGGCCCCCGCGCCAGTCGCGCAGCACCCGGCCCTGTGGGTCGTCAACGATAATGACACGATCATCTACCTGTTCGGCACGTTCCACGCGCTGGACGGGAAGTCGAACTGGTTCGAACAGGCGGTGAAGACGGCCTTTTCGGCGTCCGACCAGCTGATGCTCGAAACGCTCGTCCCCAATCAGCTCAGGGCGCCGGTCGTGCCGGTCGTGCCCCGCTTCTCGCCGCAACACAACGCAATGGTGAAGCTCGCGCCTTCGGCATCTTCGATGCTCGCTTCCAGCCGAACGGTGATGAAGGCCGGCCGGGCCGAAGGCATGTCGACTGATCGGGGCGCTGACGCGGTGCTTCGCGACGCTGCCGAGCAGTCCGGAAAGCGGGTTACGGGCCTGGAAAGCTTCCAGTTCCAGCTCAACATGTTCAGCACGCTCCAGGATTCGCCGAAGATGGCGGCCCCCGACGCCCAGGCGATGCGCCAGCTCTCCGTCGTTCTCGGGAAGCTTCAGGCGGCGTGGAACCGCGGCGATATCGATAGCTTCGCTCCGCTTCTCAAGCAGGTGCAGGCGCAGTCCCCGAAGACCTACCAGACGATGTTCGTCGAGCGGAACGCCCGTTGGGCGCACTGGATCGCGGACCGGCTGAAAACGCCCGGCACCGTCTTCGTTGCGGTTGGCGCAGGGCACCTCAGCGGTCCGGACAGCGTCCAGGCGCAGCTCGGCGCGATGGGGGTGAAGTCCGCCCGAGTGAACTGACGTTTGCCAACAGGGGTGCCCTACCCTATAGGCGCTCCTCCCCAGCCATGGTCATCCCTGGAGGCGTGGCGGGGCTAAACTCGAGTTGGAGACAAGCGAATGAGCGATCAGCTGACGCTGCCCGCCGAAGCGCGCGAACGGGCTGGCAAGGGAGCCTCCCGTGCATTGCGTCGCGAAGGACGGGTACCCGCCGTGATCTACGGCGAAAAGAAAGGGCCGTTGTCGGTCCATGTTGAGGAAAAGCTCCTCATCAAGATGATGTCGAACGGCCACTTCATGAATTCCGTGGTGATGGTGGAGGTCGGCGGAAAGCCGAACCGCACGTTGCCCAAGGACGTGCAATTCCATCCGGTCACCAGCCGGCCGATCCACGTCGATTTCGTCCGCATCGGCGAGCACGCACAGGTGAACGTCAACGTGCCGGTTCGCTTCGTCGACGAAGAGGCATCGCCGGGCCTGAAGCGCGGCGGCGTCCTCAACGTCGTCCGTCACGAGCTCGAGCTTGTCTGCGACGCAGCCAAGATTCCGGGCGAGATCATTGTCTCGCTCGAGGGGCTGGAGATCGGCGACGCAATCCACATCAGCAGCGTTACTCTGCCCGAGGGCTCGCGCTCGGCGATCGACGATCGCGACTTCACCGTCGCCACCGTCGTCGCTCCGTCCGCGATGAAGGCGGAAGACGAGGAAGCGCCGGCAGCCGGCGAGGTCCCGACGCTTGAGGAAGGCGAAGAGGCCGAAGGCGAAGGCGGAGCCGAAGGCGAAGGCAAAGGCGACAGCGACGAAGGCTAAGCCTCAAGCCTCATGCGAAACACAGAGCCGCTCGCCCGAAAGGGCGGGCGGTTTCTTTTTGGGCCTGCCACGCTAGGGAATTGCGATGCAGATCTGGGCCGGGCTCGGCAATCCGGGCGCTCAATATGCGCTCCAGCGCCACAATGTCGGCTTCATGGCTGCGGACGTGATTGCCGACGCGCACGGCTTCGGCCCTTGGAGCAAGAAATTCCGCGGCTTGGTGGCGGAAGGCCGCATCGGCGGCCAAAAGGTCCTGCTGTTAAAGCCGCAGACGTTCATGAACGCCAGCGGCGACTGCGTCAGCCAGGCGTTGCGCTTCTACAAGCTCGACCTCGACGCCCTCACCGTATTCCACGACGAGCTCGACCTTGCTCCGATGAAGGTCAAGGTGAAGGTCGGTGGCGGCACCGCGGGACACAACGGGCTACGTTCGATCGACGCACATCTCGGCCCGGACTTCCGCCGGGTCCGGATCGGCATCGGCCATCCTGGCCCCGGCCAGAAGGAAAAGGTCACACCGCACGTGCTCGGCAATTACGCCAAGTCGGAGATGGAACCGCTCTCCGACCTGCTCGCCGCGATCGCGGACGAGGCGGCGTGGCTCGCCGAAGGCGACGACGCCCGCTTCATGAGCGAGGTCGCGCTCAGGATGCAGCAGGAGGAGTAGCGGCAGCCACTACCGATTCTTCGGTTAGGCCGTGCCGCTTGCGCTCCCGGGCGATGATCTTCTGGAAGCGCGGCATGTCCCGAAGGGACGCGAAGTCAGGGTCGGTTTCGGCCATTCGCAACGCCGTCGGACCGGAAAAGGACAATGTGCTGTCGAGCAGCTTCAACGCCCCTTCATTGTCGTTCAGGTGCGCGGCCAGCACGCAGGCAAAATTGTACCGCATGTTGACGTTGTCAGGATCGATCAGCATCGCCCTGTCGATCCATTCGCGGGCGCGCTCGGGCTCGCCAAGCGCCGCGAAGCCGCCTGCGATGATCCCTAAAGCGGCGCCATTGCTCGGATCCTCTTGGAGCGCCTTCTCCGCTTCCGAAACCATCTTCTGCGCAGCCCGGATCACATTCTCGCTGTCGCCCTGCGCCTGGTAGAAGGTCAGGAGCAGCCCCCAGGCGTGGAAGTCGGTTTCCATGATCTCGACCGCTTTTTCGTAGAATGCGGTCGCGCCGGGGATATCGCCGCGAAGCCTTCTCAGGCGCCCGGCCTCCTTGGTCACTTCCCAGGATTCCGGATCGAGCTCGAGCGCCTTTGCCATTTTCTCGTCGGCCTCGGCTGTCCGGCCCTGTTCCTCGAGCCGGCGCACCATCGGCAGATAGGCCTCCGCGATCGTCGGGTCGATCGACAGCGCCGTATGCGCGGCGGCGAAGCCGTCATCCATGCTGAGGTTGAAACCGTAGTGAAGGTTCGACTGCGTATAGCCCAGCATTGCCCAGGCCTGCGCGTAATAAGGATCTATCTGCACCGCCCGTCCGCAGATCCGCATGGCCCGCTCTTCGCGGCGCGGATCGCCGTGATTGCCGGTCACCCAATATTGGCGCGCCAGGAGATAGAGCTTGTACGCCTCGACGTTCGTCGTTCCCCGCTGCTCGATCGCCTTCTTCTCCTGCGGGAGGAGCTTCACCTTCAATGCGTCGACGATCGACCGGCTGATCTCGTCCTGGATTTCGAAGATGTCGGTCAGGTCGCGGTCGAAGCGCTCCGCCCACACGTGGCCGCCCGTGCTCCCGTCGATCAGCTGTGCTGTGATCCGGACCCGGTTTCCGGCTTTTCGGACGCTGCCTTCGAGAACGTGGGTGACGCCGAGCTTCGCGGCGACTTCGGCAACGTCGACGGAGCGCCCCTTGAAGGTGAAGGCGGTGTTGCGGGCGGTCACTTCAAGCGCCGAGACCTTCGACAGGTCGGTGGTGATGTCTTCGCTGATCCCGTCGCTGAAATATTCCTGTTCGACGTCGCCGCTCATGTTCTGGAACGGAAGGATGCAGATCGACGTCTTCTTGGTTCGCACCTTCGGGCGGCCGGCGGGCTCGACCTCCCTCTCCATCAGCGCCTCCAGGCTGGCCAGCATCTTCGCCCAGCCCGAGTGATCGACCTCGCCTGTCCACCCGTGCAGGCTTGCACACTGGATCTGGTTGAACGGCATGGGCGGGACGGTCCCGTCGACGCTCGCCTGAACCATCGTACCGGATTCGCGCGCGGTGTCCGCCTCAGCCCTCACCCAGTGCGACTTGGCGGCCTCCACCGACCACAGAACCACGACCGCCTTGGCTTCCTTGAGCCGCTCTTCGATCACCTCCGCATAGCCGCGGTGCGCAGGGAGGTCCGAGTCGCGCCAGACGCCGTAGCCCGCGCCGCGAAGCGCTTCTTCGACCTGCCGAGCCTGTTCCTCGGTGGAACGGGCATAGGATATGAACACGTCCGACATGCGGGCGCCCCTTGTTCGCCCGAAGCTTACAAGTGTCGGCAGGACAAGAACAAGTCCGCTGAATCAGTCCCCGTCGCCGATCGGCATTCCGGGCGGGACCTCGGGAATTCGCCGCGGGTCGGCGATAACCTTGTCGAGCGCCTCGCGGTCGCGAAGAAGCGCCGCAAGTCCACGCGCCCAATCCTGCTGCTGGTCGACGCCACGAATGCGCTCGAGCCGGTCTGCAAGCCGGTCCATCCGTCCGGACAGCTGAAGTTGCACGGTCGGCGAAAGCGCCGCGCTCCGCTGCACCCGCGCAAGCGCTAGCACGGTCGTCGTCGCGATCCGCCGCCCAACCTCGTTGCCTGCGCTCGCAAGAGTGCGATCCAGCAGGAGGTCGAAAACCTGCCCTGGCGCGGGCACTTGATTGTCCGCTGCATGCTGCGACTCCAGCCGGTTCAGCCGCTCCGGCGCGAGCAGCGCGTTGAGCGTCTGCATCGCTCCGACTTCGGTCGCCTTGAGCGGGTCGAACACCGGGCCGCCCGCGGTCGGAATGATCTCGATCTCGGTCTGACGGTCGGAGCTTCCGCCGAAGCCGCTGGACAGCAACGGCTGAAGCTGGTCGGGCACCGTGAGCTCCGCCGGCGAAAGTGTGTCGAGCAAAGCGTAAAGCGCGGCCCATTGGCTCGAGCCTGGCACGGTCGTTGCGACCGCCTGCTCGCCGCTCACCGCATAAGGGAAATTGACGCCGCCGATCCACTTGGCCGCGGCTTCCACTTGGTAGCGGTCGAGAAGCCAGACCGGAACGAACGCCCGGCGAAGATCGGCAAGCGATTCTCCTGGCGGCAGCGCGTGCGCGCCGAACCTCCCGACCGCAACGCGCCGGACCTCCATGATCCGCCTCAGCTCGCCCACCGGATCGGCGCTGTCGTCCCACAGCGAGCCTTCCGGCTGCCCCGCGCCGACCGGCCGCGCATCGTTGTCTGCGACGAAGCGCAGGCCTTGGCTACGCGCCTCGGCGACGATCGGACGCGCCGCCGAGTCGGTCGGGGCGTACAGCCATTTCACTGCGAAGCGGTCCCACGGACCCACTCCGACTCCGTAGGCATCGCGAAGTGACGGCGCTCCATTCTCCAGCTCGATCCGGGGCGCCGGATAATCCATCACCGAATAGCGGCCCTGCGTGCTCGACGCGAAATTGTGGGCGAGACCGATCGCATGGCCGACCTCGTGAGCGCCGAGCTGCCGGATACGGGCAAGCGCGGCCGCGATCGGGTCGTTGGGATCGCCCGTGCCGGTCAGGCCGGCACCGACAAGCGCCTGGAAGATCATGATGTCCTGCCGGACCCGAAGCGATCCCAGAAGAACCGAGCCCTTGATGATCTCGCCGGTGCGTGGATCGTCGATCGGCTGCCCGTAGGACCAGCCGCGCGTCGCCCGGTCGACCCAGTTGACGACATTGTAGCGCACGTCGAGCGGATCGGCGCCTTCGGGAAGCACTTCGGCGCGGAATGCATTCTCGAACCCCGCCGCGTCGAACGCGCTGCTCCACCAGTTCACGCCCTCCTTGAGCGCGGTCCGCACCGGGTCAGGAGCGGCGCGATCGATGTAGAAGACGATCGGCTTGACGACGGGTGAGCGCGCTGCGGACGGGTCCACCTTCTCCAGCCGGAACCGGCGGGCGAGCTCCTTCACCACGGGCCGGCCGAGCGGCGCCGAATAATCGACCTGCTGGCGACCGAGCGAATAGCCGAACGGGTCGGTCCGCTGGGCATAACCCGGCTCCGGAAGCGCGATCAGCGAATGGCGAAGCACCAGGCTGAGCGTGTTTCCAGTGACGATGTTCGAAACCTCGGCCTTCGGCTCGTCGGAGCGAAAGGTCAGCCGCGCCGCGAACTCCGCATTTTTCGGGAAAACCTTCACGAACGTCGGGTCGGCGGCGCTGAGGTCGGGCACGAACTTGAAATCGCCCCCGCCCCCACGCTTGATCGCCTGCACCATGTCCAGGTCGTCGCGGGCGAGGAACCCCGCCAGGTCGACCGTGTAGGAGCCGTCGGGAAGGGTCTTGATGACGTCGCCGAGCCACAGCGTTGACGTCGCGAAGCTGTTGCGGGCGGCGCGCTGCTCGTCCAGGTCGCCGCTCGCCACGAACTTGCTGTTCTCGACCTCCGCCGCGACCTTCTTGCCGATCCGCCGGAAGACGAGAATCCGGGTCTCGCTCGCGGTGGCTCGGTCGAGCCCGATCGGCGCCGAGCCCAGCCCGGTTTCAAGCTGCGTCAGGTAGATGTAGCGCGCGGACACGCCGTCGGAGTCCGGCTTGGGCAAGGTAGCGACGATTTTCCCGGTCACGGTGTCGGCATCGACCTTGAGCAACCGCTTTCCGGCGGGAGTCGTGTCGGCTGCGGGAGCGACCGCTGCCTGGGCCGACATGGAAACGGCAAGAACGAGGGCAAGGGCAACGGACGAACTGAAAAGGCGGCGCATGAATTGAAACTCCCCCGGCGATTGCCGGGACGCTAGTCAGCAGCCCTGACGCTGTCCACGGGGTTGCGCGGGCGCACTTGACGACGCAGAGCCGAGCGAATGCCGACGCACCAGCTGTTCCCGACGTTGCTGTTCGAAACGGAGATCGAGTCTCCGCTGCTGCAGGAGCTTGCGCACTCCATTCGATCGCTCGCCACGGATGATTCGGCGGGCCGCAAATGGAGCGAGGAGCATCGCTACGCCGGCTACACGAGCTATGCCTCGCTCAACGACCTGCCGAGGCGAGACCCCGCCTTTGCCGACCTGGCCAAGCTCCTGACTCGCCATGCCCGCAGCTTCACCAGGGACGCCGGCTGGGAGGTGAAGCCCAAGCTCGACAGCCTGTGGGTCAATGTCCTCAAGGCTGGCGGCCACCACTCCGGCCACATTCACCCGCACAGCATCCTGTCGGGAACGCTCTATGTCGAAGTGCCGGCGGGATCGGGCGCAATCCGCTTCGAGGATCCCCGTCTTCCGCTGATGATGGCCGCGCCTCCCCGGGAGGAAACCTTCGTCACCATCCAACCGCGCCCGGGCCTGCTCCTGCTGTGGGAAAGCTGGCTTCGGCATGAAGTCCTCGCCGGAAGCGGCCGAGGCGACCGGCTGAGCATCAGCTTCAACTTCGCCTAGCCGGACGCCTTCTCGGTGACATGGAGGCCGCGCTCCACCGCCGGCCGCTCGAGCCAGCGAGCGAGCCACGCCTGCACATTCTTGAACGCCGCGTATCCGACCAGCTCGCCGGCTCCGTAGAAGCCGACGAGGTTCCTGACCCAGCCGCCGGTGGCGATGTCGGCGATCGAATAATCGCCGCCCATGATCCACTGGCGTCCGTCGAGCCGCGCGTCGAGCATCTCGAGAAGCCGTTTCGACTCATCGACGTAACGCTGCAGCGGGCGCTTGTCCTCCCACTGGCTGCCGGCGAATTTGTGGAAGAATCCGACCTGCCCGAACATCGGGCCGACATGGCCCATCTGCCACATCACCCACTGGATCGTCTCGTAGCGGCCAGCGCCCTGGGGAAGCAGCTTGCCGGTCTTGTCGGCCAGGTAGATCAGGATCGCTCCGGATTCGGCGAGGCCCATGGGCTTTCCGTCCGGGCCGTCGGGGTCGATGATCGCCGGGATCTTGCCGTTGGGGTTCAGCGAAAGGAATTCGGGTGTCCAGCTCTCGTTGGCGGTAATGTCGACGAGATGCGGTTCGTACGGAAGCCCGACTTCCTCCAGCATGATCGACGCTTTGACGCCGTTGGGGGTGTTGAGCGAATAGAGCTGCAGAAGCTCGGGGTGCTCGGGCTTCCAGCGGCGGGTGATCGGGAATTGCGAAAGGTCGGCCATCGGCTACTCCGTTGCGGTTGATCGGCACGTAGGGAGCCGGCCGTTCAGTTTCAAATGGCAACTAGCATCTCCTTTCCCTGCCCGGCGGAAGTGAGTCGCTTCTTGGCAAGTTTCGGCGCGCGCGGCTAAGGCGCCCGCAACTCCCGATATCCAAGGACATTCAATGGGCTTCCGCTGCGGCATCGTCGGCCTGCCGAACGTGGGCAAATCGACGCTCTTCAATGCGCTCACCGAAACCGCCGCGGCGCAGGCGGCCAACTATCCCTTCTGCACGATCGAGCCGAACGTCGGCCGCGTCGCCGTCCCCGACCCGCGCCTCGACAGGATCCGCGCGATCGCCAAGTCGGCGCAGGAGATCGAGACCCAGATCGAGTTCGTCGACATCGCCGGCCTCGTCCGCGGCGCCAGCAAGGGCGAAGGCCTGGGCAACCAGTTTCTCGCCAACATCCGTGAGGTCGACGCGATCGTCCACGTGCTTCGCTGCTTCGAGGGCGGCGACGTCACCCACGTCGAAGGCCGCGTCGATCCGGTCGCGGACGCCGATACGGTCGAGACCGAGCTGATGCTCGCCGATCTCGAATCGCTCGAAAAGCGGGTGCCCAACCTCGTCAAGAAGGCGCAGCAGGGCGACAAGGAAGCCAAGGTCGAAGCCTCCGTCCTCGGCCAGGCGCTGGACCTGCTTCGAGATTCGAAGCCGGCGCGGCTGACCACGCCGAAGGACGTAGAGGAAGAAAAAGCGCTCAAGCGCGCCCAGCTTCTGACGGCCAAGCCGGTCCTTTACGTGTGCAACGTGGACGAGCGCGACGCAGCTAGCGGCAACGCCCTTTCCGAGCGCGTCGCCGAAAAGGCCAAGACCGAAGGCGCTGTATCGGTCGTGATCTCCGCAGCCATCGAGGCGGAGATCGCCACGCTTCCGGAGGAGGAGCGCGAGGCGTTCCTGGGCGACCTTGGCCTTCACGAAACCGGCCTCAACCGGATGATCCACGCGGCTTATGCGCTTCTGGGGCTGATCACGTTCTACACGGCTGGCCCGAAGGAAGCCCGCGCCTGGACCGTCCGCAAGGGTGCCAAGGCGCCAGAGGCAGCCGGCGAGATCCACAGCGACTTCGAACGCGGCTTCATCCGCGCGGAAACGATCGCCTACGACGACTTCATCGGCTTCGGCGGCGAGGCCGGGGCGCGCGACGCCGGCAAGCTACGAAGCGAAGGCAAGGACTATGTCGTCCAGGACGGCGACGTGATGCTGTTCCGCTTCAACGTCTAGGCTCTAAAGTCCGGAAGTTCCCCTCGCCTCGCGGCACAGCATCCAGCTCAGGCCAGCTGTGATGACGGCAGCGACGGCGCTTACCCACTGCGGAAGCACGCAGGAGCCGATGGTCACGTCGAACGGCTGGATCAGCCGATAGATGTGAGCGATCGCCATCACCGCGAAAATGGCGGCCGCGATCCAGGTGAACGGTGTCGAACGCTTCATTCTGCCCTCCCCAGTCAGGAGGCCGCAGGTTACCTCATCCGGCCGTCATGGGCGAGCCGTTCCGCCCAGGGCAGCGTCAGCACTACCCACAGCAGGCCGAACGACCAGCCTCCGATCACGTCGGTCGGCCAATGGACCCCAAGCATCACGCGGCTAAGGCCGATGCAGAAAGCGAGCAGCAGCGCGGCGGCGATCGCCGGCCGCTTCCACCTCGTGTTGGCGAAAAACAGGATCGCGAAGGTCAGGCACACGATCGTCGAATTGGCCGCGTGGCCGCTTGGAAAGGACGGGGTGCTGACCGGCACCAGATGTACCTCATCTGCCGGTCTCAGCCGCGCGATCGCATATTTCTGGGTCTCCACCAGCAGGCGCCCCAGCGCGATCACCAGCGCGGCTGCAAGCGCCGCCCGCCTTCGCCCGATGACCACCAACAGGGCAATTCCCGCGACCACCGCGGCAATCCCGAATTGCCAGGTTCCAAGGAAGGTGAATCCCTTCGCGACCGCGACCAGTACGGGATGTCCGCCTGCGTAGATGGTGCGAAGGATATTGTCGTCGAGCCCGCCGGTGCCGAGGCTGAGCATCTCGAACCAGATGATCGCCAGCACCGCCGAAGCGATTGCGGTCGCCAGCGATGGCCGTCCCTTGTTGCGCTCTTCTGTCACGCAGCCCTCAACGCGTCGATCGCGTTGAGGGCCCGAGTGCCGGCTAGAATCTCGCGCCCAGCCTCACGCCGATCGTCCGCGGCTGCCCCGGCAGGATATAGGTCCGGGTGCAGATGCTGCAGGCCACGAACCGCGCCAGCTGGTTGCGTTCGTCGAAGAAGTTGCTGACGAACAGTTCCGCGCTGTAGCGGTCCCATTCATAGCCGGCGAACAGATCGACGACTGTGAAGGCGTGGAGCCGCCCGAGATAGTCGTTCGGATTCACGCCGCCGCCCATGTCGTGACGAATGTCGACGCTCGCGGACGATTGATAGGCGAGGCTCCCCTGCACATGCGCTTTGCCCATCCACACCGGCCAGGTGTAGCGCGCGGTCGCGGTCGCCTTGAACTTCGGCGTGACCGGCAACCTCGCTCCGGACGGAGTGACGACGAAGTCCTGGACGTCGTCGTCCGGATCGGCAGGGTCGTTGATGAACAACGTGTCGCAGCCCTTCGCTGTGTCGAAGCTGACGTTGCAGATCGCACCGCTCGTCCGTGCATCCGTATAGGCCGCGGCGGCATTCAGGCTCAGCCCGCCACGGACATAGGAAACGTCCGTCTCAACGCCGTCGATCTTCGCGTCGCGGCCGTTCTGGATGACGGTCAGGCTGTTTTCGCCGAGGAAGCTGAACTGAAACTTCTTCCACACTTGGTGATAAATGGCGCCGTTCCAGGTGAGAGGCCCGAAGCCCGTTTTCCAGCCGATCTCGTAATTGGTGAGGAAGTCGGAATCGTACGCCGGAGCATTGGGCTGCCGGTTAATCCCGCCCGGACGGAAGCCGCGCGACCAGGTCGCGTAGAACATCAGGTCCTTCTGCGGTTTCCACCGCGCGCTCAGGCGGTGGGTGAAGCCGTCGCCCTTGCTCTCGCGCGGCACGGCCTTGCCGTTCACCACTTCGCCAACGTTGGTGCAGGGGGTGCCGGGAATTCCCCCGCTTGCGAGCTCCGACCCATCGTCGTCGCGAAGCTGCAAGCCGTTCACGGTCAGGCAGCGCCGGACGCCGGAGCTTCCGCCGGCACCGTTCGGCGGCGGGTTGTCGAAACCGTCAGGTGGATTCTCGAGGAAGCCCGGGTTCTTTCCGAACCCGGCGAAGCCGAACAGGCTGTTGTCATATTTGAACAAGCGCCCGCCGGCGATCAACGTCACCGTTGGGGTCACGTCGAATTCGCTCTCGCCGAACAGCGCCCAATCCTGGTCCTTCCGGTTCTGAAGGGTCAGCCACAGCGTTCCCGGCCAACCGTTGACCGAAAGATTGGGGTCGAGATTGTCGACCAGGTAATTCTGGTAAATCCGGTTGGTCTGGCGCTGGTAGAACGCGCCGACCATCGCCCGCAGCCGTCCTTCGTGCGGAGTCGAGATCCGCAATTCCTGGCTCATCTTCTTGAAATGCTCTTTGCCCAGGATGTGCTGGCGCGGGTCGATCGTGTTCCCGGCGGAGTCCTGGAAATAGAAATAGTTGGCGAGGCCGCCGGCGCTTTCATAGGCCGCGTCGTACGCGTCGCTGTAATCGGTATAGTCGCCGATCGAATAGGTCGGGCGGTCCATGTAGGCGCCCGCATAGGTCAGGTCGAAATTGGCGATCTTGCCTTCGACCGTGAGCGCCGCCTGGGTGAACTGGTCCTTGCTGAACTCGTCGCCGCGGAACCGCTGCACGTTCAGGTCGCCCAACGTCGGATCGAAGCCGGGGAAGCCCTCGTTCTTCGAATATTGATGCATGATCGTCGGAGTGACGGTCCAGTTTTCGTTGAGGTCGATCTTGAGCGCCGCGCGTCCGCCGTAATCGGTGCCCTCGTTGATGTTGTCCTTCAGGAAGGGCGTGTTGTTGACGGTAATTCCGTTGTGGAAGCAGCCGACGGTGATGGTCGCAGGCGGCGGCGCGTCGGGGTCCGGGATCGTCACGGGATCGCCGCAATAGGTGCGGCTTCCGGGCACGTTGTCGATGAAGCCGGCATCACGGTGGTAAAATGCCACTCCGCGGAAGGCGATGTTGTTGGAAATCGGGATGTTGAT
This sequence comes from Sphingomonas anseongensis, assembly GCF_023516495.1. NCBI lineage: Bacteria > Pseudomonadati > Pseudomonadota > Alphaproteobacteria > Sphingomonadales > Sphingomonadaceae > Sphingomonas > Sphingomonas anseongensis. Next base: position 900,927 of record NZ_JAMGBC010000001.1, read on the forward strand.
CATCCCTTCCAGCTTTCCGCCGATGCTGCCGTGCTGGACGGTGTTCACCTCGGCGTCGACCCGCCCGTAGGTGGCGGTCAGGTCGGGCTTGTTGGTGATGATCCGGATGGTGCCGGCTTCACTCGACGCGCCGTAGAGCGTGCCCTGCGGTCCTGCCAGGCTCTCGATTCGGGCGATGTCGTAAATGTGGACGTCGAGCGCTCCGCCGATGGTCGTCACCGGCTGCTCGTCGAGATAGACACCGACCGAGGGAAGCGATCCGGAATGGTTGCCGTCGCCGCCGGTCGCCACGCCCCGCATGTAGATGACCGCGCCGCCAGACTGCGACGTGTTGAAGCTCACCGACGGGAGTTGCTTGGTATATTCCTCAAAATTCGAGATGTTTAGCTGGTCGAGCCGACGCGTGCCGAGAGCGATAACGCTTTGGGGGACGTTCTGAAGGCGCTCCTCGCGCTTGGTCGCTGTAACGATTATCTCGTTGCCGTCCGGCACCAGCCCGTCCTGGGCCTTCTGCACGTTCGGGTTGGACGTGACGTCGGTGGCGTTCGTTCCCGGCGCCGGCGACTGGGTCTGCGGCGTCTGCGGAGTCGCGTCGACGGGTGCGGGCGTCGTCGTTTGCGCCCAGGCCGAGGTTGAAAGCACGGTCGTCGAGAACAGCGCCAAAGTCAGCGCGCGAGTCTTGCCAATCATCATTGCGAGCCCCCTTGCAACGAACGGCTATTGCGACAGAGCGCCGGCCGCTTGTCAACGGCAGTTGCGGGGCGTTCACACGATTGTTGCGCTACCGTTGCGCGAGAGACGCGGGGGCGGCTGGATAAGCCTCGACCACGTCGCCGAGGGCCGTCTTCAGCGGCCCCAGGTGCGCTTCATAAGCGCGCCATTCGTCGGTCGAATCGCGATAGATCGGCCGGCGCACCTGCTCAGAGCTGGCGGTCCGGACCGCGCGTTCCGTCTTGTGGAATTCCAGGCACCCAGGCTCGAAGTCGAGCCCGCAATGATCGAGGAGCGCCCGGACCTCGGACTCGGTGTCATCCACCATCCGCTCGTAGATCACGCGGTGGACCCGCCCGGGCAGGACCGAGTCGACGTGCGCCATCAGCCGCACGTAATCCGCATAATAGTGCCCGAGGTCGTCGAGGTCGTAGGCGAAGTTCTGCCCCCGCGCGAAATGCTGGCGGAAGTTGGAGAAGCAGCAGGCCATCGGGTGCCGGCGCGCATCGATGATCCTGGCGTTCGGAAGGAACAGCTGGATCGCCGGAACGAACATCCAGTTGTTCGGGAGCTTGTCGATGAAGAAGGGCCTGGCAGTCCGCCGCTGAACGCTGGCGCGCTTCAGATATTCCTCGCCCCGCTGACGACGCTCGGCCTCGTCCAGCTCCAGTATCGATTGCGGGTAGCGTCCCTCCTTCCGTGCCACGGCAGGAAGATCCGGAAGCTCGGACGTCCCTTCCACGAGGCTGTGGGAGGAGAGTATCTGCTCGATCAAAGTCGATCCCGCTCGCGGCATCCCGACGATGAAGATGGGATCGGCCGCCTCGCAGCCGCCGCGACGCTCGGCGAAAAATTCGGCCGTGAACGCCTCGATGCTCTCGTCGACCAGCTTCGTGACCTCGGAGCCCCGGTACGGCTCCCGCTTCAGCCGAAGCGCATTGCCGCGCGCATAATGAGCGAACGCCTCGTCGGTTTGCCGCCGATCGTGCATCGCCTTGCCGAGCGCGAATTCCAGGTGAAGCCGGTCCTCGTCGGCCAGGCCCGGTGAGTCGATAGCCTCGCGCATCGCCTCGACGTCACCGTCGTCGAAGCTGACCGTCTTGAGGTTCGCCAGGCTCCACCATGCCTCGCCCAGCGTCGGCTCGAGCTCGATCGCCTTGCGATAGGCGGCGATTCCTTCCGGCTGCCGGCCAACGGTCTTGAGCATATGCCCGTAGCTCATCCAGACCTTGGGCTGCCCCGGCACCCGCTCCAACACGTCTTCATACAGCTTGATCGCCTGCTCGAAGTCGCCGAGCCGGCCCAAGGTCGCCGCTTTCAGGTTCCAGTGGCTCAGGCCCTCCGGCTCGGCGGCAAAGACATC